>NZ_BAAASM010000014.1:0-290598 GCF_039532885.1 Streptomyces nogalater | reverse complement strand
GTACGCGCCTGCCGCGCCGTGCGTTCGCGTGTGCCGTGCCGTACGCGTGTGACGTGCGTTCGCGTGTGCCGTGCCGGTACTGGTGTGCCGCGCCCCGCACGCGTGTGCCGTGCCGTACGGGCCCGCCGCCTCCGCCTCGGGACACCGGTGCGCCCCGCCGGTCGTGGTGGACCGGCGGGGCGGACGGCCGGGCCGCGGACGGGGGATGTGACGCGGCCCGTGGTACGCCGTCCCCGCCGGTGGCGGGGACGGCGCGTGTGGTGGGTCAGACGATCTCGTGACCGCTGACCGTGTTCTCGGGGACGCTCTCGCGCAGGTCCCAGTGCTCCACGATCGCGCCGTCGGCGATCCGGAAGATGTCGACGACCGCGGTGCCGCGGTCCTCGGGGCCCGTGGTGAACAGGCTGTGCACGAAGACCAGGTCGCCCTCGGCGGCGCTGCGACGGATCTCGAAGCGGCCGTCCGGCACCTGCTGGCGCAGGCCCTCGATGAACTCCACGAGCGGCTTGCGGCCGTCGGGCAGGTTCGGGTTGTGCTGGATCAGGTCCTCGGCCAGGTAGTCGGCGGCCTGGTCGGTGCGGCCCTGGTTCCAGACCTGCTCCAGGTAGTCGTGCGCGAGCTTCACGTGGTTCGTCGTCATGGTGGACTCATTCCTTCGTCGAGGTATGCGGGTGGTGCCGGTGGCCGGACGGACGGCTGGCGTCCGGGCGGTCACCGGAGAACTGGTGGTGAGGCCGGACCGGCGGGTCAGGAGGAGACGGGCACCGGCCGGGGCGCCGTCTCGGCCTTGCGGACCGACAGGTAGTGGGTGGCGCCGGCGAACAGGAGCAGGCCGAGCCCGGTGGCCGGCAGGATGCCGGAGCCCCAGGCGGGCAGGCCGGTGCTGCCGATGAAGCTGCCGAGGCTCATGCCCAGGTAGAGGGCCGAGGCGTTGAGGGCGAGCAGCAGACCGCGCTGCTCGGGCAGGAGCGCCACCAGCCGCGCCTGCTGGGGCGCCTGGTAGAGCTGGCTGAAGAAGGCCCAGAGCGCGAAGAGCAGCAGGCCGCCGATGGCCGCGTCGGGGGCGACGAGGAGCGCGGCGAAGGCGACGGCCACGCCCGCGACGGTCAGGGAGACGGTGCGGGTGGTGCCGATGGCGCGGGTCGCCCTGCTGGCGAAGCCGTTGCCCAGGACACCGACGATGCCGAACGCGAGCAGCGTCGCCGTCACATAGCCGGACGAGGCGTCGAACCGGTCGGCCACATAGGCGCCGGCGATGCCGTAGACCGTGAACTGCGCCGCCATGAAGAGCAGGGTGGTGCCCACGGTGGGCAGCGCGCCGGGCGTCGCCAGCACACCGCGGTACGCGGCGGGCGTCGGGCGCGGTCCGGGGTCGAGCCCGGGCATCAGGACGGCCACACCCACGAGGGCGACCCCGGACAGGACGGCCACGCCGATGAGGGCCTGCCGCCAGCCGAGCACGTCCCCGAGGAAGGACGCCAGCGGAACGCCGAGGACGGATGCCGCGGTCATGCCGCCGAACACCACGGCGAGGGCCTGCTGACGCCGCTCCTCGGGGACGATCAGCGATCCGGCCGCGGAAGAGGCGGGGCCGAATATCGCCGCACCCAGGGCGGCGACGACGCGGGCGCCGGTGAGGAAGGCGTAGTTGGGGGCGAGTGCCGCCGCCACCGAGCCGGCGGTCAGCAGGGCCATGCCCAGCAGCAGGACCTGCTTCCGGCCCATCCGGCCGAGTGCCATCGGGGCGAGGGGAGCGGCGATGGCGAAGGTCAGCGCGAACACGGTGACCTGGAGTCCGATACGGGCCGGCGCGACGTCGAGACCGTCGCCCATGGGCGCGCTGAGGCCCACCACGGCGAGCGAGGTGGTTCCCAGGGTGAAGTAGCCGAGCGCCAGCGCGAGTAACGCCGGGGTGGAGCCACGGGAAGACATCCGTCCTCCTTCCAATACGGAGCGTTGCGTATTGCAATACCAGCACGCGCCGTGTCCGTATGTCAATGGCGGATTGGAAGGCGCCGCCGATGTCCGCACATCGGATGCGCCGCCCGGTCGTCGAGGGCGTGAAATCCCGCGTTAATGGGGCCTGAACAGCATATTCGCGGGCGTCGATGAGGGTGGCCGGACGACCGGGCGGGGCTCGGGGCGCACTTGAGGAGGCTTCGGGCTTGGCAGGAGCCGCCTGTTCGTGATTACGATACGCACCGCACCGTATCTAGAGGTCTTAAGGTGGGTTCCATGACAGGACGTCCTCGTGATCCGGCCGTAGACGACGCCATTCGTCGTGCCACCCTCGAACTCGCCGCCGAGGCAGGCGCGCCCGGCGTCACCATGGAGGGCATCGCCGCGCGCAGCGGGGTGTCCAAACAGACCGTCTACCGGCGCTACGGCGGCAAGGGCGAGGCGATCCTCGACGCACTGGCGTGGTTCGCCGCCGCGCGGCTGCCGACCCCCGACACCGGCTCGCTGCGGGACGACATCTGTGTGCTGCTGACGGCGACCTTCGCCGCCCAGCAGGGGGTCAGCGGGGTGCTGAACCGGGCGCTGATCAGTGAGGCGCTCCAGGACGAGGACTTCACCGAACTGCTCTGGAAGCGGCTGACCGGCCCGCGCCGCGAGGAGGTGGCGAAGATCATCCGGCGTGCCCGGGATCGCGGTGAGGTCAGCCACCCCGACGAGGAGTTCCTCATCGATCTGGTGTTCGGTCCGATGTGGTACCGGCTGCTCTTCGACCGTGTATCGCTGGACCGGGGGTACGCGGCGGCCATCGCCGACACCGTCGCGGTGGCCGCGCGGCTCGACGGCGGGGGAGCGGCCCTCGCCCCCTGACCCCGCGCCCCGCTCCGGACGCCCCTCCGGGCCCCGGCTCCGGACATCCCCGTCCGGGCCCCGTCCGGGCCCCGTCCGGGCTCCGGCTCCGGACATCCCCGTCCGGGCCACCCCGGCCGGGACGCCCACCGCCCGGGGCACCGCCCGGGACGCCCCTTCCGGGGATCGCGTTCCGGGCGCCCACCACCTCGCACCCGCACGGCCGGGCACCACACGTACGACTTGCACCGCGAGCCCGACTCGCATCACGCGCCCGAGGCGCACACCACACGTACCACTCGCAGCACGTGAACCACGCGACCTCCTGGCGGCCGTACGGGCCGTCGTGGGGGCGCGTCATCCACCGGGCAGGGTCCTGCCCGTTACCGGAGGTACGACATGACGTCCATCGCGGACCAGACCATCGTCATCACCGGCGCGACCGACGGGCTCGGCCGTGCGCTCGCCCATGAACTGGCCCCGCTGGGACCCGAACTCGTCCTGCACGGGCGCAGCGAGGAAAAGGGCCAGGAGCTTCTCGCGGAGCTGCGGGCCGCCACGGGCAACGAGCGGCTGAGCTACGAGCGGGCCGACTTCTCCTCGCTCGCCGAGATCCAGTCGCTCGCCGACCGGCTGCTGTCCCGGCCCCGGATCGACGTCCTGGTCAACAACGCGGGCATGGGGGTCGAACTCGACCGCCGGGAGAGCCGGGACGGGCTGGAGCTGACCTTCCAGGTCGACTACCTCTCCACGTACATCCTGAGCTGCCGGCTGGCCCCGCTGCTGGTCGACTCCGCGCCTGCCAGGATCGTCAACGTGACCTCGGCGGGCCAGGCCCCCATCGACTTCGACGACGTCATGCTGCGCAGCGGCTGGAGCGGGGGCCAGGCCTACTGCCAGGCCAAGCTCGCCCAGATCATGCTCACCATGGACCTGGCGGACGTGCTCGACGGTACCGGGGTGACGGTCAACTCCCTGCACCCCGCCTCGTACATGCCGACCAAGATCGTCACGCATCTCTTCACCCCGCAGAGCACGGTCGCGGAGGGTGTGCGGAACACCGCGCGCCTGGTCACGGACCCCGAGTACGCCAGGAACAGCGGCCTCTACGTGAACCGTTCGCAGGTGGCGCGCGCCCACGCGCAGGCGCACGACGAGGGCGCGCGCGCCCGCCTGCGCCGGCTCAGCGAGGAGCTGACGGGCACCCCGATGCCGGCCGTGGGCGCGGACGCCTCTCCGCGCTGACCGTCCGCCGGCCGGACGGCGTTCCGCGCCGACCGCGGGCCGGCCGGACGGCGTAACGGAAGGAGTGCGTTCTGCTGTCGAGAGGCGAGAGCACACGGAGCCGAATCCTCCTCGCGGCCGCGGAAGGCTTCGGCACACACGGATACCACAGGACGAGCGTCGCCGACATCAGCCGGGAAGCCGGCGTGACCGGCGGGGCGCTCTACTTCCACTTCGACTCCAAGGAGCAGCTGGCCGCCGCCGTCCTGGAACTGGAGGACGACATCTGGCCGGCCCTGGCGATGGCCGTCCGGGTGCGGGAGCGCAGCGGGCTGCGGGGCCTCGTCGAGTTCTCCTACGAGGCCGCGTGCCGCATGGCGCACGACCCCGTCGCCCGGGCCGGGTTCCGCCTCCGGGTGGAGGGCGAGCCCGACGGCGAGGGCACGCACGGCGCGGAACTGCGGTGGCTCTCCCTGGTCACGGAGTTCCTCGCGCTGGCCCAGCGGCAGCGGGAGATACGGGCGGACCTGCTGCCCGTGGACATCGCCCACGTCTTCGTGGAGGCGCTCACCGGGATGCGGCTGCTCTCCCTCGCGGTGGAGGGGGCCGACCTGGACCGGCGGCTGCGCAGGTTGTGGGACGCCCTGCTGCGGATGGTGCTGGCGGAGGGCAGCACCTTCTCGTTCCGGCCGCCCCGCGAGGTGCCGGCGGCGTGCCCGCCCGGCCGGCCGGAAGACGACCGGGCACACCCGGCACGACCCCTGGGAAGGACGACCGCCCGGAAGCACGAGCCCTGAGAAACAAGATCGCTGAGAACGGGGAGATGCAGATGTCAGCACTGACGCGCCGCGGGTTCCTCGGCGCCGGAGCCGGCGGCACGGTCGCCGCGCTCACCACCGTGGGACCCGCGTACGCGGGCGCGCCGGACACCGCCGGGGAGACGGGCCGGGCGGCGGGCGCCCCGCCCGCGGTCACCGTCACCCCGGACGACTTCCGGTACGGCGACCTGACGGCCCGCGGGTACAACGGCCGCTTCGTCGGGAAGCCGGACTCCGTGCGGATCGTCCACACGACCGAGCAGGTCACGGCCGCCGTCGCGGAGGCGGTGCGGGACGGCGCGCGGATCGCCGTCCGCAGCGGCGGCCACTGCCTGGACGGGCTGGTCGACGACGGGCAGGTACGGATGCTGCTCGACGTGTCCGAGATGGACGCCGTGTACTTCGACGAGGAGCGGCAGGCGTTCGCCGTCGAGGCGGGCGCCCAGCTCGGCCATGTGTACCGGACGCTGTACCTGGACTGGGGCGTGACGATACCCGGCGGTACCTGCCCGACCGTGGGCGTCGGCGGCCATGTGCAGGGCGGTGGCTACGGGGCGCTGTGCCGCCAGTACGGAGCGGTCGTCGACCACTTGTACGGGGTGGAGGTGGTGGTCGTCGACGGCGCGGGGGAGGCGCGGGCGGTGATCGCCACCAGCGACGCGGACGACCCGCACCGCGACCTGTGGTGGGCCCACACCGGCGGGGGCGGCGGCAACTTCGGCGTGGTCACCAAGTACTGGTTCAGGACCCCCGGCGCCACCGGGAACCCGGGCGACCTGCTGCCCAGGCCGCCCGGCGCGCTGCTGAAGGCGTCCGTCAGCTGGAAGTGGAGCGACCTCACCGAGGAGGCGTTCACCCGCATCGTGCGCAACCACGGCCAGTGGCACACGGACAACGACGGCGACGGCGGGCCGTACGCCAGCCTGAACAGCGTCCTACTGCTGCACAACGCGGCCCTCGGGACGGTGGGCCTCAACGTCCAGGTCGACGGCACCCTGGCGAACGCGGCCGACTTGGTGGACGACTACATCGGCGCGGTGACCGTCGGCGTGGACGTGGCGCACACCAGGACCCGGGCGACGGGGCCGTGGCTGAAGGAGACTCTCAAGAACCCGTACGAGACCGGGGCCTACGACCGCTCCAAGTCCAAGGGCGCCTACCTGCGCCGGGGCTACTCCGAGGACCAGATCGCCGCCCTGTACCGGCGGCTGTCCGACCCCGGTTACGACGGCCACGCCTCCGTGCTCCTCTACACCTACGGCGGCCGCGCCAACGTGCCCGCCCCCGCCGACACCGCCATGCCGCAGCGGGACTCGGTCCTCAAGGCCAACTTCATCACCTACTGGGCCGACCCCGCCGACGACGCCCGGCACGTCGACTGGATGCGGGGGCTCTACAAGGAGACGTACGCGGCGACCGGTGGCGTCCCGGTCATCGACGGCGACAGCGACGGCTCGTACATCAACTACCCGGACACGGATCTGAAGGACCCGGAGTGGAACGCCTCCGGCATCCCCTGGCAGACCCTCTACTACAAGGACAACTATCCGCGGCTCCAACGGATCAAGGGCGAGTGGGACCCGGGGAACGTCTTCCGCCACGCGCTGTCCATCACCTGCTGACACACCCGATGACACCCACGGGCAGCAGCCGCTGACATGCGTGTCCGTGCCCTGGCCGGTATCCGCCGGGCGGGCACGGACAGCCGGGCTGGAGGGACTGTGCTTCAAGCGGCTCGATGAGCCGTACCGGCCGACGCGCTCCCGGCGGAAGTACAAGGAGCGGGTCACGACCGAGGCCGTCATCGGAGCCGTCACCGGCTCACTCACCGCGCCACGGACCGTGCTGCTGGACCACTACGACACAGCGGGCCAGAACGCCCACCTGGCCTTCGAGGGAGTTCCGGCGCGGCTCTGTCGGCCGATGTTGTGCTCGCCCCATCCGGTGATGGGGCAAGCATTGTCCGGGTGAACGAAGAGGCCGGGTACGGGGCGAGTCCTTCCCGCTCTTCGCCCGGTGCGCGGTGAGAATCCAAAGAATCGCAGACGAGTCCACCGTTCGGTCCCTTTCCGTACAGGGCCGAACTGAATGCGGGCTCAAGCAGGGACTGCGGCGGTCTCCGGCTCGGCCTGTGCAGTGTTGTGGGATGCGAGGCAGCGCTCGGCGTCCAGGGCCGCTGCGGCGCCGGTGCCGGCCGGGCGGACGCGCACGGCGGCGAAGCGGGACCGTAACTGGCCGCACGAGCCCTGCCGCCTGGAAAGCCGATTCTCGGCCAGGGCGACGCGGTCGGCGCGGGCTGGACGGTGGTGGTCCGCAAGGCCGCGTAACGCTGAGGTGCAGGCGTCCGGCGGCAGCGACCCCCATCGTCCGGTGGCGCTGCCACGGGGGGCCGTCCGGTGGCTGACAAGGCGCTGTTGCCGACGCCGGCGCGCGGCCGTGACCATCGAGTGGCAGCCACCGAGCGACCGGGAGGTCACGCCATGACGGTCACGGCCGAACAGCCCGTTCCCTATCCGTTCAACGAGCCCGACGGGCTGAGCCTGGCGGACGCGTACCAGGCGGCGCTGGAGGAACCGGGCCTGATTCGCGTGCGTCTGGCGTACGGGGAGCCCGCCTGGCTGGCCACCCGGTATGCCGACGCGCGCCTGGTTCTGGGTGACCGCCGCTTCAGCAGGGCGGAGGCGCTACGGCACGACGCACCACGTCATTCGGAGGGCAGTCAGGACAGCGGCATCCTCAGCATGGACCCGCCCGGGCACACGCGGCTGCGCACGCTGGTGGCGAAGGCGTTCACCGTGCACCAAGTGGAGAAACTGCGTCCGGCGGTCCGGGATCTGGCGCACCGGCTGCTCGACGGGATGGAGGCCATGGGGCAGCCCGCCGACCTCGTGGAACACTACGCGCTGCCGATCCCGGTCGCCGTCATCTGCCGCATGCTGGGAGTGCCGGAGGAGGACCGCCCCAGGTTTCGGGCCTGGAGCGACGCGGCGCTCTCCACCAGTTCCCTGACGGCTGAGGAGGCAGAACGCAACAGGCAGGAACTGCGGGCCTACATGACCGGACTGGTGGCGGACCACCGGCGCAACCCGCGGCCCGACCTGATAACGGGCCTGATCGAGGCGCGTGACACCGGTGACCGGCTGAGCGAACTGGAACTGGTCGATCTGTGCGACGGCATCCTCATCGCCGGCCACGAGACGACGGCCACGCAGATCCCCAACTTCGTGCACACGCTGCTCGACCACCCCGAGCAGATGGAGATACTCCGCAAGAGCCCCGAGCTGCTGCACGGCGCGGTCGAGGAACTCATGCGCTTCGTGCCCCTGGGCAGCGGCGCGAGCTTCCCCAGGTACGCCACCGAGGACGTGGAGGTCGGCGGTACCCTCGTCCGTGCCGGTGAGCCCGTCCTGGTCGCGATCGGCGCCGCCAACCGCGACGCGCTGAAGTTCTCGGACCCCGGCCGGCTCGACATCACCCGGAGCGGCGTCCAGCATCTCGGGTTCGGGCACGGGGTGCACCACTGTCTCGGCGCACCGCTCGCCAGGCTGGAGCTTCAGGAGGCTCTGGGGGCCCTGCTCGAACGCTTCCCCGGTCTGCGTCTCGCGGGCGACGTGCGGTGGAAGGACCAGATGCTGGTCCGTGGTCCGCGCGAGATGCCGGTGGGGTGGTGAGGGCGGTGTCCTGGACGACCGGGGTGGACCGCGCCCTGTGCATGGGATCGGGCATGTGCGCCGGTATCGCACCCGAGCTGTACCGGATGGACGACGAGGGCCGGGCGGAGCCGCTCGCCGCGGACATCCCCGAGGACGAACGTGCGCTGGACGCCGCGGACTCCTGCCCGGCGACGGCGATCTCAGTACGTGCCGGGCAACGGCTGATCGGGCCACGCCCGTGAGCGAGCACGAGGTGCGACGCACCTGGCAGGTCGACTCGCCCTTCCATGGGACGCGTTCAATGCATCATCGATGCGTCACATCGGCTGATCAGGCCGAAGACCACCTCAACGCCGTAACCGCTATGTGTTCGGACGCCCTCTTGCGTGGCAGGTATGGCTGGTCCAGGCCCTTGAACACCACACTTCGATGCCTGCGCTTCCCCAGGCCGGGGCGAGCCAGTCCTGTGCCGTCGCCCGGTCAGCCGTGACTGGACAAAGCGTGAAAGGCGTGTCGAGGACTCCAGTGGCGAAGAGGAATCCGAGTTGGGCGCGCCTGTCCCGGCAGGGCAGCGGCATCAGGTTGGTGCCGTCTGATTCCAGTACGTCGAAGGTGATCAGGTAGGCGGGGTCTGCCACGGCGGCCTGCTCGGCGTTGCGACCCCGGTGACGGGCTCGGCGTTGGAGTGCGGCGAAGTCCAACCTCCCTTGGCGGGGGACGACTGCTTCGCCCTGGCAGCGGATCGCAGTTGTCCGTTGTTGCTCAACCCAGGCTCTGACAGGGAACCGAGCCGTGAGCGCCGAGCGGGCCAAGTGCGGTGCACTCACCAGTCGGTGATGTCCACCACGTACCGACAGTGGGGATCGATCGCGTCCTTCGAGATCCGGTATTCCTCATCGAGCAGTGACGGCAGAGCCGCCAGCACAGCGGTCAGCGCACCGCCTGGGCGTACGTCGGCGCCGATCACTCCGGGGACCTCGTCGCTGTCCATGTACAGGCGCAGCACGCCCCCGTCGCGGAACAGGAAGCCGCGCAGTCGCGCTCCGTGCCGGTCCTCGGCCGGATCCGTCGGACGGGCCAGGCAGCGCAGGAGTGTGGCGGACCAGTCGTCCGTGGTGAACGGGGCCTCCGTCACATCGGCCGGGTCGACCAGGTAGAGGTCCATGCCCATGACCGAGGTGACCCGGCTGCGCGGGTAGATGTGGGTGCCGGTGTGCGCGGCTCTCAGCAGTGCGACGATGTCGTGCGGCGTGCGCAGGTCCGTGCCGTCCCGGAGGGGGATCTCGTAGGCAGTCAGCCGTTCCGGCCTGGTCTCGCCCCGGTCACCCAGCACTGCCCGGACGGTCGGCGCCTGCGACGGGGCGGGCAGGACTCCGCGTACGTGCTGGTCCTCCAGGAGCGGGGCGTAAACGTGGTCCGACAGGAGGGCGGCCACCTCGACCTGGAGGTCCGCGATCTCACGCTCGTCTTCGTTCACCGGGTTACCCATCCACCCGGTTCGGACACTTCCGCATGCCCTTGCAGTATGCGGTGATCACACCGATCACCTGCCTTTCTCCGGCATCGTAGCGGCGGTCGTCCGTCCTGCGAGCGTAGCGGGCCTTGACAATGATTTTGACGCGACCGTGAGCCCGATCCGAGGCCCACCCCCAATACTGGAGGTTGGCCCCCTCCACCTTGTCAACCTTGTCCCGGAGAGGAATGTTGACGAGCGTGCATTTCTTGATGTTGTGCTTACCGGAGAAATGGTTCCAGCCCAGCACGTCGTTGCCCAGGCGGGTGGGGATCCGGCGGCCGTCCGGGTCGGTCGCCTCACACTTGATGTGCTTGTTCCAGTTGTGAATGCCGTGAGTTTCGTCCCAGTAGGGCAAGTTCTCTTGGTGGCGGTCTGCTCCAGGTGGAGCACGGCTGCGGTATTGGATGGGGCGGCGGTAGGCGGTAGCAATGGTTCCGGTTCGCGCACCGGCGCGGCGGCTCTGCCGGGTGGCTGTTGGTGCGTCTGCGGCACACGATCTTCGGGTTGCTCTCTGAAGTCGGGACGACCTTCCCGGTGGCGTCTCGCTGCCGGGATTTCGTGTTCTCCGGGCGGAGTTGGATCTTGCGTAAGGCGCCGCTGTACGACCGGAGTTCAGCGGGCCCTGTCCCACGCATCAGCTGGGCGGCCCGAGTCCGGGAGGCAGGCGCCCCCCTGGCCATCAGACCGTATCGGCTGCATTTCACGGCTCGCCTGCTCTCCTGGACGGGCTCGGCCGTGGCATCCATCGGCCTGGCCTTCGCGCCTTCGCTTGGCCGACTCCTTCTTGACGTTGTAGATCCCCAACAGACGCTCGACTGCTGTGTCTTGGGTTGCGTAGCCCGACTCTTCCGTCTGCCTGCCTGTCGCTGACCGGTACCGGACCTTGTAGGGGTGCGGACACTTCGGCCACCGAGACTCCGGATGCTCGCACTCCTTGAAGAACGACCCCATGCAAACTGTGGGTGCCGGACGGACTGCCGGTCGTGGTCATCGGGTGGGCCGGTAATAGGCCGCTACGGGGGCGCGCGCCTCGTCGTGGAGGGCCGGACCGTCGTGCGGCACCGTCGGCCAGGCGCCCGACGGTGGGTTGAGCGCGACGAGTTGCTCGGTCGACAGCGCGTAGACGACCCGGCCGATGCCGGAGCGGACGATGCCGCCGTGGCACATGCCGCACGGCTGGCAGCTCGTGTACAGGGTGGTACGGGCAGCGGTGTCCGGGTCGAGTTCGCGGGCAGCCCAGCGGGCGAGCTTCAGTTCCGGGTGGGCGGTGATGTCGTTGTCCCGCCGGACCGTGTTATGGGCTTCGGTGAGCACGGTGCCGTCCGGTCCGGCCAGAAGGGAACCGTACGGGGCGTCGCCCAGGGTGACCGCGTGGGCGGCGATGCCGATGGCACGCCGCAGAAGGGCCTCGTCGGCCGGGGTGATCATGATCGAGTGCTCCAGTGGGTGGCCACGGTGGTCAGTGCCCGCCATGCCGCGTCGGGCCGACGGGTCTCTTCCGGGTCTCCGTGGTAGGGGTCGAGTACGACGGTGTCCGCGCCCAGCAGGCGCAACTCGTCGAGATCGTCGAGGATCTGTTCGACGGTGCCGACGCCGGCGGGCCGGTCGGAGGCGTCGACCGGTGCGCCGGTGACGCGCAGGGTGATACGGGGCGCGAACCCGGGCAGCGCGTGCCGTCGCAGGACCGCGCGCATGTGGGGGAGGGAGAGCCGCAGCGGGTGCCAGGCGTCACCGAACCTCACGGCGCGCCGCAGGGCCGCCTCGCTGTGGCCGCCGACCCAGACGGGAACATCGCCCTCCTGGCGCCCCGCGTCCCTGGCCTTCCTGAGGGTGCCAAGGCAGTCGTCCGTCAGCGGGCCACGCGCGGTGAACGGCACGCCCAGCGCCTCGAATTCCTGCCGGGCCCAGCCGACGCCCACCCCGAGGACGAAGCGGCCGCCGCTCAGTTGGTGGAGGGTGGCAGCCATGCGGGCCACCAACAGGGGGTGCCGGTACGGCAGGATGAGCACGGTCGTGCCCAGCCGCACCGTGGTGGTGAGACCGGCCAGCCACGACAGCGTGGTGAACGGCTCGTAGAACGGCTCAGGGTACCGCTCCGCCACGTCCGGGGTGACCGCCACGTGGTCCGACACCATGAGGGTGCCGAAGCCGAGGCCCTCCGCGAGCCGCGCCCATTCACGCAGGATGCCGGGATCGGTTCCCGGGCCGAAATTCGGTACATTGACGCCGAGTTGCATGGCCCGAGGCTATCCCGGTGATCATGGCGTACGGAACCGAAACCTCCCTGTGTAGCTGATGCTTCTCCGTGATTTTGTTGGTACTTTCGCCACATGGCCGGGAATCTTGATCACGTCGACTGGGCGATCATCGAACAGCTGCAGCGGGAGGCCCGCATCTCCCTCAGCGAACTGGGCCGCCGCGTGAACCTCAGCCCATCGGCCACCACCGAACGCGTCCGCAATCTGGAGGCCTTGGGCATCATCACGGGCTACCGTGCCGAGATCGACCTGGCCAAGGTCGGCTATCCCGTCCTCGCCGTCGTCCGCCTCAAATATCCGGGCAACCGCCACGGACCACTGCGCCGCCTCCTCGCCGAACGCCGCGAGATCCTGGAGTGCCTGCGCACCACCGGCAACGACTGCTACACCATGAAGGTGGCCGCGACCTCCATGGAACACCTGGAGACCCTCATGGACGAACTCGCCGGCTTCGGCAGCACCACCACGAGCGTCGTCTACAGCCAGACCCTCCCCTACCGCGGCCCCATCGCCCCGAACTGACAACCACGCACGCCGGTGTCAGCCGCTGGAGGGCCGCGCCTGCTTGCGTACGCGGAAGCGGAGCAGCGTGACGGCGCCCGACCGGGTGTTGCCGAAAGGTTCCAGGTCGATCCTGCCGAGGTTTGGGGGCGAGAAGCGGACGCCGTCACCGAGCAGCACCGGTAGGACATACACCAGGATCTCGTCGACGAGCCCGCGCTGCAGGCACTGGGCGGCCACGTCGGCACCGAGGATCTCCAGGTTCTTGCCGCCCGCGGCGCTGCGTGCCGTGGCGACGGCTTCCTCGATGCCACAAGTGAGGAACGTGACGGTGGGGTCCGGCTCGTCGGGAGGCTCGTGGGTGAGGACGAACTGTGCTCCCCCGTCGTAGCCGGTGTCCTGGCCGGCCATACGCTTGGCGACCTCGTAGGTGCCCCGGCCGATCGGCAGCGCTTGGCCGCCGCGTTGCCGGCCCGGGCAGGCGCCGAGCCTTCGTAACCGGGCAGCCAGTCCAGGCGGCGAGTCGGGGGCCCGGCCGCCGTCATGGTGCCGCATGCTCCGCCAGCGACGAACTCGCCGACGCGGAATACGGTGAACCGCCGCGCCGGACCGGTACCGGCATACCAGCGCGTCGTGTTCGCCGTGTTCGCCGTCAGGACTCGACCACCTCCACGTGGTCGCCGACGGCTACCACCAGGACCCGGGAGCCCGGTTCGGTGGAGCGCCAGCGGTGCCGGACGCCGCCGGACAGCAGCAGTGTGTCCCCGCGCCCCAGCCGGTGGATCCGTCCCTCGGCCTCCACCTCCACCGAGCCGTCCGCCACGTACATCAGCTCGTCGTTGCGATGCCGGAACTCGCGGTCCGCCTCGTGCTCGCCGATGAACTCCAGCGCGTGCAGCTGATGGCGGCCGCGCACCACCGGCCGGACACGCGCCTCCCGGTCGAGGCCGCTGTCGTCGCCGGCACGCACCACATCGACCGTGCGGGTCTCGTCCGAGGCCGCGAGGAGCTGTACCGCCGTGGTGCCGAGGGCGTCCGCGATCCGCTGCAACGAGCGCATGCTGGGGCGCGCCCGGTCGTTCTCGATCTGGCTCAGGAACGGGGAGGAGAGCCCGCTGCGCCGCGCCACCTCGGCGAGCGTCAGGTCGAGTGCCCGGCGACGGCGGCGTACGGCGGCACCCACCCGCGGTGTGTTCCCGGCCTCCATGGCTGTCCCGTCCCTTCCCGCCCCGCGGCGCCGTTCGCCCTGCTCGACGGTGCCTGACGGCACCTTACGCGGCGTGCGGCGAGAACCCGGAGGCGGTTTCGTACTGCCGACACACGCCCGTCACACAACCTCTCTACCGTCAAGTCGATTGCCCCCATCAAAGAAAATTTGAAACAGGAGGAGTTCCGACGTGCCCCGGATCGACCAGAACTCACGCCGCCGGCGCCCCACCGGCCTCATCGCCCTCGACGAGACGGCCGTGTCCGACGGTTACACCCTCTACGCACCGCTCACCGGCACCGGCGAGGTCTACCTCATCGACATCCACGGCCGCACCGTCCACCGCTGGGACCTGCCCTACCGACCCGGCCGCCACGCCCGCCTCCTGGCCGACGGAACCCTCGCCTACAACGGGGTGCTCCCGGGGGAGAAGGCCCTCTTCCCGATGTGGCACAAGTACCGGGGCGGCGTCATGCTCCGCGCGGCACCCGACGGAACGGTACTGCGCGAACACCGCGATCCCCTCCAGCACCACGACGCCCACCACCTCGACGACGGCCGGATACTCTATACGGCCCTGGAGGCCCTGACGGGGGCTGAGGCGGCGGCCGTACGGGGCGGAGTGCCCGGCTCCGAAGCGGCGGGCGGCACCGTCTGGGCGGACACCATCAGGGAGGTCGGCCCGGACGGCGAACTCCTGTGGTCCTGGCGCGCCGCCGAGCACCTGGACCGCGCGTCCTTCCCGCTGCACGAGGCGTACGCCCGTGAACACTGGCCCCTCATCAACAGTGTCACGCCTCTGCGGGACGGCAACATCCTCGCCAGTCTGCGCAGCGTTTCGGCCGTCGTCGTCATCAGCCGCGAGACCGGCGAGATCCTCTGGCGCAGCCGCCCCGGCACGGTCAGCCAGCAGCACGCACCCACCGAACTGGACGACGGCCGGCTGCTGGTCTTCGACAACGGCGTCTTCCGGCCCGGCCACGACGTGCCGTACTCCCGCGTCATCGAGATCGACCGGGCGGGCGGAGACATCGTGTGGGAGTACCACGATCCGGCCCGCGAGTTCTTCTTCGCGCCCTTCATGGGCTCCGCGCAGCGCCTGCCGAACGGCAACACCCTCGTGACCGACTCTCCGTCCGGGCGGTTGTTCGAGGTGACGAAGGACGGTTACCTGTGCTGGGAGTACGTGGTCCCGTACTTCGCCGGTTACCGCGAGAGCGAGGTCCGGGGCCTCTTCCCGTCCGAGCCCAACGCCGTCTTCCGCGCCTACCGTTACACCGCGGCCGACATCCCCTGGCTGGAGACGACCGCATGACGGGTATCCCGGCCCCGGCTGTCCCCCGCTCCGCCGAAGCCGTCGAGGCGCGGGTGCCGTTGCGGCGGCTCGTGCCGCTCGCTGCCCAGCACGTCCTGGCGATGATCGCCGCCCCCGTCTCCACCGTTTTCCTCGTCGCGGGCACCCTGAGGATGCCGCCCGGCGCGGCGGCCTCGCTGCTGAGCGCCGTCCTGCTGCTGTGCGGCGCGGGCGCCCTGCTCCAGTCCCTCGGCGTGTGGCGGATCGGCGGCCGCCTGCCGTTCGTCATGCTGCCCGGCGGTGCCGCGACGGGGCTGTTCCTCCAGATCGCCCAGGAACACGGCGCGCCGACCGCCGCCGGTGCCGTCCTCCTGGCGGCAGCGCTGCTGCTCGCCGTGCTGCCCCTGTACACCCGCGTCGTACGGCTCTTCCCGCCCCTGGTCATGGGCGTGACCGTCCTGCTCATCGGGATCGCGATGATCCGCGTCGCCGCCCGGCTCGTCACCGGCCCGGACGGTACGGGCGAGCCGCGCGCGGTGCTCCTGGCCGCGCTCACGGTCGCGGCGACCCTCGCCGCGTACGTGCTCCTGCGCGGTGTGTGGCGTCAGACCTCCGTCCTCATCGGGATGGCGGCCGGAACCGTCGTGGCGGTGACGACCGGTCTGGGCGCCTTCACCCCCGCGGCCGGCGAGGGCTTCGCGCTGCCCGTCTTCCTGCCCTTCGGCCCACCGCGCTTCGACCTCGTGGCCGCGCTTCCGCTGCTGGTGTTCAGCCTCACCACGCTGGCCGAGATCACCGGGCAGACCGTGCTCAACAGCGAGACCGTGGGCCGAACCCCCGCGCCCGAACGGGACGTTCCGCGCGTCGCCCGCGCCGATGCCCTCGTCTCTGTGGCCGGCGGACTGTTCGGCACGTCCCTCATGGTCACCAGCGCCGAGAACATCGGCATCGGCCGGCTCACCGGAGTCCGCAGTCGCTTCGTGACCGCGGGGGCGGGCGTGCTCCTGGTCGTCGTCGGTCTGGTCACGCCCGTGTCCCGGGCGCTGGCCGGCATACCCGAGGCCGTCGTGGGCGGCTCCGCACTCGTCGTCTACGCCGTCATCGCCGTCATGGGTGTCGAGATGCTCCGCCGAGCCGACCTGTCCGGTGCGGGTACGGGCAACCTGACGGCCGCGCTCGCGCTCACGATGGGGCTGCTGCCGTTGCTCTGCCCGGAGTTGTACGCGGGGTTCCCCGGCTGGGCCCGTACGATCCTCGGCAGCGGCGTCGTCGCCGGAACCGTGACGGCGGTCCTCCTGACCGCGCTGCTCGGCCGGTCCGGCACCGGGAGGCGGGTGTCCGCCCCGCCGGAGCCGCGCGTACGGGAGTGACCGCGCCGGAACCGGCGCCACGGACATGGCAGGAGTCGCCGATGGACGAGTCCGAGTCGCTACGCGCCGCGCGGGTGTCGGCCTATGCGACCGTAGGAGCACAGCTGTCGTTGCTCAGCGACCGCAGGCTCGGCGATGCGGTGGCCGCCGCGCCGGCACTGGGCTCGGGTATCGGCGGCAGACGGGGCGAGATGGAGGTCGCGGGGATACCCGTCTTCGTCAAGCGCATCCCGCTGACGGACATCGAGACGCGGCCGAAGCATGTGCGCTCGACCGCCAACCTGTTCGGGCTTCCTCTCCACTACCAGTACGGGGTGGGTTCGGCAGGGTTCGGGGCGTGGCGTGAACTGGCCGCGCACGTCATGACCACCGCGTGGGTTCTGAAGGGCGAGTTCGCCGGTTTCCCGCTCATGTACCACTGGCGGGTCCTGCCGGACCGGCCTCCTGCCGGCTTCGCCGACGAGTTCGGGGGCGTCGAGGGGGCCGTCGCGCACTGGGAGGGTTCGTCCGCCGTACGTCATCGGCTGGAAGCCATCGGGAGATCCTCCCTCAGCCTGGTGGTCTTCCTGGAGCACGTCCCTCGGACGCTCGCGGCATGGCTCGGTGCCACACGTGAGGCGGCTGGTACGGGGCCGGGAGGTGGCTCTTCCTACCTGTGGGTGGAAGACGCGCTGCTGCGGGGAAGCGAGTTCATGAGTTCACGCGGGCTGGTGCACTTCGACGCGCACTTCGCCAACCTGCTGACCGACGGCCGACAGGTGTACTTCGCGGACTTCGGGCTCGCTCTCAGCCGCCACTTCGAGCTCTCGGCTCGGGAAGCAGCCTTCCTCGCCGATCACCTCGTGTATGACCGCAGCTACGGCCCATGGCATCTGCTGCGCCACCACCTGCCCGAGACGGTGCGCGGTGACATGGAACTCGGGACTTTCCTGCGCGAATGGATCGCGGGCCGCCGCCCCGACGGCGTACCTCCCGGCATCTCGGCGATCATCGATCGCCATGCCCCGCACGCCGTCGTCATGGACGACTTCGCCCGTCGGCTCGTTACGGAGAGCAGGCGCACTCCGTACCCCGCGGCCCGGATCCGGAGAGCCCTGGCCGGCGTGTCAGCGCCGGGGCGGCCTCTGTGAGCACTTGTGCTCCGGAATGGGTCACCGATGACCCATATTGAATAACTGCTTGCTTGTTATGGGGCGTCGCTTGGTAGGCTGAGGTCATGACTTTCCCCGAGGAGACCGGAGTCCGCGGCCGTACGCGGCGGGCCATCCTCAATGCCGCCGCCTCCGTGCTGTCCCGTCGGCGTGATGCCACGCTGGCGGACATCGCGGCGGGCGCGGACGTCGGACGCAGCACCCTCCAGCGGTACTTCCCGGACCGTGAGGAACTGGTGTCCGCGGTCATCGAGGACTGCCTGCGGCTGCTCGACGAGTCGCTGAAGGCGGCGCACATCGACGAGGGCCCACCGCTGGACGCGCTGCGCCGGCTGGTGGCCGCCATGCTCGACGTCGGCGACCAGGTGCTGTTCCTGTACGGCGACCCGCGGATCAGTGAGGCGATCACTGCCCGGGGCGGCCCCGACCCGGCGGCCGAGGAGATCGGCCGGCTCATCAGGCGCGGCCAAGCCCAGGGCGCTCTGGACCCGGACGTGAGCAGCGACTGGATCGAGCACGTGCTCTGGGCGCACGTCTCCGCGGGCTGCATGGCGGTCAGCAGGGGGAAGTTGCCGCGCCACGGCGCCGCCGCATGGGTCCTCCGCACGCTGGAGAACGGCATCGGGACCCGCACGGCACCCTGACGGACTTCGAACAGCGAAAGGCGACTGATGACGATTCTGGTGACGGGGGCGACCGGCAACGTGGGGCGGAACATCGTCCGGCGACTCGTCGAGAAGGGGCACGACGTGCGGGCCCTGACCCGGCAGGCGCGGGACGGGGCGTTCCCCGCAGGAGTACGGGTTCACGAGGGCGACCTCACCCGGCCGGAGACGCTCACGGACGCCCTGGAAGGCGTCGACGCGCTCTTCCTCTTCCCGGTGGCGGCGACCGCCGAGGAGGTGGTCGCCATGGCGAAGACGGCGGGCGTACGCCGTATCGTGGTGCTCTCCTCCGGCGCGGTCACCACTGGCTTCGACACCGACTTCCACCTGCCGGTGGAGCGGGCGGTCGAGGCTTCCGGGCTGGAGTGGACGCATGTGCGCCCCGGTGAGTTCGCGATGAACAAGCTGGAGCTGTGGGGGCCGCCCATCCGCGCGGAGCGCGTGGTGCGGGACCCGGCCCCGGACGCCGCGTGGTTCCCGGTGCACGAGCAGGACATCGCCGACGTGGCCGTCCTCGCCCTGACCGAGGAGGGCCACGCGGGGCAGGCATACACCCTGAACGGGCCCGAACTCCTCACCCGCCGACGCCAGGTGGAGCTCATCGCCGAGGCGATCGGGGAGGACATCCGCTTCGAGGTGGTGACCCCGCAGGAGGCCCGCGAGATCTATCTCGCGCAGGGTGGCTTCGCCGCGGAGAACGCCGACTTCCTCCTCGGATTCGAGGACTACGGCGGCGATGAGTCGGACCCCTCGGAGGTCGAGGCCTTCGATCCCACCGCCCTCGGCCCCATGCCGACGGCGGAGGCCGTCACCGGGCGTCCCGCCCGCACCTTCGCCCAGTGGGCGAAGGATCACGCCGACGCGTTCCGCTCCTGACGGTCCCCCTGTCCGCTGCCGGCGACCACCGGCAGCGGACAGGGCACCGGCCGCGCACCCGCCCCTGCAGCAGCACCACCGGACGAACCCAGGCCGGAACGAACGATGCCGCGGGCCCTCAGTGCAGCCCCGACGCGTCGGCGGCCGCGTTCAGGGTGGCCACCAGCACGGCTTTGCCGTCGGAGACGGTACCGCTCACCACGACTCCGGGGCGCTTGGCGGGCAGCAGATCGCGGACGGCAGCAGCCAGGGCCCTGGCGTCGTCCGCGTCACCGTCCGCGACCGTGGTGACGACCATGAATCCGCCTGTGTCCCGCGCCTTGTCCGCCAGTTCGGCGGCGTGCGCGCGCATGGCGATGTGCCGCAGTCGTTGGTTCTCCCGGTCGGCCGTCCACAGCCGCTCCAGCAACCCGGCGATGCGGTCGGGGAGTTCGGCGCGTGGCGCCCGCACCTGCTCGGCGAGACGGGCGACCAGGTCGCGCTCGCGGGCCAGATAGCCGAAGCCCTCGACGCCGACGGCGGCCTCCAGGCGGCGCATGCCCGCACCGACCGAGGACTCCGAGGTCGGCGCGACGACGCCGATCTGCGAGGCGTGCTCGACATGTGTGCCGCCGTGCAGCTCCCGTGACCATGCCCTGCCGATCTCGACGACGCGGACCTTCTCCCCGTAGGTCTCGCCGAACAGAGCGAGAGCGCCCAGTTCCTTCGCCTCCGGCAGGGTCGTCCAGTGGACGCCGACCGGCAGATCGCGGCGCAGGGCCTGGTGGGCGGCCTCCTCGGTCTCGCTTCGGACGGTCGGGGACAGGGCGCCCCGCCAGGGGAAGCCGAGGCGGAGATAGCCGGGGCGGTTGTAGGAGCCGGACTGCGGGGCCGTGGGGCCGAGCACCTGACGCAGGGCCGCGTGCAGCACATGGGTGCCGGAGTGGGCCTGGCGGGCGCCGAGCCGCCACTCGGCATCCACGGCCGTCGTGACCCTCGTCACCGACCGCGAGTTCACCGGCGGTGACCCGCACCTGGTGCGCGATGCCAGGACCGTCGGGGGTGGGGTGGGTGGTCTGCGTCCAGCCCTGGCGGCGGTAGAAGGCCAGGGCCCGGGCCGACCGGAGGGAGGTGAGCAGCCACGCGCGGCCGTCCGGGGCGTCCTCGGTCACCGCCCGCAGGAGGCCGGCCGCGGTTCCGGTGCCCCGGGCGACGCAACGGACGGCGAGCTCGTCGACCTCGCGGGCCCCGCACAACCACTCCTCGGTACGGCGCGGGCCGAGACCGGCGGCCGCCTGCGGATGGCAGCGGTCGCCCGGGAAAGGGGCGGGCGTGATCCAGGCGGTGGCGAAACCCACGACGTCCCCTCCGGCGAAGGCGAGTGCGGCCGTGAACCCCGGACGCCGTACGTCCGCGCCGAGCCGCGCGACGAACGCGTCCGCCCTCTCCTCGTCCTCGTTCCAGGGCGGCGCGCAGAACGCCTCCGCGTAGACGGAGCGCAGGGCCGCGCCGTGCGGAAGGAGTGCGCCGGGTGGGACGACACGGATGTCCATCACGCCGCCACTCCGGCCGCGACCGGATGCAGGGCCGCGTATTCCAGCGGTGCCGACGGGTCGATCGACACGTCCAGCGGGGCCGGCTCGGCTCCGGACCGCACGAGGAGGTCGCCGACGGCGGCGATCATCGCGCCGTTGTCCGTGCACAGCCGCAGCGGCGGTACCCGCAGCGTGATGCCGGCCGCCCGGCAGCGCTCCTCGGCCAGCGACCGCACCCGGGAGTTCGCGGCGACCCCGCCGACGACGACCAGCGTGCCCACCCCGTGCTCGGTGCAGGCGGTGACCGCCTTGCGGGTCAGGACGTCGGCGACCGCCTCCTGCAACGACGCGGCCCCGTCGTGGACGGGCAGTTCGCGCCCGGCGTGGGACTCGGCCCAGCGGGCCGCCGCCGTCTTCACTCCGGAGAAGGAGAAGTCGTAGGACCCCGGGAGCGGGCGCGGGAAGGGGACGGCGCGCGGATCGCCCTCGCGTGCGGCACGGTCGATGGCCGGACCGCCGGGATACGGCAGGCCGAAAACCCGGGCGACCTTGTCGAAGCACTCCCCGGCGGCGTCGTCGAGGGTGTCGCCGAGGTGAGTGATCGGGCCACGGGCCAGATCGCGCACGAGAAGCAGCGACGTGTGGCCGCCGGAGACGATCAGCACCACGCACGGGTCGGGCAGCGGGCCGTGCTCCAAAGTGTCGGCGGCGACATGTCCGGCCAGGTGGTGCACGCCGTACAGCGGGACGCCCAGTGCGTAGGCGATGCCCTTCGCCCCCGCGAGGCCCACCTGGAGCGCGCCGGACAGACCCGGGCCCGTGGTCACGGCGACCGCCCCGATGTCGGCAAGCCGCAGCCCGGCCCGGTCCAGTGCCCGACGCACCACCGGGCGCAGGGCGTGGAGGTGGGCGCGGGACGCGATCTCGGGCACCACTCCGCCGAAGCGGGCGTGCTCGTCCATGCTCGACGCCACGGCGTGCCCGAGCAGGCGCCCGTCCCGGACGAGTCCCGCACCGGTCTCGTCACACGACGACTCGATCCCGAGCACGATCGGAGAGCCCATGCTCCCCCTTCCTGCGATGAATAAGTTATTGCAATCAGTGTGCAATAAGATCCCCTCGGACGTGAACCTGGACTCGGTCGCACGGTTGATCGCTTAGTAGAGTGCGCCTGCGTCACCCCCCGAACTCCGAGGTAGCCAGCAGTGACCCCCGCCCCGCAAGGCCCGCCCTCCGCCGTCAGCGTCATCGGGATCGGAGCCGACGGCTGGAGGGGTCTTGCCGAACCCTCCCGCACGGCGTTGCGCCGGGCCGAGGTCCTCATCGGAGGACCCCGCCAGCTCGGCCTGCTGCCCTCCGAGTGCGCCGGTGAGCGCGTCGCCTGGCCCTCCCCCCTGCGCCCCGCCGTCCCCCGCCTGCTCGCCGCCCACGCCGGCCGCCGCATCGCCGTGCTGGCCGGCGGTGACCCGATGTTCTACGGCGTCGGGCGGGTCCTCGCCGAGCAGGTCGACGCCCTGAACGTCCTGCCTCACCCGTCGTCCGTGTCCTATGCCGCCGCCCGGCTGGGCTGGCCGCTGGAGGACGTCGAAGTCGTCACGCTGATGGGCCGCCCCACCGCCCGCCTCGCCGCCGCGCTGCACGACGGCCGGCGCCTCCTCGTCCTCAGCGCCGACGCCACCACTCCCCACGAGGTCGCCGCGCTGCTCAGGGACCGCGGCTTCGGCCCCAGCCGGATGCGGGTCCTGGAACAGCTCGGCGGCGACCGGGAACGTACGACCGACGAGACCACCGCCGACGACTGGGCGCGCACACAGCGGTCCGGCGATCCGCTCAACATCGTGGCCGTCGCATGCCGCCGGGCACCCGGCGCCCTGCGACTGGGTGCCGTGCCGGGGCTCCCGGACGAGGCGTACGAGCACGACGGGCAGCTCACCAAGAAGCACATCCGCGCCGCCACGCTCGGCGCGCTCGCCCCCGCCCCGGGCGAACTGCTGTGGGACATCGGCGGCGGGTCGGGCTCGATCGCCGTCGAGTGGATGCGCACCCACCCCTCGTGCCGGGCCGTCACCGTCGAACGCGACCCGGTACGCGCCGAACGCATCCGCCGCAACGCGGAGCGCCTCGGCGTGCCCGGACTCCGGATCGTCACCGGCGCCGCCCCCGCCGCGCTGACCGGACTCCCCACGCCCGACGCCGTGTTCGTCGGCGGCGGACTCACCGCCCCCGGCCTCCTCGACACCTGCTGGGCGGCTCTCCCCCTCGGGGGACGGCTGGTCGCCAACACCGTCACGCTGGAGTCGGAGGCCCTGCTCGCCGACGCCCACCGCCGTCACGGGGGCGACCTGGTGCGGCTCGCCGTGGCGCACGCCGTGCCGGTCGGCAGATTCACCGGCTGGCGCCAGGCCATGCCCGTCACCCAATGGGCCGTCCACAAGACCGACAACCCCACCAGGAGCTGACAGATGACCGTGTACTTCATCGGCGCCGGCCCCGGCGCCGCCGACCTGATCACGGTCCGCGGCGCCCGGACGCTCGCCGCCTGCCAGGTCTGCCTGTACGCGGGCAGCCTCGTCCCGCGCGAACTGCTCGCCGAATGCCCGCCGCAGGCACGCCTGGTGGACACCGCCCGGCTCGACCTGGACGAGATCACCGCCGAGTTGCTCCGAGCCCACCGGGAAGGCCACGACGTGGCCCGGCTCCACTCGGGCGACCCTTCCGTCTTCAGCGCGGTCGCCGAGCAGATGCGACGGCTCGACGCGGCCGGAGTGCCCTACGAGGTCGTCCCCGGCGTTCCCGCCTTCGCCGCCGCGGCCGCCTCCCTCAAGCGGGAACTGACCGTGCCCACCGTCGGCCAGACCGTCATCCTCACCCGTGTCGCCCACCGCGCCACCGCCATGCCGGACGGCGAGGACCTGGCCACCCTCGGCCGCAGCGGCGCGCTGATCGTGCTGCACCTGGCCGCCAAGTACGTGGACCGCGTGGTCGGGGAACTCCTCCCGCACTACGGCGCCGACTGCCCCGCGGCGGTCGTGGCCTACGCCTCCCGACCGGACGAACTGATCATCCGGGGCACCCTGGACGAGATCGCCCACAAGGTCAAGGAGGCGGGCGTCCTGCGCACCGCGGTGATCATGGTGGGCCGGACGCTGGGGGCGGAGCAGTTCCGCGACAGCCACCTGTACTCGCCCGAGCGGGAGCGCCATGTCCGCTGAGGAGGTGATCCCCGGCCTGCGGGCGGGAAACGCAGCCGAAAGCGGTCGGGCGGTACGCGCGGCCGGGCACCCCGGAGTCCCCGAGGGCCGCCGGCCCGGACGCCGCGGCCGCGCAGTCCGCGGTCCGCATCGAGGCGGCGCCGCGGGGGCGCGAGTTGGAACTCCGCGGCCCCGACGGCAACCGCCGGAGCACCGGGCCGGCCGGCCGGTGACCGGCCCGGTGCTCCGGCGCGGGCGGGTCAGGCCACCGAGCTGCGGCCCACGATCGTCCCGGCCCGGTCGATGCAGATGACGTCCACGGCGACCGGCGCTCCGCGCAGCACGGCAAGGGCCTCGTCCCGCGCCGTCCGCGCCACCAGGTCCCCGAGCGGCACTCCGGCGGCCTGGCACAGCCTCAGCGCGGCAAGACCGGTGTTCGCGGTGGCCACTTCGGCGGCCAGCGCCTCGTCCGCGCCGCCGATTCCGGCCAGTTCGGCCAGGAAGCCCTTGTCGACCTGGGACCGGCCGGAGTGCAGGTCCAGGTGGCCCGCGGCGAGTTTCGAGAGCTTGGCGAAGCCACCGCAGATCGTGAGACGGTCCACCGGATGGCGGCGAATGTACTTCAGCACGGCGCCCGCGAAGTCGCCCATGTCGAGCAGGGCGTCCTCGGGCAGGCCGTACTCGGCGACGACCGTCTTCTCGGACGTCGACCCGGTGCACCCGGCCACATGGGCCCGCCCGGCCGCGCGGGCCACGTCCACGCCGCGCCGGATGGAGTCGATCCAGGCCGAGCAGGAGTACGGCACGACGATGCCCGTGGTCCCGAGGATGGACAGGCCGCCGAGGATGCCGAGCCGCGGGTTCCAGGTGGAGCGGGCGATCTCCTCACCGTGGTCGACGGAGACGGTGATCTCCACGTCGCCGCTGCCGCCGTGCCGAGCGGCCACCTCGGCGACGTGCTCGCTCATCATCCGGCGGGGTACGGGATTGACAGCCGCCTCACCGACGGGCAGCGGGAGGCCGGGCCGGGTGATCGTCCCCACGCCGGGACCCGCCTTGAAGAGCACACCACTGCCCGGGGGCAACCGCCGGACCGTCGCCCGGACCAACGCGCCGTGCGTGACGTCCGGGTCGTCTCCCGCGTCCTTCACGATCCCCGCCATGGCGGAACTCCCGGTCAGCTCCTCGGCGGCCAACGCGAAGGACGGCGTCTGCCCCTTGGGCAGCGTGATCGTCACCGGGTCGGGGAACTCACCGGTCAGCAGCGCGGTGTACGCGGCCGTCGTGGCCGCCGTCGCACAGGCGCCCGTGGTCCACCCGTGCCGAAGACCCGTGTGTTCGAGCTGGGCACGGCGACCCCCCTTCACCTGGTCCGGCCCCTGTGGCCCGCCCGTACCGCTCGCCCGGTCCACGCCTCGACCCCCACTGCTCCCCATGAACGGATCCGCAACTCCCATGCACGTACTGATTCTCGGCGGCACCACGGAGGCCCGCCGCCTCGCCGAACTCCTCCACGGCACTCCCGGGCTGAAACTGACCAACTCCCTCGCCGGACGGGTCGCCAGCCCCCGGCTGCCCCCGGGCGAGACCCGCGTCGGCGGCTTCGGCGGGGTCGGAGGACTGACCGCGTGGCTGCGCGAGCACGGCGTCGACGCGGTCGTCGACGCCACCCACCCCTTCGCCACCACGATCGGTTTCCACGCCGCGCGGGCCACTGCCGCCACCCATCTTCCCCTGCTCGCCCTGCGCCGGCCCGGCTGGGTCCCCGTCAAGGGCGACCGGTGGCACGAAGTGGGCTCACTGGACGAAGCGGCGCGGGAACTGCCCGCACTCGGCCGGCGCGTCTTCCTCACCACGGGACGCATGGGCCTGGCCGCCTTCGCGGACCTGGACGACCTCTGGTTCCTCGTACGATCCGTCGACGCACCCGAGCCGCCGCATCCGCTCCGCATGGAGGTACTGCTCGACCGCGGCCCCTTCACCCTCGACGGTGAGCGGGAGCTGCTGCGCCGCCACCGCATCGACGTCGTCGTCACGAAGGACAGCGGCGGGGCGGCCACGGCGCCGAAACTGACCGCGGCACGCGAGGCCGGGCTGCCGGTCGTCGTCGTCCGCAGACCACCGGTGCCCGAGGGCGTGCCCGTCGTGACCGATCCCGAACAGGCGGCGCGGTGGGTCCGCGACCGCCGCGGACAGGCACCCCTGCCGGGCCGTTGACCACAGCCCGGCGCGGACCGCGCCGGACGGGCCGTCGCCGTCCCGCTCGGGAGCGAGTGGAGCAGGAGGCGGCTGCGGCCCGGCGGAGCCGCACCGCTCACCTCATGCCCCGGGATACCGGCGCGGTGTCCAGACGATCTCCTCGCCGTCTCCCCGCCGTACCACCCGGGTCTGCGAGGAACCGACCAGCAGGATCGTGCGCATGTCGACCTCGGCCGGATCCAGCTCGCCCAGCCGCACGATCCGCACCCGCTCACCGGGACCGCCGACGTCCCGGGCGACCACCACGGGCGTCTCGGGCTCCCGGTACGCCAGCAGCAGCTCCCGCGCCTCGCCCACCTGCCAGGTACGGCTGCGCGAGCCCGGGTTGTACAGGGCCAGCACCAGGTCCGCGGAGGCCGCCGCCCGCAGCCGTTCCGCGATGACTTCCCAGGGCTTGAGCCGGTCGGACAGGGAGAGGGCGGCGTAGTCGTGTCCGAGCGGGGCGCCGGCCCGTGCCGCGGCCGCGTTGGCGGCGGTCACGCCCGGCAGTACACGCACCGGCACGTCCAGGTACTCGGGCCGGCAAGCGACTTCCAGCACCGCGGTGGCCATCGCGAACACCCCCGGGTCGCCGCCGGAGACCACGGCCACCCGCCGCCCCTTGCGGGCCAGTCGCAGCGCGAACTCGGCGCGTTCGGCCTCCACCCGGTTGTCCGAGCCGTGCCGGGCCTGGCCCGCTCGTTCGGGGACCCGGTCGAGATAGGTGGTGTAGCCCACCAGATCGTCGGCGGCGGCCAGCGCCCCCCGCGTCTCGGGCGTCAGCCACAGCGGACCGGCCGGCCCCGTTCCGACCACGACCACTTCGCCCCCCTCCCGCACGGGCCGCTCGGCATCCACCTGGCTGGGCAGCACGGCGACCGAGAAGTACGGCACCGACTCCTCTTCCACGTCCGCCAGTTCGGCGACGCGCTCCTCGCTCATGGTGGCCCGCTCCACATAGCGGGCCCGGGCCAGCCGTCCGGAACGCTCCAGGGCGCGGCGCACCTTGGGGAAGGTGCGGCCGAGCTTCATCACCACCGCGGCGTCCGTCGCGGCGAGGCGGGCGGTCAGCTCCTCCTCGGGCAGGGTGCCCGGCAGGATCGTCAGCACCTCCTCGCCCTCGGCGAGCGGTGTGCCCAGGCGGGCCGCGGCGGCCGACACGGAGGTGACACCGGGGACGACCTCGGTGTCGTAGCGGTCGGCGAGCCGCTTGTGCATGTGCATGTACGAGCCGTAGAACAGCGGATCGCCCTCGGCGAGCACGGCCACGGTGCGGCCGGCGTCGAGATGGGACGCGAGCCTGGCCGACGCCTCGGCGTAGAACTCCTCCATCGCGCCCTGATAGCCGCCGGGGTGGTCGGTGGTCTCCGTCGTGACCGGGTAGACCAACGCTTCCTCGATGTGGTCGGCGCGGAGGTGCTTCGCCGCGATCGAGCGGGCGATGGAACGGCCGTGCCGGGCGCTGTGATAGGCGATCACGTCCGCCTCGGCGATGACCTCCACGGCCCGCACGGTCATCAAGGAGGGATCACCGGGGCCGAGACCGACCCCGTACAGCTTGCCGCTCACTCCTCCTCGCTCGCGATCGCGTTGAGCGCGGCGGCGGCGATGGCGCTGCCACCGCGGCGACCGCGCACCACCAGGTATTCCAGGCCGGAGGGATGCGAGGCCAGAGCGTCCTTGGACTCGGCCGCGCCGACGAAGCCGACCGGGACACCGATGACGGCGGCGGGCCGGGGAGCGCCCTCCTCGATCATCTCCAGGAGGCGGAACAGAGCGGTGGGCGCGTTGCCGACGGCGACGACCGCTCCCTCCAGCCGGTCCCGCCACAACTCCAGCGCCGCGGCGCTGCGCGTGGTGCCCAGCTTCGCGGCCAGCTCCGGGACGGCCGGGTCGGACAGGGTGCACAGCACGTCGTTCCCGGCGGGCAGCCGCTTGCGGGTCACGCCGCTGGCCACCATCTGCACGTCGCAGAGGATCGGGGCACCGGACCGCAGGGCCGCGCGGGCCCGGGCCACCACCGCCGGCGTGTAGGCCAGATCCCGCACGAGGTCGACCATCCCGCAGGCGTGGATCATGCGCACCGCTACCTGGCTGACATCGGCGGGCAGACCCGCGAGGTCGGCCTCGGCGCGGATGGTGGCGAAGGACTGGCGGTAGATCTCCGCCCCGTCCTTCTCGTAGACGTGGGTGGTCACGGTGCTCTTCTCGCTGCTCTCGGTCGTAGGGGGGATCATGAGGTGATCGCCGCCAGGGCGGCGGGTATCCGGGAAAGGTCTGCCACGGACACGGTTCTCGGGCTCCGGCCCGGCGTGGCGGACGACAGGCGATAGCCGCCATCCGGTGCCGCGACCACATCGACGTGGTCGCCACCGGGGCGCCCGCAACGCCGTTCACACCCGGACCAGTACAGGGGGAGGGCCGGGCGGCCGGCCGCTCGGAGCGTCCACGCCGCGTCCGCCCGTACGTCCGCGTGCGCCTTGGCGCATCCCGGGCGGCCGATGCAGGCACCCACGCGGAGCCATGGGGACGCGGGGTCGGTCACCAGTCCGGCCGCACCGAGACGTTCGAGGAACCCGGCGGCCCGGGCGGCGGTGGCGCCCACGGTGGGGACGACCACGCCACGCCAGGGGGTCAGCCGCAGTTCGGGACCCGCCACACCCGTCAAGGTCTCCCACTGGGGGGCCGAGAGCCGTCCCAGGGGAACGTGCACGGACAGAGCGCCGCGCACGACACCCGGAGGGGGACCTTCCGTCGCACCGGCCGGCTCGGCGTGTTCGTCGTGCCCGATGCCCTCGGCCGTCAGCCGGTCACGCACCAGCCGGCCCACCTCACCGTCCGTCAGCGGAAGGTCGGCCATCCTCCAGACGCGTGTGCCGTGCGACCGCGCGGCTGCCAGGAACGTCTCGGCGGCCAGCAGCGCCGCTCGCGGCGCGTCGGCGGCGGCCACCCGGACCGACCCGGGGCCGAGCCACGCTCCGCCGTCCCCGGTCGCGCGCACCGTGACATCCGCGCCGAGGCCGGCCACATCACCGCGCCCGTCGTCCAGGGCGAACAGGAACCGGCCCGACAGGTCCCTGGCGGCATCGCTCGCGCACAAGGCGGCGTCCAGGGCCGTCAGCCAGGGCCGTACGTCCCGCGAACCACCACCGTCGAGGCCGGACAGGGGCGAGGCGACGATGTTGCGCACCCGCTCGTGTTCCCGCGAGGGAAGCAGGCCGGCCGCCTCCAGCACCTTCGCCAGCTCGCCACCGCACCCGTCCCTCAGGCCGCGCAGCTGCACGTTCCCGCGCGACGTCAGGTGCAGGTCGCCGTCGCCCAGCCGCCGAGCGGCATGGCCGAGTGCCTGGGCCCGACGGGCGGTCAGGACTCCGCCGGGCACCCGGATACGGGCCAGTGCCCCGTCGTCCGCCGCGTGCAGCCGCAGCGCTCCGGGGCAGGCGTCACCGCGGTCCCGCGCGGCCGGCACGGCCTGGGGCGACGAAGGAGAGGCTGCCGTGGGCATGGCGCCGAGCATACCCACGATCATGAACGGTGTATGCCCCGCGCTGCTGGCGTGACCCTTACTATGCTCCACAGTGGATCACCCGGTCCACGAACCGCCACCACGGCGACAGGGGAGGAAGCCCGGTGCGAGTCCGGCGCGGTCCCGCCACTGTGAATTCGGCCTCACCAGGCCGGATGAGCCAGGAACTCCCTTGCCTCCCCTTCGGCCCGGCCCGCGGGGAGGCCCGTTCCGACACCGCCCGGGGCGCGGACCCCGAGGAAGGCCAGGCGACGCATGCCCACTTCGTCCGGGGACCGAGTCCCGCCCGCCCAGCGGATCCTGCTCCTGTCGACGTCCGACACCGACCTGCTCAGCGCCCGCGCGGCCGACGGCCCGGTCGGCTACCGCTTCGCCAACCCGGCCCGTCTCGCCCTGGACGACCTCCCGGCCCTCCTCGACGGCGCCGACCTGGTGGTCGTACGGCTGCTGGGCGGCATCCGTGCCTGGCAGGACGGCATCGACCTGCTGCTGGCGGACGGGCGCCCGGTGGTCGTCCTGACCGGCGAACAGGCGCCCGACGCCCAGCTGATGGCCGCTTCCACCGTCCCCGTCGGCATCGCGGCGGAAGCCCACGCCTACCTCGCCCACGGCGGCCCCGCCAACCTCGAACAGCTCGCCCGGTTCCTGTCGGACACCGTCCTGCTCACCGGCCACGGCTTCGACGCGCCGGCCCCCGCCCCGACCTGGGGCCCGCTGGAGCGCCCGGACCGGCCGGCCGACGGCCCGACCGTCGCCGTGCTCTACTACCGCGCCCACCACATGAGCGGCAACACGGCCTTCGTCCACGCCCTGTGCGATGCCATCGAGGACGCGGGCGGCCGGCCACTGCCCCTGTACGTCGCCTCTCTTCGCGCGCCCGAGCCGGAGCTGATCACCGAACTCCGGGCCGCCGACGCCATCGTCACCACCGTCCTGGCGGCCGGGGGCACCAAGCCCGCCGAGGCCTCGGCCGGCGGCGACGACGAGTCCTGGGACGCGGGCGCGCTCACCACCCTCGACGTCCCCATCCTCCAGGCCCTGTGCCTGACCGGCTCCCGCACCGCCTGGGCGGAGAACGACGAGGGCGTCTCCCCGCTGGACGCGGCCAGCCAGATCGCGGTCCCCGAATTCGACGGCCGTCTGATCACGGTGCCCTTCTCCTTCAAGGAGATCGACGCCGACGGCCTGCCGGCCTACGTGGCCGACCCCGAGCGGGCCGGCCGGGTCGCCGGAATCGCCGTACGGCACGCCCGCCTCCGCCACATCCCACCGGCCCGCAAGCGACTGGCCCTCGTCCTGTCGGCGTACCCGACCAAGCACTCCCGCATCGGCAACGCGGTCGGCCTGGACACCCCCGCCAGCGCCGTCGCCCTGCTCAGGCGCCTGCGCCGCGAGGGCTACGACTTCGGCGACACCCCTGTTCCCGGACTGGAGTCCGGCGACGGCGACGACCTGATCCGCGCCCTCATCGCGGCCGGCGGACACGACCAGGACTGGCTGACCGAGGCGCAACTGGCCCGCAACCCGGTACGCGTCCCGGCGGCCGACTACCGGCGCTGGTTCGCCACGCTGCCCGGGGAACTGCGCACGGCGGTGGAGCGGCACTGGGGCCCGGCACCCGGCGGGATGTTCGTCGACCACAGCCGCGACAAGGAGGGCGACATCGTCCTCGCCGCCCTCCGCTTCGGAAACCTGCTGATCCTCATCCAGCCCCCGCGCGGCTTCGGCGAGAACCCCATCGCCATCTACCACGACCCGGACCTCCCGCCCTCCCACCACTACCTGGCCGCCTACCGCTGGATCGCCACCCCGCGGTCGGAGGGCGGCTTCGGCGCGGACGCGATGATCCACCTCGGAAAGCACGGCAACCTGGAGTGGCTTCCGGGCAAGAACGCCGGCCTGTCCGCCGCCTGCGGCCCCGACGCGGCTCTCGGCGACCTTCCGCTGGTCTACCCCTTCCTGGTCAACGACCCCGGCGAGGGCACCCAGGCGAAGCGCCGCGTCCACGCCACCCTCGTCGGCCACCTCGTCCCGCCCATGGCCCGCGCCGACTCCTACGGCGACATCGCCCGCCTGGAGCAACTCCTCGACGAGTACGCGCAGATCTCCGCCATGGACCCGGCCAAACTGCCCGCCATCCGCGCCCGGATCTGGACCCTCATCCAGGCGGCGCGGCTGGACCACGACCTCGGCCTTGAGGACCGGCCCGACGACGACGGCTTCGACGACTTCCTCCTCCACGTCGACGGCTGGCTGTGCGAGGTCAAGGACGCCCAGATCCGCGACGGCCTCCACGTCCTCGGCACCCCGCCCGCCGGCGCCGACCGCGTCAACCTCGTGCTCGCCATCCTCCGCGCCCGCCAGATCTGGGGCGGCACCACCGCCCTCCCCGGCCTGCGCGAGGCCCTCGGCCTGGACGAGTCCGCCGCCACCCGCACGACAGCCGACGCGGCGGAGGACAAGGCCCGCGCCCTGGTCCAGGCGATGGAGGAAGCGGGATGGGGCCCGGCGGCCGTGCCCACCGAGCACGGCGAACAGGTGCGGGCCGTCCTGGAGTTCGCCGCCCGGGAGGTGGTCCCGCGCCTGGCGGCGACCACGGCCGAACTCGACCACACGGTCCACGCCCTGGCCGGCGGCTTCGTCCCCGCGGGCCCCTCCGGCTCGCCCCTGCGCGGTCTGGTCAACGTCCTGCCCACCGGCCGCAACTTCTACTCCGTCGACCCCAAGGCCGTCCCCTCCCGCCTCGCCTGGGAAACCGGCCAGGCCCTCGCCGACTCCCTCCTGGAGCGCTACCGCACCGACAACGGCGACTGGCCCACCTCCGTCGGCCTGTCCCTGTGGGGCACGAGCGCCATGCGCACCGCCGGCGACGACGTGGCCGAAGCCCTCGCCCTGCTCGGCATCCGCCCGGTCTGGGACGAGGCCTCCCGCCGCGTCACCGGCCTGGAACCCATCCCGTACGAGGAACTGGGCCGCCCCCGTGTCGACGTCACCCTCCGCGTCTCCGGTTTCTTCCGCGATGCCTTCCCGCACACCATCGGCCTCCTGGACGACGCCGTACGCCTGGCCGCGTCGCTGGACGAACCGGCCGGGACCAACCACGTGCGCACGCATGTCCGGGCGGACCTGGCGGCCCACGGCGACGAACGCCGCGCCACCACCCGCATCTTCGGCTCCCGCCCCGGAACGTACGGCGCCGGCCTGCTGCAACTCATCGACTCCCGCGACTGGCGCACCGACGCCGACCTCGCGGAGGTCTACACCGTCTGGGGCGGCTACGCCTACGGCCGCGGACTCGACGGCCGCCCGGCCCGCGAGGACATGGAGACGGCGTACAAGCGGATCGCGGTCGCGGCCAAGAACACCGACACCCGCGAGCACGACATCGCCGACTCCGACGACTACTTCCAGTACCACGGCGGCATGGTCGCCACCGTCCGCGCCCTGCGCGGCACCGCACCCGAGGCGTACATCGGCGACTCCACCCGCCCGGAAACGGTCCGCACGCGCACCCTCGTAGAGGAGACCTCACGCGTCTTCCGCGCCCGGGTCGTCAACCCGAAGTGGATCGAGGCGATGCGCCGCCACGGCTACAAAGGCGCTTTCGAACTCGCCGCCACCGTGGACTACCTGTTCGGCTACGACGCCACGACCGGCGTGCTCGCCGACTGGATGTACGACAAGCTCACCGAGACCTACGTCCTGGACCCCACCAACCGTTCCTTCCTCCGGCAGGCCAACCCCTGGGCCCTGCACGGCATCGCCGAGAGGCTGCTGGAGGCGCAGTCGCGGGGGATGTGGGCGAAGCCCGATCCGGCGGTACTGGACGAACTGCGCCAGGTGTACCTGGAGACCGAGGGAAACCTTGAGGGGGACGGGTCCTAGGTCCAACGCCTGATGCGTCACGACAAGCACCACGCGGCCTATGTGAAGGGCGCCAACGACACCCTGGAGCAGCTGGCCGAGGCGCGGGACAAGGAGTCGTGGGGGTCGGTCAGGTGTCGACCATGCCGCGCAGGCCGCGCGCCTGCGTACCGAGGCGCCCGGTTCAGGGGGTCAGCACGATCCTGCCGAACACCTTTCCCTCGTCCATGGCGCGGTGGGCCCGCTCCGCCTGGTCCAGAGGCAGCACCTCATGCACGACCGTACGCAGGTCACCGCGCGCGGCATCGGCGAACTGGGACGACCGCACGGCCTGCCGGCCGGGGCCGGGCACGGTGTCGGAGCTGAACGTGGAGAACGACAACGACCTGCGGAAGGCGTCCATCAGCCGCATGCCGAAGTCTGCCGGCGGCTGCCCGCCGACCACACCGACAGCCACATACCGCCCGTTGGCGTTCAACCTGTCCAGGAAGAGAGGAAGCAGGGGACCCCCTACGACGTCGATCACCACGTCGAAGCCCGCCGGTGCGTCCGGGCCGCCCTCGCCGGAGCGGTCGAGGACATCGGTGGCGCCCAGGCTCCGCAGCCGGGCGCCACGCTCCGCCGACGAGGTGGTGACCGCCACCGCGCCGGCCCCGCCCCCGGCCGCGAGCTGGACCGCCGTGATCCCGATGCTGCCCGCCGCCCCGCGCACGAGCACCGTCTCACCGGGCGCGAAACGGCCCCGCTCCAGGGCGAAGTGGGCGACCACGCCGGAGCCGCCGAGGGTCACCGCGTCGGTACCGGTCAGGCCGTCCGGCAGCACGAGGACGTCCTCGACCGCGGCGACGGTCTGCTCGGCGTACCCACCGGACAGACCGGTGTACGCCCACACCCGCCGCCCGGTCCACGAGGCGTCCACGCCGTCTCCCACCGCGGTGACACGTCCCGCGACCTCGCTGCCGAGGAGATGACCTTCCCGGAAGCCGTGGGCGGCGAGCACGCCCCGGCGGATCACGACGTCCACCCCGCCCACCCCGATCGCCTCCGTGGCGATCCGCACCTGCCCCGGTGCGGGGACGGGCGCGGGCACCTCCACCACCTCCAGGCCGGCGGGGTCTCCGAACGCCCTGATCACGACGGCTTTCATCTCTGCTCCTCGGGTCGGTGGAGGGACGGATCGCAGGTGTCGCGGCCGTGCGCGCCGACCGGTTCCCATGGCCGGGGCATCACCGGCGAAGTGCCGGGACGGGGTGGTGGCACCGCCATCGGACCGTAACGGACGCCCCCGTCCGTTCGGCTAATGTGAGAGCCGATGACCCGCCATTTGCCTCGGACCGCGCGCTCCGACGCCCGCGACAACCGGGTCCGCATCCTGGACGCCGCCCGCGTGGTGTTCGGCGAGAAGGGCCTGAGCGCGCCCCTGCGCGAGGTCGCCCGGCACGCGGGCGTCGGCCCGGCCACGCTGTACCGGCACTTCCCGACCAAGCAGGCACTGATCGTGGAGACCTTCGCCGAGCAGCGGCGGGCCTGCCACGCCGCCGTCCGTGACGCCCTCGCGGACGCGGATCCGTGGCACGGATTCCGGAGCCTGGTCGAGCGGATCTGCGAACTCCACGCGCGCGGCCGGGGATTCGCCGACCGCTATATGACGTCCTTCCCCGAGGCCATGGACTTCGCAGCCGACCGGGAGCAGACTCTGCGCGCGGTCGGCGCACTGATCCGCCGCGCCCAGGAGACCGGCCGGCTGCGCCCCGGCTTCGTCGTCGACGACCTGATCCTCGTGCTCATGGCCCACCGGGGCCTCCAGGACACGCCGCCCGCCGACCGCGTGACGGCCTCCCGCCGCTTCGCCGCCTACCTGATCGAGGCGTTCCGCGCCGTACCGGAGACGGGAGCGGCCACCCCGCTGCCGCCGGCACCGCGCCTGCGGCTCACGCCTCCGTCCGGCACGCTGTGACCGCTGCGGGCGGCGTCCTCCCGGGTGTGCCGGCGCTCCCCAGCCCCCTCGGCACTCGCCGTCAGGGCCTGCGGACCTCGTACTGGAAGCAGCCGTAGTCCACCGCGCGCACGTGCACGAGGGCGACCTCGGAGTCGGTGAAGGCCGTGTGCAGGGCCCGCTCCACGACGGTCTGCGCCTGGACGGGGTCGACCGGCAGCTGCACGACCGCGCCTCCCGTGATGTGGCCGGCGTCGTTGTAGCGGCGGAAGACGCGCAGGGCCCCGGTCTCGGCGAACGGATACCCGAGCGCCGGATCCGGGCCCTGGCACGTGCCGGTGTGGATGAACACCGGGCCCACCTCGTCGTAGGCCCCCGGGTCGGCGTCCACCTCCGCCGCCCATCGGCGCAACGGAGCGTACGACACCAGCGAGATCCGCTCACCGGTACGGCCGCGGCGCAGACAGCAGCGCAACGGCGCTCCGTCCGTGTCGTACGCGTAAGGCCGGGGGACCACGCCGGCGTCGTCGCGTTCGCGCAGCTCGTCGAGGACGTGGGGAGGGATGGCAAGCGGCTGATGAGTCAAGGGTGTCATGCGTTCAGGCTGCGCCATCGGGGCCGTCGGTGCTTGCGGGAATCCGACATCGAGTTCGGCCTTGAACCTCTACGTCGAAGCGCTACGTCGGATGGCTACGTCGAACCTCTACGTCCGGCATAACGCGAGGTTATGGCGAAGTGCTAGTACCCGAGCCACGGTTGCTTGCCGAAGCTAGGTCATGTCCATGTCGCACATGCCGTCTCGTGGCGGCGTTCCCCATGGACACGGCCTGTCAGGCCGTCCACCCCACACCAGCGCACTTCTCCAGACGTGCCCTCCGGATCGAGGAACCTTGCGTATATCAAGGCTTGCCCCCGCTCTCGCCGCGGCAGCGGTCTCCGTTCTCACGCTCTTCGCCCCCACCGCCTCCGCGACCCCGACGGCGGTTCCCGTCACCGCCAAGGGTTCCCAGCCCATCATCGGCGGCGGGTACGCCGGCAGCGGCCCCTGGGCCGCGCGGTTGTACTCGAACGGTCAGGAGACCTGTTCGGCGACGATCATCGCCCCGACCTGGGTGCTCACCGCGAAGCACTGCGTTTCCGGCGGCTCGCTGTCCTTCCGCATCGGCAGCCTGGACCAGTACAGCGGCGGCACGGTCGCCAACGGCGTCCAGACCTACACCCACAGCGCGGACCTGGCGCTCGTCCGTCTCGACCGTTCCGTCTCGACGACCTACGCCTCCCTCGGCCAGCCCGGTACGGTGAGGGTCGGCCAGAGCGTGCAGGTGTACGGCTGGGGTGCCACCTCCCAGTGCGGCTCGGAGATCAACTGCCAGTCCCGCTACCTGAAGGTCGCCAACGTCACCGTGTCCAGCGGCTGCACCGACGCCTACGGCGGCTCCGCGATCTGCGCCTACCGAGGCAACGGGATCACCGCCGGCGGTGACTCCGGTGGTCCGATGATGGCGAACGGCGTCCAGGTCGGTGTCGCTTCGACCAGCGACCGCCAGACGAACACGGCGTACACCAACGTGACGGCGTACCGCTCCTGGATCCAGTCGATCGCGGGCGTCTAGACCGGACCGCCCGCCCCGCCCCGCCCCGCCTCGTTCGGGGCGGGGCGCGGGGACCGGGCAGTGGAACCAGGCGAGCGGCACCCCGCGCGTCAACCGCGGTCCGCCGACGGTGAGGACCGGCGCCGGCGCAGGGCGGCCACGGCCCCCAGGGCCACGCCGACCGCGATGACGATCAGCCCGCGTGCCCAGACCTCGGCCTCGACCTGCGTGGCGAGCCCCACGCAGGAGAGCGCCCCGAGGACCGGGATGCCGGTGTACGCCCGGAAGTGGGGGTGCGTCACGCGGTCGCGCCGCTGGACCAGCACGGCGGTGTTGACGATGAAGAACACCACGAGGAGCAGCAGCACGAGGGTGGAGGCGAGGCTCGCCACGTCTCCGGTGAGTGCCAGCAGGAAGGACAGGGCGGTCGTGGTCGCGATCGAGGCCCACGGGGTGCGCCGGCCGGGCAGCACACGGGTCAGGAAACGGGGGAGGAGGCCGTCGCGCGCCATGCCGTAGGCCAGCCGGGAACTCATGATGCCGGTGAGCAGCGCGCCGTTGGCGACGGCGACGAGGGCGATCGCGCTGAACAGCTTCGGCGGTACCGCGCCCACCTCCTTCACCACTTCGAGCAGCGGACCGCTGGAGCGGGCGAGCGTGCCGGTGGGGACGGCGGCCGAGGCGACGACTCCGACGAGGACGTAGACCGCGCCCGCCGTCGCCAGAGCGCCGAAGAGGGCGCGAGGGTAGGAGCGACGCGGGTCGCGGGTCTCCTCGGCGACGTTGACGGAGGTCTCGAAGCCGACGAAGGAGTAGTACGCGAGCACTGTCCCGCTCAGGACGCCGGCGGCGGCCCCGGTGCCGGCGCTGCCGAACCGGAGGAGCCTGCCGGAGTCCCCGTCGCCACGCAGGAACAGCCAGACCCCGAGACCGACGACGAGGAGGAGACCGCCCACCTCGACGACGGTCGCCGCCACGTTGGCACGGGTCGACTCGCTGATGCCACGGGCGTTCAGGAGGGCCAGGCAGCACAGGAAGACGGCGGCCACCAGCACGACGGGCAGGCTGACGAAGGCGGTCAGATAGTCGCCGGCGAAACCCCGCGCCAGCGCGGCGACGGACACGATGCCCGCGGCGAGCATGCAGTATCCGGCGAGGAAGCCGGTGAACGGCCCGTAGGCGAGGGTGGCGTAGTGGGAGGCGCCGCCTGCCCGGGGGTATTTCGTGGCGAGTTCCGCGTACGAGGCGGCGGTCAGGAGCGACAGCAGCAGGGCGAGGAGCAGGGGCAACCACACGGCGCCGCCGGATTCCGCGGCGATCTGGCCGACGAGGACGTAGACGCCGGCGCCCAGTACGTCGCCGAGGATGAAGAAGTAGAGCAGGGGGGTCGTCAGCGCCCGCTTGAGCGCGGGGGTACCGCCCTGCGGCGAGCCGTCGGTTGTCGGTGCGGAGGGAGTAGTCACCACTGCCGCCTACCCCCTGCGGCGCGATCGCAGACGGGACGGATGTGACGTGCGCTGAACGGCCTACCGGCGCCTCCACCTGCGCGTATGAAGCGGCCCGCTCCTCGCGGGCCGCCTGCCGTCCGGCCCGTGGACGAGGGTCGGCGTCCCCCGGATGCGGAGTGCGTATGCCGAGAAATGCTCCTTGATATAAATTTTCCTTGCATATGTCCCCTTTGTGGTGGCGTGCTTCGGTGACGGCTCGCCGGCGAGGAGAACGGGATGACCGAGTCACGCACGGCGGCGCCGGTCACGGAGGTCGCGCTGCCGTGGGCAGCCGATGGCCTGTCCGGCACGCCGGAGGAGGAACTCCGGGCCGGGCTCACCGCTCCCGCTTCGGTCCGGCACCGCAGGATTCCGTCACTCTTCGGCTACGACGAGACCGGTTCGCAGCTCTTCGAGGAGATCACCCGGCTGCCCGACTACTACCCGCCCCGGGCCGAGCGGCGGCTGCTCACCGAGCACGGTGACGACCTGGTCGGCCTGGCGCACCCGGCCGAGCTGGTGGACCTCGGGGCGGGCAGCGCGCGCAAGTCAGAGATCCTGCTCGCGGCGATGGACCGGCGCGGCCTGTTGCGGGCGTACACGGGCGTGGACGTCAGCCCCGAGCCGATGCGGGAAGCCGCCGGCCGCATCCGGCGGCACCGGCCGGGAGCCCGGGTCACCGCCGTGTACGGCGACTTCCTGGCGGCGCTGGCGTGGCTGGGCGGGGCGGAGCGGATCGTGGACGGGGCCGCGACCACAGGTGAGCGGAACGGCTCCGGCGGCCGCCTCCTGGCCCTGCTCGGCAACACCCTCGGCAACCTGTCCGAACCCGAGCAGGCACGGTTCCTGCGCGCCGTACGCGCGGGCTGCGCCCCGAACGACCACCTGCTGGTCTGCGTGGACCTGAACGAACCCGTCGAGATGGTGCGGCGCGCCTACGAGGCCGGATACACCGGGCCGCGCCCCGTCCGCCGCTTGTTCGCCCTGAACACCCTCCTCCACCTCAACCACCGCTACGGCGCGGACTTCGACGTCGACGCCTTCGAGCCGGAGCTCACCTACGACGTCGTACGGCGCGAGGTGCGCGGCGGCGTCCGCAGCCTGCGGCGGCAGCGGGTGACGCTGCCCCGGCTGGGGCTCGCGGTCGACTTCGGCGCCGGCGAACTGCTCCTTCACGACGTGGTGCGCAAGTTCACGGTGGACGGCCTCGTGTGCACGGTGGGCGAACACGGAATGCGCTGCCGACGGCACTGGGTGGACGAGGAGTTCGGCTACGGGGCCTTCCTCTTCGCGCCGGCCGGCTGACGGTCCCCGGGCCGAGCCCGCGGGCCGCGGCCGTACCGGCCCGGCGCGGTCCGTCCGTTTCAGCGAGCCGTGGCGACCGCCGTCGGCGGGGTGTCGCGCAGACCGAGGCGGAGGTGTTCGACGTGGTAGAGGGCCTGCTCCAGGAGTTCGGCCACATGGTTGTCGTAGAGCGCGTAGATGACCGAGCGGCCCCGGCGTTCCCCGGCGACCAGGCCGAGATTGCGCAGCAGGCGCAGCTGGTGGGAGCAGGCGGACTGCTCCATGCCGACGGCCTCGGCCAGCTCGGTCGCCGCGCACGGGCCTTCCTGGAGGCGGGCCAGGATGCGCAGCCGGGAGGGTGTCGCCAGGGCCTGGAGGGTGGCGGCCACATCGGCGGCGCCCACGGTCTCCAGGCGCTGGCGCGCGGTGGCGGTGGTCTTGGCGTCAACTCCGTGGCCCATGCCCCCATCCTACGGAGGCAGCCCGGGCGCGGCGCGAATACATGAATAGGTCTTCATCTGATCCTGTACGGTGGGAGAGCGGCACCGCCTCGCGCTGACCGCTGTCTCGTCATGCCGTCGTGAAGGACTGCCCCGATGACCTCCGCTCTCGCCCCGGCCCCGGCCGACCGCGCGGCACCCCCGCGCGGCGGGGACCCCGCCCGCCGCCGTACCCCCTTGCTGTCCCTGCCCGAGGCCCGCTGGGCGGCCACGGCCACCGTCTGCTTCCTGCTCGCGCTGCCCTTGCACCTGACCGGCGCCCCGGCCTGGCTCTGGGGCCCGCTGTACGCGCTCACCTACGCGGCCGGCGGCTGGGAACCCGGCTGGGCGGGCCTGTGCGCCCTGCGGGAGAAGAGCCTCGACGTCGACCTGCTGATGGTCGTGGCCGCGCTCGGGGCGGCGGCGATCGGACAGGTCATGGACGGCGCGCTGCTGATCGTCATCTTCACCACCTCCGGCGCGCTGGAGGCCCTGGCCACCGCCCGCACCGCCGACTCCGTACGCGGACTGCTCGACCTCGCGCCCGCCACGGCGACCCGCCTGGGCGCCGACGAGGCCGAGGAGACCGTCGCGGCCGCGGATCTGGCCGTCGGCGACATCATCCTGGTACGGCCCGGGGAACGTGTGGGCGCCGACGGCCGGGTGCTCCACGGGCGCAGCGACGTCGACCAGGCCACCATCACCGGTGAGCCGCTCCCGGTGACCAAGGAGCAGGGCGACGAGGTCTTCGCCGGCACCCTCAACGGCACCGGCGCCCTGCGCGTCCGGGTCGAGCGGGACGCGTCCGACACGGTCATCGCCCGCATCGTGCGCATGGTCGAGGAGGCGTCGGGGACCAAGGCGCCGACGCAGCTGTTCATCGAGAAGGTCGAACAGCGCTACTCGCTGGGCATGGTGGCGGCGACCCTCGCGGTGTTCCTCGTCCCCCTCGCCTTCGGCGACGACCTCACCGGCGCGCTGCTGCGGGCCATGACCTTCATGATCGTCGCCTCGCCGTGCGCGGTGGTGCTGGCCACCATGCCCCCGCTGCTGTCGGCCATCGCCAACGCCGGACGGCACGGCGTCCTCGTCAAGTCGGCGGTGGTGATGGAACGGCTGGGTCAGGTGGACGCGGTGGCGTTCGACAAGACCGGCACCCTCACCGAGGGCACCCCGCGCGTCACCGACGTACGGCCGTTGACCGGCTCCGGCGTCGACGCGGACGAGCTGCTGCGCCTCGCGGCAGCCGCCGAGCGCCCGAGCGAGCATCCGCTGGCGCGGGCCGTCGTGGACGCGGCGCGGGAGCGGGGGACGGCCCTGCCGGCGGCGGACGGCTTCTCCTCCACCCCCGGGGTCGGCGTGACCGCCACCGTGGACGGGCGGACGGTCGCGGTCGGCGCACCGGCCCGGTCGGCGACCGCGGCCACCGGAGCCCGGGCCGCCCAGGCGGCGGTTGTCGCCGCCGAGCTGGAGGAGGGCGGCCGGACGGCCGTGCTGGTCACCGTGGACGGCAGCCCCGCGGGCCTGCTCGGCATCGCCGACCGGCTCCGCCCGGACGCGGCGCGCACCGTCGGCGCCCTGACCTCCCTCATCGGCAACGCACCCGCGCTGCTCACCGGCGACAACCCGCGCGCCGCCGCCCGCCTCGCCGCCGAGGTCGGCATCGAGGAGGTCCGGGCCGGGCTGCTGCCCGAGGACAAGGTGCGCGCGGTCAGGGAGCTGGAGGCCACCGGCCGCAAGGTGATGGTGGTCGGCGACGGCGTCAACGACGCGCCGGCGCTGGCCGCCGCGCACACCGGCGTCGCCATGGGCCGGGCGGGCTCCGACCTGGCGCTGGAGACCGCGGACGCGGTGGTGGTCCGCGACGAACTCGCGACCGTGCCCACCGTGATCTCACTGTCACGCCGGGCCCGCACCCTGGTCGTCCAGAACCTCGTCGTCGCCGGTGTCTTCATCGCCGGCCTGGTGGTCTGGGACCTGGCCGGCGACCTGCCGTTGCCGCTCGGCGTCGCGGGTCACGAGGGATCCACCGTCCTCGTCGGCCTCAACGGACTGCGGCTGCTGCGCGAGGGGGCCTGGCGGCGAGCCCGTACGGACGCGTCGGGGTGACCTTCACCGGTCGCCGGAGTCCGCCGCGTCCGGGTACGTCACCCGGGTGCAGCCCCTGCGCTCGGCCATGTCGTCGACGTACGCCCGGAGCAGGGCCGACACCGTCCGCGAACCGAGCACGTTGTCATAGGCGTAGCTGGTGGTGAGCGTGTGCACGGCGGGCTTGCCCCCGCAGACGGACGAGGCCCACCAGACGTCGTTCGCGTGCCCGGCCGTCCCCGGCTTGATGACGACGTCCTCGCCCTCGATGGTTTCGTACCCCGCCGCGCGGGCCTCGGCGCCGGTGTAGGTGACGGTGCGCAGCCACCAGGGCGAGTGGGTGACCGCGCTGTCGGCGAAGTCGCGCTTGTCCTCGGGCAGACCGCCGGCGGTGTGGCGGACCTGGCCGGGACTGACCGCCAGCAGGCAGCCCTCCAGCGGATGCGTGTCCCGCACCGGTACCGAAAGGGCCCGGTCGGGCAGCGGACCGTGCCCCGAGCGCCGGAGATACCCGGCGAACCACGCGCAGGAACCGCCGGCCGACCGCGCGGGACGCAGGGCGGTCGGCACGGGCGCCGGCTGCCCGGCGGGCAGGGCGGGCAGCCGGGTGCGGCAGCCGATCCGCCGGGTGAGGGTCTCGGCGGCCGAGCGGGCGATGCGGGCCAGACGCGCCCGGTCCGCCCCGGAGACCTCGCCGTCGTAGTCGGCACTGGCCGTGATGTGCAGCAGCGGGGGAGCGGCCGCGCTGCTGCCGGGTCCGCACTCGGCCCGGACGGTGGTGTACCAGTTGCCGTACCAGCCCAGGGTGCCGTCGCCCAGCGGCCGGGGTTCGGGGCGCCGGTCGGCGACGGCGGTGAGGTCCGTCTTGGGGGTGCGCTCGGCGGGGTGGGGGAGGGCGAACGGCTCCGTGCGGTCGCCGATCCAGTTCAACGGCTCCGCCTCACCGCCGCTCCGCACCGCCAGCGAGAACAGACCGGTGGTCCTGCCCGACCCGGACGCCCGGTAGACGGTGCAGGAACCGCGCGGCCCGCGCGCGTCGATCCGGTCGTAGTCGCTGGTCTCCGCCCGGACGGTGCCGCCGTCGAGGTCCATCACCGCGGCGCCGGACACCAGCCGGTCGCACGCCGCGGCGATGGCGCGTTCGCTCGCGGAGCGGTCCCGTACGTCGTCGACCGTCAGCCAGCCCGCGTAGAGGCTCAACCCGATCCCGCCCCATGCCGCGCACCGCCACAGCCTGATCCACCCCGCGCGCACCGCACACCTTCCGCTCGAACCCCTCCGGCGCGATCACCGGCCCGTCGGGCACCGAGCGTAGTTGTCCGGTCCCGGCCGGCTCGACGCGGGCCGGGCTCGGCGCCGGCCGCCGGGCCCGGGGTTCAGCCGGCGCAGCAGTCCTGCGGGGGCGCGGGGTGCGCGGCGGTGTCCAGCCGGCAGTAGCAGGACGCCTGGACCGGCACGTCCGCCAGCGCGGCGGCGAGCTTCAGCTGCCGGGCCACGAGCCGGGCCTCCCCCTCCTTGCCGAGCCGTACGAGGCACTCGTGAAGGCCGTGCAGCGCCCAGACGTTGTTCGGGTGCTGGAGCGGGCGCGGCAGCGTGTCGTCCAGCCCGAGGTCGGCCCGGTAGACGGCCTCGGCCTGCGCGACCCGGCCCTGTTCGAGGAGCAGCGCGCCGTACGCGTGCCGGGCCGGCTGCATCCACCCCCACGGCTCGTCGTACGCCAGGCCGTCGCTCAGTTCGATCGACCGGCGCAGCGCCGCGAACGCCGTGTCGTACCGGCCCTTGCGGTACTTCAGTTCCCCGTCGAGCATGTGCGCGGCGATCGCCAGGATGTCCGCACAGGTGTTGTTGAACAGCGTCCGGGTCTCGGGGACCCGGGTGACCGCCTCGCGGAACAGCTCGCGTTCCGTCCCGGCCTCGCCGGTGCGGCCCAGGGCGGAGAGCGCGACCCCGCGCGCGTAGCGCAGCATGGCCGTGGTCACGCAGTACAGGCGCGTGTCGGCGGGCATGGGCAGGCGCAGGATGTCGTCCCAGCGGCCGAAGCGGACGAGGACGTGCACCCGCATCGCGAGGAAGCCTTCCAGCCAGTCCGCCATCGGCGGGCTGTCCACCCGCAACAGCTCCTCGGGAACCGCCGCTTCGAGTTGCCGCGCCGTCTCGACGGCGTCCTGGAAGCGGCCGAGGAACATCGCGCCGTAGATCTTGAAGTGGAGGTTGTGGCAGCGGTACAGAGTGTAGAAGTTCAGCGCCCCGGCCCGGGCGAGGAACTTCTCGTCGGCCGCGATCGCCGCGGTGTTGTCGGAGACGACCCGGCGGTAGTCGCCGCAGAGCACCTCCAGGTGGGACGGCATGTGCTGGAGGTGGCCCGCGTCCGGCACCAGGTCGCGCAGCCGGTCGCCGGCGGACAGCGCGGCCTCGGGGGTGGGGGACATCTCCATCAGGTGGATGTACAGGTGCAGCAGGCCCGGGTGCCGGTTCCCCGCCTCGGTGGCGAGCGCCCGCTCCAGTACCGCCCCGGCCTCGATGGTGCGCGAGCCCGGGGCCGGCTCGCCCGTGCGGATGTCCCACAGCTGCCAGGGCGTCAGGTTCATCAGCGCGTCGGCGTACAGGGCGGCCACGTCGGGGTCGTCGGGCGCCAGCCGGTGCACGGCCCGCATGCTGTCGGCGTAGGCGGCGTTCCACACCGGGCCCTCCCCGGCGTCCGGGGTCCGGGCGCGCGGGTAACGGGCCCGCAACGCGTCGACGAGGGCCCGTTCGACCGGTGTGGCGCCGGCCGCCTTCGCGTGCGCGCGCCGCACCGCGGCGTGCGCACGTTCCACCGTCCGGCCCAGATCCTGTGCGTCGAAGGCGTCCCAGGGCTTGTTGTAGTGGGGACCGAGCGCGTAGGCCAGGCCCCAGTCGGCCATGGCACAGCCGGGATCCGCCGCGCCGGCGGCCTCGAAACAGCGGACGGCCTCCTCGTGGTTGAAGGCGTACGTCCAGTTCAGACCGCGGTCGAACCAGGTCTGCGCCTCGGCGGACGACGTCGTCACGGGCCGGCCGTGACCGCCGAGGTCGTAGTAGTGCATACGGGCTCCCTGTAGCGCTGACGGTCGGCTGCTGCGGACACTGCCCCGTCCGTCCGCGGGAAAACGGACGACCTCCGGCCGGCGCCGCCCGGTTGACGGTACGTCAACTCCATTGCCCCGGCCGTCATCCGGTCGGTCGGACGCCGTCACGGCCACTCAGCCGCTGTCCGGCCGGCCGCACGCCAGCACGGCCTCGCGCAGCCAGCGGTGCGCCGGATCGTCCGCCCGCCGGGTGTGCCACGCCTGCTGGTAGGCGAAGCGGGGCAGGTCCAGCGGTGGAGTGAACCTGCGCAGCGTCCGGTGCCGGTGCAGCGGGCCGACGGCCCGGCCGGCCACGGTCAGGACCAGATCGGTGCCCGCGAGCAGGTCCACGGCCGCGCTCCAGTGGGGCAGCGTCACGGCGAGGCGCCGGCGCAGCCCGCGCGCCGCGAGTGCCGTCTCGATCTCGTCGTGCGCGTCGGGCCGCATGGCCAGCATGATGTGCGGCCGCTCCAGCCACTCCGCCAGCGACAGGCCCCCCTTCCGCGGCAGTACGGCCTTGTCCGCCAGGCTGACGAACTCCTCCTGGAACAGCTCCTGGACGTGGATGCCCTCGGGCGGATGCGGGAAGACCCCCAGCGCCAGGTCCAGTTCGCCGTCCGTGAGCTGGGCCAGCATCGCCTCCCGGCTCGCCTGGCTGATCGCGAGGTCCAGGCCCGGCGCCCGCTCGCGGAGGTGCCGCACCAGCGGAGGCAGCACGATGCGCGAGGCGTAGTCCGACAGACAGAGCCTGAAGCGCCCACGGGTGCGCGACGGGTCGAAGTCCGGTGCGCTCAGCAGCCCGTTCAGGCGGGTCAGCGCCTCCTCCAGCGGCCGCACCAGCGCCTGGGCGCGGGCCGTCAGGACCATACGGCCGCCGTGCCGCACCAGCAGCGGATCACCGAACCGCGTGCGCAGTTGGGCCAGGGCGTGGCTGACGGCCGGCTGGCTCTTGTTCAGCCGCAGGGCGGCCCGCGTGACGTGCTTCTCGACCAGCAGGGCGTGCAGCGTCAGAAGCTGGTTGAGGTCGATACGGCGCAGCTCATCCATGTGGCGAATACTACGGATGCACAGAAAGCATTTCCATTGACGAGCGTGATGACGCAGGGTCGAACCGTCGCCCCGCGAGTCCTCGCGGGGCGGCGGCCAACCGCACCCTCACCCTTTCGGAAGAGCCATGTCCACCTCGCCCGGGACGGGCGCCACACGCGCCCCCTCCGTCGTGCACCCGTCGGCCCGTCAGGTCCCCGTCCTGTGGCTGGCGTTGCTCGCCTCCCCGGTGGCCGCCGCCGGCAACGCCGCCGTACTGATCCTCGGTGACCTCGGCCGTTCCCTCGGTATCCCCACGGCCACCGCCTCCTGGCTGGTCACCGTGTTCGCGCTGGCCCTGGCGATCGCGACGCCGCTGTTCGCGACGCTGCTGCGGCGGCGCGGCACCCGGACCGCGCTGTGGCTCGCCGCCACCTGCGTCACCACGGGCACCGTGCTGGTGGCCGTGTCCCCGTGGCTGCCGCTCCTCCTGGCCGGACGCGCCGTGCAGGCGGCGGGCGGGGCGGGCCTGACGGCCATCGCCATGAACCTGGCCGGCACCGCCCGCCGCATGGGCGTGATCAGTGCCGGGACCGGGATCCTCGGCGCCGTGGGACCGCTGCTCGGCGAGCGCCTCACCGGGACGGTCTCCTGGCGCGCGGCGCTGTCCCTCCTGGCGGTCACCCTCCTGGCCGTCCCCGCGGTCAGTCGCCACACCCGGCCGGCGCCGCCGCCCACCGGGGACCGCTTCGACACCCGGGGCGCGCTGCTGCTGGCCGTGCTGTCCGGCGGGCTGGTGCTGCTGCCGTACCGCCCGCTGCCCGCCCTGGCCGTGGCCGCCGTCGCCGCCGCACTGCTGGCCCCGCACATCCGGCGCCGCCCGGACGGCTACGTTCCCGCCGCCGCGCTCGGCTCCCGCCTCTTCCGCGGCTCGGCCCTGATCGCCCTCGCCCTGTCCGGGTCCTACTTCACGCTGCTGTTCGCGGTGCCCCAGATGCTCACCGACCGGGCGGGCCGGCCGGCGACCGCGGTGGCCGTGGGCCAGATGGCCGCCATGATCACCGGGTCCCTGCTCACCCTCGGCTTCGCGGCCGTCTCCGCGCGGCTGGGCCACCGCACGGTACGGGTGATCCTGCTCGCGGCCGGGACGCTCGCCGCCGCCGCGGCCGTCCTCGCCCACGGCGCGGTCGTGCCGCTCGCGGCGGTCGGCCTGGCCGTCTTCGCCGCCACCGCCGCCAACGCCACCCAGTCCGTGGCCGCCGCCTCCGCCGTGCCCGACCGCCAACGCCCCGCCGCCATCGGCCTGTTCCAGCTCTGCTATCTCCTGGGCGGCGCCCTCGGCCCGGCCCTCGCCACCACGCTCGTGCTCCGCTGACATCCCCCACGGGTGCCGTTGACGAGCGGCGAACCAGCCGACACGCGGCGGGACGTGACGCGCGGACGGTGAGCGCGGGGGGTGTCCTCCGGGCGCATGCCACTCGGCGGATCCGGTGGCTGCCACCACGGAGAGCGGGTCACCGCCCCGCGCATCACGGTCAGTTCGCGTGGACCCCCCACCACTGCTGGAAGTCCTGCCGGTTGCAGCCGAAGGCACGCAGCCCGTACGCGAAGCTGTCGTCCATGCAGCGGCGGGTGGCGTTGTTCTGCCCGTCGAAGTGGAAGACGTCCGCACGGGCCTGCGCGGGCGTGGACACCGACAGCGCGGCGATCGCCGCGGTCGCGGCGACGACGGCCCACCGCCGTACAGCGGGTATCTGCATGATCCCTCCCGAGGGATGAGGAACGACGACCGAGGCTCCGTCCCCGGACGACAGGAGCGTGCGGGCCGGTCTCCGGCCGGGCCGCGCCTGTGTCCCGCACCCTAGGCGCGGGACCCTCGACCGCGGTTACCTCCCCGTGCGCGGATGCTTACCGGTCCGTGCCGCCCGCCGGTACTCGCCCGGCGCCATCCCGAACATCGTCCGGAACGCCCTGCTGAACCCCTGAGGATGGCCCAGGCCCCAGCGCGCGCCGATCGCGGCCACCGGCAGCGCGTCCAGACGCGGGTCGGCCAGGTCCTCCCGGCAGCGCTCCAGCCGCCTGCGCCGGATCACCGCCGCGACCGTCCCCCCGTCCTGCTGCCGGAACAGCGCGTGCAGAGCGCGCAGTGACAGATGGTGGAAACCCGCGACCGCGGCCGGCCCGAGCCGTGGGTCGGCGAGGTTGGCGTCGATGAAGCCGAGGATCCGTGCCAGCATGACGTCCTGCCGGGTCTGCACCGGCAGCTGCCCGTAGGCGTCCAGCCGGCGGGCGATGACCGCCCCCGCCAGGTCGGCCGTCATCCGCCCCATGCGTTCCAGCTCCCGGGGCGCACAGTCCGCGCCGTGTGCCCGTATCGACGTCATCAGATCCGCCAGCACCCCGCCCACCCCGGAGGCCGCCAGCGGGACGGCCAGGGCCCGGCGGGCCCGGTCCACCGGCAGCGGCAGTACGTCGTGCGGTATCTGCGCGATGACCACCTCGGTGTCGTGACCCCGGTCCGGGACATCCCCGCGAAACGGCTCCGACAGGTCGAACATGGCCAACGCGCCATGCACGAGCCCCGAGTCCTGCCTGCGCTGCTCGATCCACAGCGGAGCGCCGGTGACGAACATGAGCTGATACACGCCCGGGTCGTCGGCCCGCACGTCCGCCCAGGTCCGGGACAGGTGCGCCGGGGGACTGCGGAACCAGGCCACCCGCACCGGACCGGCCTGCGTCAACGACGCGCGGGCGACGAAGTCCCGCGACGCGACCGCACTGGTGAGCCGCATCCGTGCCGGCTGATCCGACACCAGCTCGGCCCAGAACCCGAACCGGGCCGATGCGGGTAAGTGCGCGTTGGTGATCTCCAAAGCTCCCCCTCGATGGATGTCGGCCCGAGTCTCAGCGAGGGCGGAAGGCGCCGCAAGGGTGACGCGGCGCTTCGGATGGGGGCGCCGCCGCTCCAGGTTGCCCGCGGGGGTTGTTGACGGGGCCAACGGCTGAAACTACTTTTCACGGCATGAATGCGTTTGCGAAGGAAACTTTCCTTCCGTGAGTGTGCGTCAGCTCGACCTGCTGGTGGTCGTCGTCTACCTCGTGGCGATCGCCGTGATCGGACTGCGCCTGGCCGGACGGCAGAAGACGGCGAAGGACTACTTCGTCGGTGAGGGCCACATGCCGTGGTGGACCGTCTCCTTCTCCGTGGTGGCCACCGAGACCAGCGTGCTCACCGTCATCAGCCTGCCGGGCGGCGCCTACAGCGGACAGGGCTTCGGCAACGTCGAACTGGCCCTCGGCTACGTCATCGGACGCGTCGTCGTGGCGACCGTACTCATCCCGCTGTACAAGCGGGGCGGCTTCGTGAGCGCCTACCAGTACCTGGGCAGCCGGTTCGGGCTCAAGGTGCAGGGCCTCGCCTCCGTGACCTTCGTCTTCACCCGGCTGCTCGCCGAGGGCGTCCGGCTGTTCGCCTCCGCCATCCCGATCAAGCTGCTGCTCGACGAGTTCGGCGTGCACGCCGGCTACCGCGTCATCATCATCGTGCTCACGGCGATCACCGTCGTCTACACCTACCTCGGCGGCATCCGGGCGGTCATCTGGACGGACGCCATCCAGATGGGCCTGTACCTGGGCGGCGCCCTCCTCGCCATCGGCGTGCTCACCGCCCAGGTCGGCGCCGACGGTGTCCAGCGCGCCCTGCACGCGGACCGGTTCCGGCTCTTCGACACCGACTTCCATCTGGCGCACATCCTCACCAGCCCGTTCGCCCTGCCCACCGCGATCATCGGCGGTGCCATCTTCGCGATGGCCAGCCACGGCTCCGACCAGCTGATCGTCCAACGCGTCCTGGCCACCCGCTCACTGCGCGACGGCCAGAAAGCGATGATCGCCTCCGGTGTCTTCGTCACCCTCCAGTTCGCCGCGTTCTCCCTCGTCGGCGCGCTGCTGTGGTCCTACAACCAGGGCAGGACCTTCCAGGAACTGGGCCTGACCAGCTCCGACAACCTCTACCCGGACTTCATCCTGCACGGACTGCCCGTGGTGGTCTCCGGCCTGCTCGTGGCCGGCATCCTCGGCGCGGCCATGGGCTCGCTGTCCTCCGCGCTGAACTCCATGTCGAACTCGACCGTCGCCGACATCATCCACAGCTTCTTCCGGAGCGTGCCCACCGAGGAGTTCCTGCTCCGGCTCGCCCGGTTGATGACCCTGGTGTGGGCGGTGCTGATGGCCCTGTTCGCCTGCGCCTTCAGCACCAGCACCGGCAATGTCTACCTCACCGGCCTGACCATCGCCGGATACACCTACGGCGCGCTCCTCGGCGCGTTCCTCCTCGGCCGGCTCGTCCGGCGCGCGAAGGAGACCGACGCCGTACTGGCGTTCCTGGTGACCGTCGGCGTCATGACGTACATCGTGCGCGGCGTCAAGATCGACGTCAGCGCGGGCGGCACCACCGTACCCACCGCGATCGCCGCGCAGTGGCTCGTCCCCCTCGGCGTGGCCGTCACCCTGGCCGTGGGCGGTCTGACCAGCCTGTTCCACCGCACACCCCCCACCGCCCCGGCCGCACTGGACGACGACGGCACCGACCGCCCGGCGGCCACCGTCGCCCCCGAGTGACCAGGCGGGTGGCCGTGACCAGGCGGGGCGGCCGTGACCAGGCGGGGGGCCGTGATCAGGCGGGGCGGCCGGTTCGGCGACCGGTGACCGTGACAGCCCCGGAGGAACCATGCACCAGCCGCAGCCGGCCCCGCCCGCCCGGCGCGGCCCCGGCCGGAAGGAGACTCCGTGCGCGTGATCGGCCTGATGTCGGGCACCTCGTACGACGCCATCGAGGCCGCCGCGGCGGACCTCGCGCTGGACGGGGACACCCTGCTCCTGCGACCCCTCGGACACCTCTGCGTCCCCTACCCGGACGACCTGCGGGACCACATCGCCGCCGCCCTGCCCCCCGCGCCCACCACCACGCGGGCCGTCTGCGCCCTGGACACCGGCATCGGCCAGGCCTTCGCCGACGCCGCCGGGCGCGCCCTGCGCGACCTGTGCGCGGGCACCGCCGACCTCGTGGTCTCGCACGGCCAGACCATGCACCACTGGGTCGAGGACGGCACGGTCCGCGGCACCCTCCAGCTCGGCCAGCCCGCCTGGATCGCCGAGGCGACCGGCCTGCCCGTCGTCTCCGACCTGCGCAGCCGGGACGTCGCCGCCGGCGGCCAGGGCGCGCCCCTGGTCGCCCTGACCGACGCCCTGCTGCTGTCCGGCCTGCCCGGCACGCCCGCCGCGCTCAACCTCGGCGGCATCGCCAACGTCACCGTCCTCGTACCCGGCGCCGAGCCGCTCGCCTTCGACACCGGCCCCGCCAACGCCCTGCTGGACGCGGCCGTACACCACTTCACCGACGGCGCCGCCGACTACGACGAGGACGGCCACCGGGCCGCTGCCGGACAGGTCAGCCCCGAACTGCTGCGCGTCCTGCTGGACGACCCCTACTACCGCAGACCCGCCCCCAAAAGCACCGGCAAGGAACACTTCCACCTGCCCTACCTGCGGCGCGCCCTCGACACCGTGCCGGTGCCGGTCACCGCCGACGTCCTGGCCACCCTGACCCGGCTGACCGCCGTCACCGTGGCGGACGCCTGCCGCGCCCACGGCGTCACCCGGCTCGTCGTCTCCGGCGGCGGCACCCGCAATCCGGTGCTGATGCGCATGCTCGCCGAGGAACTCCCGGACGTGCCGCTGCGGCCCAGCGACGACCTGGGCCTGCCGTCGGCCGCCAAGGAGGCCCTGGCCTTCGCCGTCCTGGGGTTCCTCACCGCCCACGGCCTGCCCGGGGTCCTGCCCTCGGGCACCGGAGCCCGCCGCGCCACGGTGCTCGGCAGCATCACCCCCGGCCGGTCACCGCTGCGCCTGCCCGAACCCGCCGCACGGCCACCACGCCTGCTGCGGATCACCCGCTGACCCGGCCGGCCGCGGCGGGCTGGGAGCCCCGCCCGCCCGGGGTCGGTGCCACCCGGGCGGGCGAGGACGAGGGGGCCGCGCGGGGCGGGGCTGTCGGCCGGGTGCCGGGGGCCTGTCGGCCGGTGGGTGGTCAGGTGCCGGCGCAGTGCGGGGAGGGTGTGCCCGCGGTGCCGTTCGCGGTGAAGCCGAACGTGGCCCTGGCGCCGGGGGAGAGGGCACCGTTGAAGGCGGCGTTGCGGACGGTCGCCCGGCCCTGGGCCGTGGTCAGGGTGCCGTTCCACAGGCTGGTGACGGTGGATCCGGCCAGGTCCCAGTCGACCGTCCAGCCCGTCAGCGGCCCGGATCCGGTGTTCTCCACGGTGACCTCGGCCTGGTAACCGCCCTGCCAGGAGGAGGCGGTGCGGAAGGTCGCCGTGCACGCGCCCGGGGCCGGAGACGGGGTCGGGATCGGAGTCGGGGTCGGGGTCGGGGTGGGCGTCGGGGTCGGTTCGGGGGCGTCGTCGTAGGTCAGCCCGTACCCGTACGGGAACAGCGGGGACTTGCCGTCGCCGTCGTTGACGGGCTCCTGCGCGGCGGAGCGCATCCAGCTCATGGGCAGCCTGCCGTTGGGCGCGTAGTCGCCGAACAGGACGTCGGAGACGCCCGCGCCCTCGGTGCCGGGCAGCCAGGCAGCCAACAGCGCCTTCCAGTCGGGCAGTTGGGTGGCGATGTCGAGCGGCCGGCCGGAGACCACCACCACGACGACCGGCACTCCGCTCGCCTTCAGCCGGGCGAGGGTCCCCAAGTCCTCCTGGTCCAGGCCCATGCCGTCCGGCCGGTCGCCCCGGCCCTCGGCGTACGGGGTCTCGCCGACGACGGCGACGGCCGCGGTGTAACCGGAGTCGATGCCGTTGCCGTAGCGGTCGTAGGTGACACGCGAGGGGTCGGTGACGGCCGTGCGGATGGCCTGGAGCACGGTGGTGCCGTCGGTGACGGGACCGCTGCGGCCCTGCCAGCCCACGGTCCAGCCGCCGCTCTGGTTGCCGATGTCGTCGGCGGACTTGCCGGCGACGAACAGCCTGGCCGACTTCGCCAGCGGCAGCACCCCGCCGTCGTTCTTCAGCAGCACCTGGGACTCGCGCACCGCCTGCCGGGCCAGCGCCCGGTGCGCGACCGAGCCGACCGTGCCGGTGAACGACCGGTCCGTCAACGGGTGTTCGAACAGGCCCAGCTGGAACTTCTTCGTCAGGACGCGGCGGTTGGCGTCGTCGATCCGGGCCTGCGGGATCCGGCCCGCGGTCACCTCGCCGCGCAGCAGGCCGAGGAACTTCTTGTAGTCGTGCGGCACCATCACCATGTCGACGCCCGCGTTGACGGCCGTGGAGATCTCGGCGCCGGTGAAACCGCTCTGCCCGTCGAGCTGGTCGACCGCGGCCCAGTCGGACACGACGAACCCGGTGAATCCCAGCTCGCCCTTGAGGACGTCCGTGACCAGGTATTTGTGGGCATGCGACCGGACGCCGTTCCACCTGCTGTACGACAGCATCACGGAGCCGACCCCGCGGCGCACCGCCTCCTTGAACGGCGGCAGATGGATCACCCGCAACTCGGCCTCGGACAGCTGGGTGTCGCCCTGGTCCACCCCGGAGGTGGTGCCGCCGTCGCCGAGGTAGTGCTTGGCGGTGGCCAGCACCGATGCCGGGCCGGACCCCAGGGCCTCGCCCTGCAGGCCGGTGATGAACGTCGTCATGGCGGAGGGGAGTCCGGGACTCTCGCCGTACGACTCGTAGGTGCGACCCCACCGGTCGTCGCGGGCCACGCACAGGCACGGGGCGAAGTCCCAGTCGATGCCGGTGCCCGAGATCTCCTCGGCGACCGCGCGTCCGACCCGCTGGACGAGGCCGGGGTCACGCGTGGCGCCGAGTCCGATGTTGTGCGGGTAGATCGTGGCCCCGCGCACCGCGTTGTGGCCGTGCACGGCGTCGATGCCGTAGATCATGGGGATGCCGAGCGGTGTGGCCAGCGCGGCGCGCTGGAGCGAGTCATAGGTGTCCGCCCAGGTCTGGGCGTTGTTGGGGCTGACCGTGGAGTCGCCCCCGGAGAGCACGGACCCGATCCGGTACGCGGCGAGGTCGGACTGCGGGACGAGGGCGTCCTTCTCGATCTGTGTCATCTGGCCGAGCTTGTCGTCCAGCGTCATCCGGGACAGCAGGTCGTTCACCCGGTCCGGGACGGGCAGCGAGGCGTCCTGGTAGGGGAGCCCGGCGGCCGACGCGGCGGCGGTCCGCTCCGGCACGGCCGTGGCGGGTCCGGAGAGGACCAGGCCCGCCACGCACAGGGCCACGGCCGCCGTCACCCGGCGACGGGCGGACGGAAAGCGCCGGACGGCGCCGTTGTGGTGCGGTGACAGTGGCATGCGGGTCCTCTCCGGGGAGGCGGGAGGGGCGGCGGGCACAGGATATGGGAGCGCTCCCATGGCTGGTTCTGGTGGGGACTGTAGAGACAGGGGCATGACCCTGACAAGGTGATCTGCCGAAGAACTTCCGAAATGACGCCTACGGTTGCCGACGCCGACGGTTGTCGACGTCGACGGTGGCTGACGCCGCCGGTTCAGGTGACCCCGCCGGTTCAGTCGCTGTCGCGTATGGCGGCCAGGCCGTTGAACACGCCGATGTAGGCGGTGCCGTCCGCCGCCGGGGTGAACTCGTACAGTGCGTGGTCGGAGACGATGAATACGCCGTCGGCGGCGACGGAGACCGAACAGCCCAGGGAGAACCGAGGGTTGTTCACGACCTCGCGACACGGGTACCCGGCAGCGGTGCGCAACCCTCCAACGGACCCATGTGTCTCACCCCGTATGGCGTGACACTCGATCAAGGGGGAAACATCATGCGACGGACAACTGCCGCCGTGGCGGCGCTCGTTCTGGCGGGAACCGGGCTGGGGATGGTGACGGCCGCCGCGGGCACCGCGACGGCGGCCACCACCGGCGCCACGGCCTGTCCGACCGGCTGGGGCAGCGGCGACAAGGGCGGTGCCGCGGCGGGCGCCGTGCCGCTGGAGAACATCAGGGCCGGCCGGCACGACTGCTTCGACCGCCTGGTCTTCGACGTGCCCGGTGGCGGCACCCTCGGCTACTCCGTCCGGTACGTCGACCGGCTCTACCAGGTGGCCAGCGGTGACCACATCCCGGTCGGCGGCGGCGCCGTGCTCGACGTCCGCGTGGGCGCGCCCGCCTACGACCCGGCGAGCGGCGCAGCGGCGTACCCCGGGCGGGCCGGCCAGCCCCTCCCGGGCGTGGACATCAGCGGGTACAGCACCTTCAGGGACACCCGGTTCGCCGCCAGCTTCGAGGGGGAGACGCAGATCGGCCTCGGCGTCCGCGCCCGCCTGCCGTTCCGGGTGATCCAGCTGCCCGACCAGCTCGTGGTCGACGTGGCGCACTCCTGGTAAAGCGGCGACGAGAGCGAGACGAGAGCGAACGGACGACTGGCCCCCGCGCGGCCCGCCGCCCGGGACGGGCGGGCCGACGCCTCGCGGCGCTGGCGCGGGGTAGCCGGAACCTATCCTTCCGGCGGTCGGAAGGGAAGCCCCCCGACCGCGTGACGGCGAGTTCCGGACGGCGGGCGGGGCGTCCGTTGCCGTGGTGCTCATACCGGGTATATGCCCCTGGTGCCGACAAGGCGGCACGCACGGTCGACCTCGGCCCGGGAGGCACGATGAGCCGGCAGCCAGCCCTTCTTCCCTACTCCGACCCGGCCTTCCTGGCGGACCCCTTCCCGCTCTACCGGCGGCTGCGCGAGGAGGGCCCCGTCCGGCGCGCGCTGATCGCCGGCGGCCTGGAGGCCTGGCTGATCACCCGCTACGAGGACGGACTCGCCGCCCTCTGCGACCCCAGGCTGAGCAGCGATGTCCGCGACGCCTCGGACCCCCGCCTCGTCGCGCAACTGCCCGAGTTCGAGCGCGAGTCGATGATGAGCACCATGCTGCGCTCCGACCCGCCGGACCACACCCGGCTGCGCCGCCTGGTGTCCAAGGCGTTCACCGCACGCCGGGTCGCCGGGCTGCGGCCCCGCGTCCAGGAGATCGCCGACCGGCTGCTCGACGCGGTGGTACCGGCCGGCCGGGCCGACCTCGTGGCGGACTTCGCGCTGCCGCTGCCGGTCACCGTCATCGGCGAACTGCTCGGCGTGCCCGCGGACGACCGGCGGGACTTCCAGCGGTGGACCGACGCCATGCTCGTACGCGGCCAGACCATGCCCGACCCGGCCGTCGTCAACGAGGCGTGGCAACGGATGCACGCCTATGTGACCGCGCACCTGGAGACCAAGCGGACCCGGCCCGGCGACGACCTCCTCAGCGCGCTGGTCAGCGCCCACGACGAGGAACAGCGGCTCAGTCAGGACGAGCTGATCGCCATGACCTTCCTGCTGCTCGTGGCCGGGTACGTCACGACGGTCAACCTGATCAGCGGCGGCATCGCCGCGCTGCTCGTCCACCCCGGACAGCTGTCGCTGCTGCGGGAACGCCCGGAGCTGCTGCCCGACGCCGTCGAGGAATTCCTCCGCTACGACGGACCGGTCAACCCGGGAATCGCCCGGTTCGCCCGTGAGGACATCGAGATCGCGGGCGTGACCATTCCCCGCGGGGCCACCGTGGTGATCGCCTCCGCGATCGCCGACCGCGACCCGGCCCGGTTCACCGACCCCGACAGGCTGGACATCACCCGCGGCGACAGCGGCCACCTGGCCTTCGGGCACGGCATCCACTACTGCCTGGGCGCGCCGCTCGCCCGGCTGGAGGGCGAGATCGCCATCGGCACGGTGTTGCGCCGTCTTCCCGACCTGGCCCTGGCGGTGCCGCCCGCCGAACTGACCTGGCGACCCGGCGGCCTGCGCGGCCCGGCGCGGCTTCCGGTGACGTTCACTCCCGGCGGCCCGATGGCCTGAACACGGGGCGCGCCGGGGTGCGCCTTCACCGACGGGGGCGGTGCCGACGGGGGGCGGCGACCTGAGGGCCGGTCCTCCTCCATCTCTCGCACAGGTTCGGTTGCGGGACGCCGAGTCGGGGCCGAAGTGACGGCGTTCGCCACCGTTCCTCCCGGTCAGGACGCGCTTCCGGCAGCGGGTGCCGGCACAAGACCGGTGACATTGCCGGTCCGGTCGTGCCGCGCGACGCCGACAGTGGCACTGCTCACCCCACTGGCGGAGCCCGCCGGCCGGCGCGCTCGTGCGTGCCATCCGGGCCGGACGGGCGGCTCGCCACGACAGAGAGGACGACTCGTCGTGCAGCACCCGCGCACCAGCACCACGGCACCGGCCCCCCGGCCGCGCCCCACCCGTCGTGCCGGACGGCTCGCGGTCTTCGCCGCGGCGATCACCGCCGTCGTCGGCCTGACCACGCTCGGCGGGCCGGCGGCCCACGGTGCGGACAACCCCTACGAACGCGGCCCGGCGCCCACCGAATCCAGCATCGAGGCGCTCCGCGGTCCGTACTCCGTCGCGGAGACCAGCGTGTCCCGGCTCGCCGTCAGCGGCTTCGGCGGCGGCACCATCTACTACCCGACCAGCACCGCCGACGGCACGTTCGGCGCGATAGCCGTCTCACCCGGCTACACCGGCACCCAGTCCTCCATCGCCTGGCTCGGCCCCCGGCTGGCCTCCCAGGGGTTCGTGGTCTTCACCATCGACACACTGACCACGCTGGACCAGCCCGACTCCCGGGGCAACCAGCTGCTCGCCGCCCTGGACTACCTCACCCAGCGCAGCTCCGTCAGAGACCGTGTCGACTCCAGCCGTCTCGGCGTGATGGGCCACTCGATGGGCGGCGGCGGCAGCCTGGAGGCGGCCAAGTCCCGTCCCTCGCTCCAGGCGGCCATCCCGCTGACCCCGTGGAACCTCGACAAGACCTGGTCCGAGATCAAGACCCCCACCCTGATCTTCGGCGCCGACGGTGACACGATCGCCCCCATCGCGACCCACGCCGAGCCCTTCTACACCACGCTCCCCAGCTCCCTCGACCGGGCGTACCTGGAGCTGAACGGCGCCACCCACTTCACGCCCAACACCTCGAACACGACGATCGCGAAGTACAGCGTTTCCTGGCTGAAGCGGTTCATCGACAACGACACCCGCTACGAGCAGTTCCTCTGCCCGCTGCCACGGCCGAGCCTGACCATCGAGGAGTACCGGGGCAACTGCCCGCACACCTCCTGACCGCCCCTCCGCGCCCCGGCGGCGACCGCTTGATCCGGCGGTCGCCGCCGGCGTCGTACGGCCGCCTCGGGCTTCCCGGAACCCGGACACGGCGCCGCCCCCACCGACCGCAGGGGCCGGACGTATGCCTTCCGCACGTCCTTACGCGTCAGTAAGGTTTCCGGAATGAGCGGACAGACGACTCTGGGACCTGGTGCGGCGCGGCACCGGCCGGATCCGGTCGCGGTGCTGGGGGAGCGGCTGCGCGAGGGCGGCGCGTACGTCCTGACCGGTGAGCCCGGCAGCGGTCGCTCGACCGTCCTCGCCCGGGTCGCCCGCGCGTTCGACGCAGGGCCCGTCGTGGTTCTGCCCGTCCGTCCCGAACGGTACCGGCAGCCTCTGGCCGGGCTGCGGGAGCTGTGCCGGGCGGCCGGAGTGCCCGCCGTCCACGCCGCCGACCCGGTGCGAGACCTCGTCGGCGCGCTGCGGGCGACCGCGGCGTCCGGCACGGTCCTGCTCTGTGTCGACGACGCCGACCGGTGGGACAGCGCGTCCCGGGCCGCCCTCGGCCGGCTGGCCGCCCGGCTCTTCCCCGGCGGTGGGGTTGCCCTGCTGCTCACCGTGGCCGGACACCGGCCCGTGGACCCGGAGTTCGCGGAGCTGCCGCTGCTCCGCCTCGCCCCGCTGTCCGCTCCGGACGCCGCCGCCCTGCTGGACGAGACCGCACCGGCCGCGCTCGACCCCCGGGTACGCGAGGAGATCGTGGCCGCCGCCGAAGGCAACCCGGGCCTGCTGCTCAGCGTGGTACACCGCCTGACTCCGGCCCAGCTCGGCGGGATCGCTCCACTGCCGTCTCCGTTGGTGGAGGCCGAGACCCTCGCCGCGCTTGCGGGCCGCCACCTGACCGGACTGCCGCCGCACCAGCGGGACCTGCTGCTCGTGACCGCAGCGGCCGTCCAGGTCTCGGGGGAACCGACCGCCGAGGCCGACGTCGTACGACGCGCGGCGGCCCGGCTCGCCGCCGGACCGTGCCCCGATCCCTCCGCGCATCCCCTCGCGCGTCCACGCCCCGAGCGCTGGCCCCTGCCAGACGATCTCCCTCTCCCGCCGAAGCCCCGCCCTGCCGACGGGCCCCCGCCGCGCCATGATCCCGATTCCCTGCCGGAGCCGGGGGCGGAGAGCGGGTCCATACCGGGCCATGGCGTTGACCGACTGTCGTCGGTGCGCGCTGGGGGTGACCCCGTGTCGGGGCACGGGCAGGGGCAGGGTCTGGATCCGCTCGCGGAGCCGCGTGCGGCGGGTGGGCCCGTGCCGGGTCGCCGCGGCGTGGCTCGTCTGCCGGAAGCGCGTGCCGGGGGCGGATCCGTGTCGGGGCAGACGGAGGGCCGGTCTGTGGTGCCGGGTCACGGCCTCCATTCCCTGTCGGAGCCGCACGCCCATGGCGGCCCCATCCCAGAACATGCCCCCGTCACGCTGCCGACCCCGCACCTCGACGACGGGCCCACGCCCGGGCCAAACTCCGATCGACAGGGCACCGGTGACGGGCCTACGCCCGGCCCTGGCCCCGGTCGGCAGGGCATTGCCGGCGGACCCATGCCCTGGCCCGGCTCCGACCGGCAGGGCACCGGCGGTGGGCCCACGCCTTGGCCTGGCTCCGGTCGGCAGGGCACTGGCGCTAGGCCTACGCCTTGGCCTGGCTCCGGTCCGCAGAGCACCGGTGACGGGCCTACGCCCGGCCCTGGCTCCGACCCGCACGGCACCGGCGGCGGTCCCACGCCCGGCCCCGGCCCCGATCCGCACGGCGCCGGTGACGGCCGGCTCGCGTCGGGCGGTGTCGTGTTGCCGGAGGCGCTGTTCGGGGCCGAGGGGCGGCTCGGGTTCCGCAGTGTGGTGCTGTGCCGGGCGGTGTACGCCGGGGCGTCGGCCGAGCGGCGCCGTGCGGCCCACGAAGCGCTGGCCGGCACGCTGCCCGACGCGCACGGTCTTCCGGCGCTGCTGCACCGCTCCTGGGCCGTCACGGCCCCCGCCCCGACGCTCGCCGCCGCCCTCGCCTCCGTCGCTGCGGACCCGGCGTCGGCGGTCACGCCCGCCCAGTGCTGTACGGCTTACACCCGGGCCGCCGAACTCGCCCCGGACGGCGTCGAACGCGTCCGGTGGTACACGGCCGCCGCCGAACAGGCGCTGCTGGCCGGTCGGTCGGCCCAGGCGCTGCGACTGCTCGACACGGCCCGCTGCCGACCGGCCCCCGCACCGGTACGCGCGCGTGCCGAACTGCTGCGCGGCACCGCGCTGCGCTGGGACGGCCCGGTCGACGACGCCCGCGAAACCCTGTTGCTCGCCGCGGCCCTGTCCGCTCCGCACGACCCCGAGCGGTCCGCCGAAGCCGCCCTGGTCGCCGCGGACGCCGCCTGGTCGGCGGGCGACGTAGCCGCGTGCCTGCGCGCCCTGGCGCAGGGCCGCTGGTCGACCGGGACCCACCACACGGGTGGGGCCCCCGGCGCCGCCCTACGGAGCCGGTCACTGCCCGGGATCCCACCCCGGTCCGCCGATCGGACCGTGGCCGAGCGGGCGCCGGACGCGGGGGAGGCCCTGGGCACGGTTCCCGTGGGCCAGGCACCGCCGGTGCCCGCCGCTCCCCCTGGGGCCGAGTGGGACCTTGGCACGGCGGAGCCGTCCGGTCCCGGTCTCTGGGGCGGCGAGGTCGCGCCGGTACCGCCCGGGAACCCGGCCCTGTCCGCCGGCGCGCTCACGGCCGGGCGGGGCCTCGGCGCCGTAGCGGCGGCCCTCCGGGACCACCGTGCGGGCATGCGCGCGGTCCTGCAAGGACGCTTCGACCTGGCCGCGGCCCCCCTGCGGCGGGTCGTGGACCGCGCGTGGACGGCGGACGACCCCGAGGAACTGCTGCGGGCGGCCTCCGCGGCCCTGCTGCTCGGCGACACCGCCGCCGCCCGCCGGGCCGGCGCCCGGGCGCTCGCGGTGGCCCGGACCGGCGGGTCCGCCCTGCACGAGGCACGAGCCCTGGAGTACCTGGCCTACGGCGAACTGCGCGCCGGACGGCACGCCCTGGCCCGGGCGCACGCCGAGGAGGGACTGCGCAGCGCCTACCGAGCCGGGCAGCGCAACACGGCCGCCCACCACCACGCCGTACTGGCCCTGGCCGCGTCCATCGCCGGTGAGGCGCACACCGTCGCCGAGCACGCGACGGCGGCCATGACCATCGCGCGCCGGCACGGGCTGGCCCAGGCCGCCGCGCTGGCCCAGTGGGCGCTGGCCCGCGCCGACCTGGGCCACGGCCGGCCCCGCGAGGCCGCCGAACGGCTCGCCCCCCTGGTGCGGCCCGGCCCGGGGCGCGGCCACTTCGCCGTCTGGCTGCTCGCCGTACCGTGCTACGTGGAGGCCTGCGCGCTCGCCCGGCAGCCGGAGGGCGCCGGGGACGCGGTCGAGGACTTCGCGCTCTGGTCGGCGTGTGACGCCGACCCGCAGGCCCCCGCCCAACTGTTGCGCTGCCGCGCCCTGCTGGCACCGCCCGAGGCCGCCGACGCGCTGTACCGGCAGGCGCTGCGGCGGCACGGGGAGGCCGCCGGGGACTTCGAACGCGCCCGTACCGAACTGCTCTACGGCAAGTGGCTGCGCCGGCGCCGCCGGCTGCGCGAGGCACGTACCCACCTGCGGGCCGCGCTGCTCGGCTTCGAGCGCTGCGGCGCCGGCCCGTGGGCCCAGCAGGCGGCGGCGGAACTCCGGGCGAACGGGGTGACCGGGGTCGCCGGGGTGCTCGGCGCGGACGGACCGGCCGCGGGCGTGCACGGGGACGCGGTTTCGCCGGACGGGCTGGCGCGACTCACCCCGCAGCAACTGCGCATCGCCCGGGGCGTCGCACAGGGACTCACCAACCGGGAGGTGGCCCTCAGCCTGTCGGTCAGTACCCGCACCGTCGACTACCACCTGCGCAACGTCTTCGCCGTCCTCGGCGTCCGCTCCCGGATGGAGCTGGCCCGTCTGGTGGAGCAGGCCGGGCAGACCGTGGCACAGCTCTGAGGGGCGCCCCTCGCCAGGTATCCCGGCGCCTCCGCACCACCACAAGACCCACCGTGACACCCGGCACGGCCCGGTCGAAGGCACTGGCCCCAGGGTTGTCGCCGAACCGGGCCAGTCGCCGCCTGGCCGCCGCCTCCATCAGGCCGCGCGGACCGTGCTCCAGCGCGCGCACGCGCCTCCGGCACGCTGCCCCCGGACGGTCCCCGGAGTCCGCGGTGGTCTCAGGCGCCGGTTCCGCGTAGCCGGAGCGTCCTGCCGGAGCCGTATCGGGAGGGCCCGGTCAGATGGCCGACCATCACCCGAACGAGTGTGACCACGTCGGGATCGTCGATGTAGTAGACCTGCCGTCGGCCTTCCCGGCGGGAGCCGACGAGCCCGGCCAGCTTCAGCTTGGTGAGATGCTGGCTGACGGCGGGCAGGGCGCCGCCCACCCGGTCGGCGAGGTGGGTCACATCGCTCTCGCCCTGGGCAAGGGCCCACATCAGGTGCAGCCGGGCGGTCGAGGCGAGCAGCCCGAACGCGGCGGCCGCGGCCGCCAGCACCTCGGCGGACGGATCCTCCAGGCCACCGGCGCGGTCCGTCACGGTTCCCCCGTCCTCTCCGGTGCTTCTCCCATTTCGCCTCGTGGGCAGCCGACGCCCGCGGGCCCGCTCATCGTAAGGGCCGGGCCCCCGGCCATAGCGCGCCGGAAGCCAGGCCGTAGCGCGCCACCGGGCGCGGGCACCTCCGCCGTGCACCGCCGGGACCCCATAGCGCGCCGCCGGACGCCTCTCTCGTGCATCGCCGGGCCCTTGGCCACCGTGGGCCCTCGACGGCGCTCGACGGCAGGCACCAGAGGCACCAGGGGGTCTCCCGCCTCCTCCGCGCAGCCCGTACCAGGGATTTCCCGCCCCTCCGCTCGGCCCGTACCAGGGGGCCTCCCGCCCCAGGGGCCGGCTCCAGGCTCTCCCGCGCACGGTTCATCACCGTCCCGCGTGATCCCGGCGCTGCCCCAGGCGTGCCTCTTCGAGGCGGCCGAGGAGGAAGGGCACCACTCCCCGCTCCAGCAGGGCCAGTTCCCAGGCCTGCCGGGCCCGGGCCACCGTGTCCGCGGAGCCCGCCACCGCGCCGGAGCCGTCCGGGCGGTCGCCTCTCACCGGCCCGGACCGCCGGACCAGGTCACCGACCGCCACCCCGACGGCCAGCGCGCCCAGCAGCAGGCCGGCCGTGAGCAAACCGTCACCGGCGCCGGGCAGGGCACCGGAAGAGCGCATGCCGTACCCGGAGAGCAACAGCACCAGCCCCACCGAGGCCGAGACGCGCATCGCAGGGGCCGAGGACGGCGCTCCGGCGGCACGGCCGGGCAGCCCGGCGGCGTGGGACGGCGGCAAGGCGCCGTGCGACGCCGTCCCCGGGGCGCGGGACTCCGGCCCGGAGGTACGGGACGGCGGTCCTGCGACACGGGACGGCGGCACAAGGGCGGATGCGGATGACGGCGGCACAGGGGCGGATGACGGCGGCGCGGGGGCGCGGAGGGCCCGTCGGCCGTTCCTCCGGACGGAGCTCGCGGTCACGGCCGCCAGATACTCGCGGTACTCGATGTCGGCGAACGCGGCGATCGCGTGTATCGCTCCGAGCGCCCGTGTGCGCAGCTCCGCACGGTCGATGAGGCTCCCGCACCGCTCCATCGCCTCCACGACCTGCCCGAGGCTTATGGCCTGGTCGAGTACGCGCTCGAACACGCCGCCGAGTTCGAGCCCGAACGGAGCACTGTCCGCCATACATCCCCCAGGGTCCGGAAACTTCGCCGACAGCGGGTTCGTCACCCGTCGCGCCGTGACGAGGGGTGGTGAGCCTCATAGTCGCAAGGTTGCGCAACCAAGAGAACGGGGCGTGCGGTCGGTCGAGGGGGCGCGTAGAAGGAAAAAGGGGGAGGGAGGCCGGCGGCTCGGTCCCCCTCCCCCTTTTTCAGGGCATTCAGCTCAGGCGCAGGGCCTCGCGGAGGGGGGTGAACAGATCGGTCTGGTTGGTGTTGGTGACGGATACGAGGCCCGGTGCGTCCGGACGGACGTCGGTGCGTGGCTCCCGGGCGGCCGCCGGTGGCGAAGCCGGTACCGGGGGCGCTGTTTCGGTGGTACGGCTCAGGGGCGGGTGATGGCTTGCTCCAGCAGGCCCTGAAGGGTGCGTTGCTGCTGTGGGCTGAGGCCGGCCAGCGGTGAGTCCTGGGCGAGGAGGCCGAGGAGGCGGTCGCGCAACGCCGTGCCCTCGGCGGTGAGCAGGAGCTGCCTGGCGCGTCGGTCGGTGGGGTGCGGGCACCGCTCGACCAGGCCCTGCTTCTCCAGCTTGTCGACGACGAACGTGGCGTTGGAGGGCTCGCAGCTCATCCGCTCGGCGAGCTCGCGCATCGTTATCGGGCCGGTCATCTCCCGCAGCGCGGTCGCCTGGGCGGCGGTGAGGCCCAGGGCGACGGCCCTTTCGCGTACGTGCTCGGCGATCTGCTGGGCCAGTCCGTTCACCAGACCGCACAGCTCTCTCTCGGCGCTGGTCTGGGGTTCGGGTGACGTCGTCATGGCCCCCATCCTAGCAAATCCGTCAAGCTCGGATATTTAGAGCTTGAATGTTTCTAGCTTGATGCTTATCGTGGTCGTGTGCCGACCGGGAGACATGACGGTGACCGGCATCGAGGTCCGGCGGCCGACGACCGAGGCCGGGAAACGAAGAAGAGGGAGACGAAGCTCATGGCGGCCAACTCCGCATTCACCTGGGCCGACCGGCTGCGGCGGCCCGCGGGAATCCGCTCGGTACGGCTGGGCGACACGAAGGTGTCCTTCGTCCCGGACGGGGCCGTGCAGGGCAGGCCGCGCGCCTGGCTGCCGGACAGCACCGACGAGACCTGGGCCGCGCATCCGGAGTACCTGGACGCCTCCGGGTATCTCGTGGCGAGCGTCGGCGGCCTCCTGGTGGAGCACGGCGACCGGGCGCTGCTGATCGACGCGGGGTTCGGCCCCCAATCCCTGCCGGCCGATCCGGGCACCCCGAACGGCGCGCTGTACGGCGGCGCACTGTTGGACAGCCTGGCCGGACTGGGCCGCCCGGCCGGGGAGATCGAGGCCGTGGCCTTCAGCCATCTGCACCCGGACCACGTCGGCTGGGCCCTCCATCCCGTTCCGGGCGCCGACCGGCTCGCGTTCGCCCACGCCGACCACCTCGTACCGGAGCCGGAATGGGCCGCGCGCGACCTGCCCGAAGCGGCCGGCGGCCTGGGCGAGGAGACCGTCGCGGCACTGGCACCGCGCGTGCGCACGGTGACCGACGGACAGGAGATCTTCCCCGGCGTGCGCGTCCGGATCACCGCCGGCCACACGGCCGGGCACGCGGAGTACGTCATCACCGGCGGCGGAACGCGGCTCATAGCGTTCGGCGACTCCCTGCACTCACCGATCCAGGCGGACCACCCCGAGTGGTCCTGTGTCTACGACCAGGACCCCGCCCGGGCCGCCGACCACCGCCGACGTCTCGTCGCCGAGCTGGCGGAGCCCGGCACGATCGGGTTCGGCGTCCACTTCGCCGACGTGGTGTTCGGCCGGGTCCGGCGGGACGGCGACGGCCCCGCGTGGCAGCCCCTGGACGCCTGAGGCGCCGGGCACCGGCACGGGCACGGGCGGGGCGGAGGAGCCGGGGTGCACACCCGGAGCGCGGGTGCACGCGCAAGGACACGGCGCGTACCCCCCGTGCAACGACGCACCCGGGAACCGCCGGCCGGTGCCCGAAATCCCGCGCGCCGTCCCGCGTCCGGCCCCGGTGCCCGACACCATGGACCCGGCCGTGCCGCCCGCCCACCGTGGCGGTGCGCTGCGCACGGCTGCCCGGCGACCTGGTGAGGAGAGCGATGACGACGGATCACGGCCGGGTCAGCCGCCGGAACCTGCTGCGGGCGTCCGCCGCCGGGCTGACGGCCGTCGGGGCCCCTGCGGCACCACAGGCCATGGCCACGCCAAAGGCCACGGCGGCACCAGGGGACACGGCCGCACCACAGGCTACGGCCGCGCCCGCCGGCGCAGCGCGACAAACCCTGGAGTACCGAGAGTTGACCGGTGGGTCGGTGACCTCCTCCCGCGATGGGTCCGTGCTGGTCGCCGAGGTGCAGGGCGTCCTGTGGCGGGTGCCGCCGGAGGGCGGGGAGGCGGTACGGATCACCGACTGGGACCTGGAGGCGACCCGCCCGGCCCTGTCCCCGGACGGCGGACGGCTGGTGGTGGGCGGCTACCGGGGCGGCGGCTTCCATCTGTGGACGCTGCGCACCGACGGCAGCGGGCTGCGCCAGATCACCGACGGGCCCTGGGACGACCGGGGCCCGGCCTGGTCGTCCGACGGCAGCTGCCTGGTCTTCGCCTCCGAACGCGGTGGCGACGCGGTGACCGGCGCGTCGTTCGGGCTGTGGACCATGGACGCGGACGGCGGCGGGACGGTCCGGCTGACCGGCGGCGCCTACGAGGACAGCGACCCGGTCTGGTGGCCCGACGGGCACTCGGTGGTGTGCGTCCGCGCCGCCCACACGGCCGACGGCGCCACCGACGGCGGCCGGGCACTGGTCCGGGTGCCCGCCGGGGGCGGCCCCGCACAGGTGCTCCGCGAGGTGGGGGAGGGACGGCTGCTGTGCCCGTCCGTCTCCCCCTCGGGCCGGATCGCCTACCTGCACCTGTCCGGCACCACGGCCTCCCCGTCCCTGCCCGCCGCGCGGGCGACGCTCCTGGTGGACGGCCGGGTGGTGGCCGAGGGAGAGGATCCGGCGGCGGCACCGCCGTGCTGGCTCGGCGACGACTGGCTCCTCTACGTCGCCGACGGCCGGCTCCGCCTGCGCGCCCTCGGCGCACCCGGCTCGGTGCGGGACATCCCGTTCACCGCCCGGATGCCGGTGCCGCGCCCCCGGCGGCGCCCCAAACCGCCCTCCCTGGAGGCCGCGGGACCGGTGCGCGGCATCCATCTGCCCGCCCTGGCGCCCGACGGCGGCAGCGTGGCCTTCGTGGCGCTGAACGCCCTGTGGGTGCTGCCCGTCGACGGCACGCCCCGCAAGCTGCTCCAGGCCGCCGCCGTCCACCATGTGCAGATGCCCGCCTGGATGCCGGACGGGCGGAGCCTGCTGTACTGCACCGACCGGGACGGGCTGACGGCCGTACACCGGATCGACCTGGACGGCGGGCGCGACGAGCCGGTCACCGGCCCGGGCCGGCTGTACCCGGCGCCGTCCCCGGACGGCACCCGTCTCGCCTGCCAGGACACCCGCGGCTCCGTGCTGCTGCGCGACCTGGCCACCGGCGCGGAGCGGGTGCTGGCCCGGCCGCTGGCCGCCGACGGCCCGCCCGGCGCCCCGACCTGGTCGCCGGACGGCCGCTACGTGGCCTTCTGCGACCGCAACCGGCTCAACCACCGCTTCCGCGAGGGCTATCACCTCATCCGGGTCCTCGACACCCGCACCGGCGCCGAGAAACGCCATCTGCCCGCCGACCACCAGTCCCTGTCCGACCGGGCCGCCGCCGGTCCCGTGTGGTCGCCCGACGGCCGCTGGATGGCGCTGGTCGCCGAGTCGGAGCTCCGGCTGCTGCCCGTCACCGGCGACGGCACCCCGACGGGCCCGGCCCGCCGGCTCACCGGCGAACCGGCCGACCACCCCACCTGGGCACGCGAGACGAACACCCTGCTCTACCTGTCCTCGGGCCGGCTCCGTCTCCTCGACCCGGCCCGGTCCGGGCCCCGGGCGCTGTCCGTGCCACTCACCCACCGCCCGGCCCGAGGCGGGCAGCGACTACGTGTCCACGCCGGGCAGTTGTGGGACGGGACCGGCACCGCCCCGCGCCGGGACGTCGACATCCTCACCGACGGCCGACGGATCACCGCCGTCGAACCCCACCGCCCGCGCCGCCCCGGGCACCGCACCGTCGACGCCTCGCGGCACACCGTTCTGCCCGGCCTGTTCGACAGCCACACCCACCCCTACAGCGCCACCTACGGCGCCCGGCACGGCCTCACCGCGCTCGCCTACGGCATCACCACCATGGCCTGCCTGGGCGCCTCCCTGTACGAGGCGATCCGGCTGCGCGAGTCCCTCGCCTCCGGGCACAGCACCGGCCCGCGCCTGCTGGCCTGCGCCGAACTCATCGACGGCGCCCGCACCGCGTACGCCATGGGCCGTGCCCACCGCACCACCGCCGGTGTGCGGCGCACCCTGGAGCGGGCCACCGCCCTGCGGGTCGACTTCGTCAAGACCTACGTCCGCGCCTCCGGCCAGGTCATGGCGCAGGCGGCCGAGGCCGCCCACCGGCTCGGGGTGCCCAGCGGCAGCCACCTGTGCGCACCGGGCCGGGCCGCCGGGCAGGACCTCACCACCCATCTGCAGGCCACCCAGCGTCTGCCCTACGGCCACGCCACCACCCCCGCCGGCCACATCCACCAGGACCTCGTCCAGCAGTACGCCGACGGCCGTTTCGCCCTGATCGCGACCCCGTTCACCGCGCAGGCCCTGCTCGGCGCCGACCCCGCCCTGGCCGACGACCCCCGGGTGCTCACCCTCATGCCGCCCTGGGACGTCGCCGCCGTCCGTGAACGCGCCCGCACCCCGCCCACCGACGAGCAAGTGCGGGCCCTCGCCACCGAGATGGCCGCCTACCGCCGCCTCGCCGCCGAGGGCGCCCTGATCGCGGTGGGCACGGACGCGCCCCTGGTCCCGGCCGGCCTCTCGCTCCACCTGGCCCTGCGCGCCCTGCACGCCCACGGCTTCACCCCGGCCCAGGCCCTCCGAAGCGCCACCGCCGTTCCCGCGCGGCTGTTCGGCGTCGAGAACGATCTGGGCACCGTCGAGCCGGGGAAGCTCGCGGACCTGACCGTCGTCGACGGCGATCCCTTCACCGACTTCGGCAGCCTCCCGCGCACTCCGCTGGTCCTCCGGGACGGCGTCGCCCACTACCAGAGCGACCTCGTGAAAGCGGTGCGGGGCACGGTCACGACGCCCGCTTGAGGACGACGGTCCGCATGCCCCCCGGTCCGCTCCGCTCGTGCGTCACCCGCAGTCCGGCGCCGTGGAACTGCTCCAGCACCCAGGCGTGGGAGAGCCGCAGCTTGCGGTAACTGCGGGCGTTCAGGGACCAGTCGCCGCTCGCGGGGTCCCGGGTGTGGATCAGGTCGTGCACCACCACCGTGTAGGCGTCGTCGTCGTCCGGGTACTCCAGGAAACAGGTCATGATCCGGTCCTCGGTGGAGCGGACCGGGAGGAAGCGGTCCGTGCCGGTGAGCGGGACCGTCAGATCGCGGTAGGCGAACACGGCCGTTCCCTCGGGCGCGAGCGCGGCGGCGACATCGGCGCACAGCGCGGCCACGGCCCCCCTGGTCGGCAGATGGGTCAGGGTGTCGCCCAGGCACACGACGGCACCCGCCGAGCCCGGGTGGACCAGGTCCGGCAGGGCGGTGCGCACATCCGCCCGTACCGGGCGCACCGCCGGGGTGCCGGCGGCGTGCGCGGTCAGCTCGTCCAGGAGCGGTTCGCTCAGGTCGACGGCGAAGACCGGATCGAAGCCGAGGCCGGCCAGGGCGAGGCTGGTGTGCCCCGGACCGCAGCCCAGGTCCACGGCCGTCGACGCGGCCGGACCGGGCGCCACGCCCCACTCCAGCAGGTGGGCGCGCTGGGCCGAGGCCAGCGCGCGGAGATCACCTCCCAGCATCCAGGTGTAGTGCTCCGCGAGGAACTGGTCGTAGTGATCGACAGCGGTCGTCATGGGGTGGTCAGGGCTCCCTTCGGCTCCGGTGGGTGAAGGGAAATCTAGAGCGGGATACGGCAGTTGCGAGCACCGGCCGAACCCTATTCGGGGCGGGGGGAAAAATGGCGGCCATGGACTCCATTGATTCGGCGATCCTCGGCCATCTCCAGCGCGATGCACGGCTCACCAACCGGGAGTTGGCCCGCAAGGTCGGCATCGCCCCGTCCACCTGTCTGGAGCGGGTCCGGTCGCTGCGGGCCCGCGGGGTGATCACCGGCTATCACGCGGCCGTGCAGCCACGTCTGTTGGGCCGTTCGCTCCAGGCCCTGGTCTTCGCCCGGCTGCGCCCGCTGAGCCGGGACGTGATCTCCGGCTTCGAGGCGTACCTCGCCGAACTGCCGGAGGTGGTCTCGGTGTTCGTGGTCTCCGGCGACGACGACTTCGTGGTGCACGTGGCGGTGCCGGACATCGAGCGGCTGCACGCCTTCCTCATGGACCGCTTCAGCGCCCGCCGGGAGGTGGTGAGCTTTCGCAGCTCGGTGATCTACCAGCAGACGAGCAGCCGTGTGCTGAGACCGCTGGACGGCACCGACCACGGGGAGGGAAAGTGAGCGACGCGGCCGACGCCCTGCCGTCTCCGGCGGCTCACCCGTGAACCGCCGGCCCCGCCGCGTCAGTCCTCGGCGCCCAGTGTCCGGGCGGTGAACTCCGCCAGCCGCGACCGCATTTCCTCGCGGGAAAGACCGTTTTCGCCGGCCAGATGGGCGACGAGGTCGGCCCGGGTGGCGGCGAGCAGGGCGTGGGCGGTGAAATCGGCGTCGGGCCCGCCCGGCACCCGCTCCAGCAGTTCCTTGAGCAGGGCGTGCCATCGCGCGTAGTGGTCCGTGCGGTACGGGCTGGCGTCGCCGGTCTGTTCCAGGGCCAGCGCGAGGTGGCGGTTGTCGAGCTTGAAGCACAGCACGGCGTCGAGCAGGGCCGGCACCCGCAGGCGCGGCGGGCTTCCGGGTCCGAGCGGCGGCGGGCCCTCCTCCACGCTCGCACGGACCGGTTCGAGCCGTGCCTCGTACAGCGCCCGGATCAGCCCGGTGCGATCGCCGAAGGCGCGGAAGAGCGTGCCCTTGCCGACACCGGCCGCCGCCGCGATGTCGGCCATGGTGACGTCGTCCGGGTGCTCGCACCGGGCGAACAGCGTGTCGGCGGCGGCGAGGACGGCCGCGCGGTTGCGGGCGGCGTCCTTGCGCGGTCTGCGGTCGGCCATGGGGCCCTCCTCTGTTCCTCGGTCGGTCCCTCTGTTGCGATCCGGACCGGCGGTCCGTATCTTCGATTAAGCGGACCGCCGGTCCGTATCGTACTGGAACGGAGACAGCCATGCCCGTGACCACCCATGCCCTCGCCTCCCCGGCCGACTTCTACCGCCACAGCCTGCGGCTGCTGCTGGACAAGGACATCCCCGGCTGGATCGGGCTGTGGGCCGAGGACGGCGTGATGGAGTTCCCCTTCGCCCCGCCGGGCCGGCCCGAACGCCTGACGGGCCGGGACGCCATCGCGGCCTACATGCGCCACTACCCCGACCACATCGACCTGCGCGACTTCCCCGAAGTGCGGATCCACCAGACCACCGAACCGGACACCATCGTGGTCGAGATGCGCGCGGTGGGACGGATCGTGGAGAGCGGCGACCCCTACGACATGACCTACATCGCCGTCGTCACGGTCCGGGACGGCCGGTTCACCTCCTACCGGGACTACTGGAACCCCCTCGCCCTCCAGGCGCCCGGTCTCGACTTCGTCAGGAGCGATGCCCGATGACGACCTCCGACACCACCTTGGTCATCGGCGCCACCGGCACCACCGGCGGCCGGACCGCCGCGCGGCTGACCGCCGCCGGACACCCCGTGCGGGCCGCGAGCCGCCGGGCCACCCCCGTCGCGGGCGCGCAGCCGGTCCGCTTCGACTGGTACGACCCCGGCACCTACGACGGCGCGCTCGACGGCGCCGACCGCGTCTACCTCGTTCCGCCCCTGGGCGACCCGGACCCGGCCGCGGTCATGCTGCCCTTCCTCCGGCAGGCCCGGGCCGCCGGCGTCCGCCGTGCCGTGCTGCTCAGCTCCTCGGCCATCCCCGCGGGCGGACCGGGCGTCGGGGCCGTACACCAGGCCCTGCCCGAACTGTTCGACCAGTGGGCCGTACTGCGGCCCTCCTGGTTCATGCAGAACTTCACCGGCGCCCACGCCCACGCCCGGAGCATCCGCGAGCACGGCGTGATCCTCACCGCCGCCGGCAACGGCCGGGTCGGGTTCGTCGACGCCGACGACATCGCCGCCGTCGCCGTACACGCCCTGACCGACGACCGCGCACCCGACACCGACCTCGTCCTCACCGGGCCGCAGGCGCTCGGCTACGACGACATCGCGGCCATCGTCACCGAGGTCACCGGCCGTCCCGTGACCCACCGCCCGCTGACGTACGAGCGGATGCGGGACCGGCTGGCCGAACAGCTGCCCCTGGAATTCGCCGAGATGCTGGCCGGCATGGACCGCGCCATCGCCGCGGGCGCCGAGGACCGCACCACCGACACCGTCCGGCGCCTCACCGGCCGCCCGCCGCACAGCTTCCGGGAGGTCGCGGAGCGCGAACTGACCCGGGGCGGATGAGCGGGGCCCGCGCGCGAAAGGGCCGGACGGCCCTGTTCCGCGGTCCCACAAGGGACCAGGATCGGCAAGGAAACCGAGTATGTGACAGGGAGTTACCATGGCGGAGCGCGCGCAGACCGGACCCGGCAACCCGATCCGGGTCTTCCTCCTCGACGACCACGAGGTGGTCCGGCGCGGGGTGCGCGACCTGCTGGACGACGAGCCGGACATCACGGTGGCCGGCGAGGCGTCCACCGTCGCCCAGGCCCTGGCGCGCGTTCCCGCCCTGCGCCCCGACGTGGCCGTCCTGGACGTCCGGCTGCCGGACGGCGACGGGGTGACCGTCTGCCGGGAGCTGCGCTCGCGCCTGCCGGAGCTGGCCTGTCTGATGCTGACCTCGTTCGACGACGAGGAGGCGCTGCTGGACTCGATCATGGCGGGCGCGTCCGGGTACGTCCTCAAGCAGATCCGGGGCTCGGACCTGGTCTCCGCCGTGCGCACGGTGGCCGCCGGGCAGTCACTGCTGGACCCCAGCGCCACCACCCGGCTCCTGACCAGACTGCGCGACGGGCGGGAGGAGGGGGCCGAGCCGGACGCGCTGCCCGGGCTGACCGAGCGGGAGCGGGAGATCCTGGCCCTCATCGGCGAGGGACTCACCAACCGGCAGATCGGCCGGCGGCTGTTCCTGGCCGAGAAGACGGTGAAGAACCACATCTCGCGCCTGCTCGCCAAGCTCGGGGTCGAACGCCGGGTCCAGGCGGCCGTCATCGCCACCCAGGTCCGAACCCGCCCGCGCGCCGACGGCCACCGCTCGTGAACCGACGGCCCTCGGCCCGAGCGGTGCCCGGGGCCGGTCACATCCCCGCCAGCCGGCGCCCGGTGACCAGGTCCGGCGCGATGCGCACGAACACCCCGTCCCGCGGGGGCATCCAGGAGATGGGGCCGCACCGCGCGAGGCACGCCCGCTCGGCCGGGTCCGTCACGAGGGCGGCCCGGCCGGTGACGACCACACTCCAGCCGCTGCGGGCCGCCGCGTCGAACTCGTCGGCCTCGAAGGCGACCACGGCACCGTCGACCGCGCGCACCAGCTCCGAGCCCGCCGTCGTCCGCAGCACCACGGAGGAGTCCGCGTCCAGACGGAAGTTGACCGGCAGCACGGCCGGCAGCGCCTGCCGGGTGTACACGATCCGGCCGACCGGCACCCGGCGCAGCAGGCGCAGGCAGGCCTGTCTGCCGAGCGCGTGGAAGTCGACGTCGTGAAGCACCGGGCCATCGTGGACCCCGGCGGCCGTCAGGGGGTAGGGCCGATGGGCCCTGCCCGCGTCCGGAAACCGCCGCCGCCCGCCGGCGGACCACCCGACCCCCTGCCACGCCCGCCCGCGCCGGCCGCTACGGTGATCCCGGACGAGGCGGCCGTGCGCGGGGCGAGGGTTCGGGGAGGAACGGCGTGAAAGGCTCCGAGGGCACCGGTGCGGCACCTGTCGTACGGCTGCCGCAGCTGAGACTGGACGAGCTGCTGGAGGAGTTGCAGGCTCGTCTGGACGCCGCCCGCGGCACCCAGAACAAGGTGCACACCCTGCTGGAGGCCGTGGTCTCCGTCGGCCGCGAGCTGGACCTGGAGCAGGTACTGCGTGGCATCGTGGAGGCGGCGGCGGTCCTGGTCGACGCCGAGTACGCGGCGCTCGGTGTGATCGGTACGGGCGGCAGACGGCTCTCGGCATTCGTCACCTACGGCGTGGACGCCGCGGACATCGCCCGCATCGGCCCCTTCCCCGAGGGCCACGGCATCCTCGGCGAACTGATCCGCCACCCGGAGCCGCTGCGGCTCGACAAGCTCTCCGAGCACCCGGCGTCGTACGGCTTCCCGCCGAACCACCCGCCGATGCACACCTTCCTCGGCGTACCCATCCGCGCGCGCGACCGGGTCTTCGGCAACCTCTACCTCACCGAGAAACGCGGCGGACTGCGGTTCGACGAGGACGACGAGTCGCTGGTGTCCGCGCTGGCCGTGGCGGCGGGCGTGGCGATCGACAACGCCCGGCTGTACGAGGAGTCCCGGCTGCGGGAGCGCTGGCTCGCGGCCACCGCGGAGGTCAGCAGCAGCCTGATGTCCGGCGCGGACCAGCACGAGGTGCTGGCGCTGATCGCCGAGCGGGCGCGGGAGATCAGCGGCTCGGCGCTCGCCGCCGTGGCGACCCCCGTCCAGGACGCCGACGCGCTCGCGGTGGAGCTGGCCATCGGCCGGCAGGCCGACGCCCACCGGGGCCTCGTGCTGCCCGTCGAGGGCACCCTCACCGGCCGGGCCTTCGCCCTCGGCGCCCCCGTGACCAGCCCGGACGTGGCGCACGACGAGCGGGTCACGCAGGGCCCGCCACGCTTCGCCGGGCTCGGCCCGGCCGTCGCCGTCCCGATCGGACGGGAGGACCGGGTCCGGGGTGTGGTCCTGCTGGCCCGCGAGACGGGCGCGGGGGACTTCTCCGACAAGGAGACGGAACCGCTGCGGGGATTCGCCGCGCAGGCCGCCGTCGCCATGGAACTCGCCGAGCGCCGCCGGGACGCCGAGCAGATCGCGCTGCTGGAGGACCGCGACCGGATCGCCCGCGACCTGCACGACCTGGCCATCCAGCGGCTGTTCGCCACGGGCATGACGCTGCAGAGCGCGGACCGGTTCATCCAGCACCCCCAGGCCGCCGAGCGGGTGCGGCGGGCCGTGGACGACCTCGACGAGACCATCAAGATCATCAGGTCGGCCATCTTCGGCCTGCGCGCCGACGACCGCGACGAGACACCCGGACTGCGCGCCCGCGCGGTGCGCGTGGCCGGCGAGGCGACACCGGTGCTGGGATTCGCGCCCAGCGTCCGGATGGAGGGCCTGCTCGACACCCATGTGCCCAGGGAGGCCGCCGACCACGTCGTGGCCGTCCTGTCCGAGGCCCTCGCCAACATCGCCCGGCACGCCCACGCCGACCGCGCCGACGTGGCGCTGGAGACCGACGGGACCGAGGTACGGCTCACGGTCACCGACAACGGCGTCGGCATCCCGCCCGGGGGCCGCCGCAGCGGCCTGCGCAACATGGCGGAACGCGCCCGGAACCTCGGCGGCGACCTGGAACTCGGCTGCCCCGAGGGCGGCGGGACCCGGCTGGTCTGGTACGCGCCCCTGCGGGAGTAGCGCCCACTCGTGTGCCGGCCGGGGCCGGGGGGGGGCCGGACGGCGGCCGTGGTGCGGGATCGCCCGAGCGGAGCAGCGCGGGGGCCGAACGGCCGTAGCCCGCCGGGGCCGGGGCCGTTTGACCGGGCCCGGCCCGGTGGCATCGGTCATGGTGGACGTACGGGGCGACGGTCCGCAGCCCGAGGAGTGAGGAACCATGGCCGAGCAGACACCACCGGGACGGCTGCCGCAGGGCGACCTCGGGCGTCGCATCGAGCAGCGCCGCAGGGACCTCGGCCTCACCGTCGAGGAACTGGCGTTCCGGGCGGCCATGGCCCCGGCCTACATCGAGCACCTGGAGCGGCACAGCACCGCGGCACCGGAAGCCGGCACGCTGCTCAGGCTGGCCGGGGCCCTGCGCACCAGCGTCACGGAACTCGGCGGCGGACACGTCGACCTGCCGGCCGGCCTCGGGCACGCCGCCCGGGCACCCCGCTTCACCGAACTGGGCGAGGAGGACTGCCGTCGGCTGCTGTCGACGCACGGCGTGGGCAGGATCGCGGTGTCCACCGATGCCGCCCCGGTCGTCGTACCCGTCAACTACAGCGTCATCGACGACGCCATCGTCTTCAGGACGCAGGCCGGGACGGTCTCCCTCCAGGGGCTCGGCCGGGAGGTGGCCTTCGAGGTGGACCGCCTGGACGACGCGCTCAGCCAGGGCTGGAGCGTCGTGGTGCACGGCACCGCCGAACAGGTGACCGACCCCGATGCCGTACGTCACCTCGCCGAGCACGCCTACAGCGCGCCCTGGGCCGGCGGGGAACGCGATGTCTGGGTCCGCGTCGGGATGAGCGCGCTGACCGGCCGCCGCATCGACACCTGGTAGCCGGCGGCCCCCCGGGATCCGGGTCAGCGGGGCGGGCCCTGGTCCTCCCGGACGACGACGACCGGGCAGGCCGCGTGCTGGGCGCAGCGCAGGCTCACGGAGCCCAGGATCGCGCGGGCGAAGCCGCCCCGCCCCCGGCGGCCCACGACGAGGATCTCCGCGCCCTCCGAGGCGGCGATCAGCACGTCCGAGGGGTCGCCCTCCACCAAGATCTCCCGCATACCGGCGGGCCGCTCGTCCGGGAAGACCGCGCGCATCTCCTCCGCGAACCGCTCCTGCGCCTGCTCCAGGTCGAACTCGGGGTCGATCGCGGGCCCGGTCCAGCCGATGGCCGACGGCGTGTCCCAGGCGCACACGGCCTCCACGAAACCGCCGACCATCTCCGCGTACCGCGCCGCCCAGCGCAGCGCCGCGTACGACGTCGGGGAGCCGTCCACACCCGCGACCACGCGGGCCTTCGGTCCAGGGGGTTGCATGGCCACCTCACCAGCAGTCGTTGTCGGTACTTCCCACGCTGCCCGGGACGGCGGAACTGTGCCAGCCGGGAAGCCACCCCACCAGGCCGCGGCGAGCACGGGGAGTGAGCACCCTGCGCACGGCTGCCCCGTGGTCAGACCAGGCTGCCGCCGCCGTAGGGGGCGTACAGGTCGAGCAGCCGGGCACGGGAGGCGAGCAGCCGCTCGACGAGCACCCGGCCCACCCAGCCCGCGATCGCGCGGCCGAACTCCGGGTCCTCGGCGCACATGGCCCGGACCGTGCCGCCGTCGAACTCCCACGCGCGCACCGGACTGACCGCCTCGGCGCCCAGATGCCACAGGTACGGCGGGTGGTACCAGGACCAGCCGACCAACTGGCCGTGCCCCAGCGAGGCGACGACGGCGGGTCGCCGGCCGGGCACGCGGAGGTCGAGGGCGACCGTGCCGGTGCGGACGATCCACAGCCGGTCGGCACGCCGGCCCTCCTCGAACAGCCGGGTCCCCGCCTCGAAGGACACCTCACTGGCTATCCGCAGCAGCCGCTCACGGTACTCGGCGGGGAGTGCCGCGTTCATGGTGGTGGCGGAGGTCATCACACCGGCTCCCTTCGTATGGTCTGCCCCCAGCCTGGGCCGCCTACGGCCCCGCCACCACGGGCCGCCCGGCCCACCCCCGGGGCCTTTCGGCCCCCGTCTGCCGTGTTCCGGCCACGAGCCTCCGGAGCGGGCGGGGTGGTGCGAAAGGCGGTCGTCGCCGCGTGCCCGCTGTCCGCGCGCCGCCGTACCGACCAGCAGCCCGGCTCCGGCTCCCAGAGCCGGAGCAGCGTCCGTTTTTCTCGCGGCTCCGACCGGGTGAGGACCCGGCGCGCGGGGGGCGCCGCTGCGTGCCCCGCGTTCAAGGGGGACGATGGGCTCAAGGCCACGTCGCCGCACCGGAGAGAGCTCCATGAGAATCCACCTGACCAACGTCTTCGTCGACGACCAGGAGAAGGCCCTGCGCTTCTACACCGAGGTGCTGGGCTTCGTGAAGAAGCACGACGTTCCGCTGGGCGAGGACCGCTGGCTGACCGTGGTCTCGCCGGAAGACCCGCACGGGACCGAACTCCTGCTGGAGCCCTCCGGCCATCCGGCGGTGCAGCCGTACAAGACCGCGCTGGTCCGGGACGGCATCCCGGCCGCCTCGTTCGCCGTGGACGACGTACCGGCCGAGTTCGACCGGCTGCGCCGGCTGGGCGTGCGGTTCACCCAGGAGCCGCTGGAGACGGGCACCGTGACCACGGCGGTCCTGGACGACACCTGCGGGAACCTCATCCAGCTCGTGCACACCACCTGAGCGTTCCGGCGCCGGACCCGCTGGGCGGGCAGGGGCGGCACATCGCGGGGAACGGTCTTTCACGACGAGTGCCGACGGGCTGCCCGAGTTCTGGTGGAGACCGTAGATCGCATCGACTTCTCTCCCCAAGGCTGCGCGCGACCGATTTGCCGGGCCGGGGCAACGGGGTGAACCCGGGATGTGCCGGCTCAGCGTGGCGGCTCTTGTGGCGCCGGCGCAGGGGTGGGCCGGTCCGGGGTGATGCCGGCGAGGACGGCGAGAACGGCGAGCCGGATGCGGTTGTCCCGGCCCGTCTTCGCCATCAGGTTCGCCACGTGCGTCTTCACCGTGGTGACCCCGAGATGCAGCCGGTCGGCGATCTCCTTGTTGGACAGGCCCGCGCCGAGCAGGCCGAGTACCTCCCGCTCACGCGGGGTGATGGCCGGTACCGGGAGGGCCATGGGGGTGCCGGAGGAGGAACGGGCGCGGAGAGCCTGGGCGACGAGGCGGTCGAGAACATTCCGGCTGAAGGGGGTTTCTCCGTTGGCGGCCCGGCGTACGGCGTCCAGCAGTTCGGTCGGTGGGGTGTCCTTGACGAGGAAACCGCAGGCTCCAGCCACGAGCACCGGGTAGAGATGGTCATCGTCGTCGAAAGTGGTGAGGGCCACGACGCGGGTGGCCGGGCGTGCGGCGAGGATGCGGCGGGTGGCCGTGATGCCGTCCATTCCGGGCATTCTCAGGTCCATGAGGACAACGTCGGGAATGAGGCGTTCAGCCAGTCGTACCGCCTCCGCTCCGTTGTCCGCCTCGCCCTGGATCTCGATGTCCCGGGCCTGCTCGAAGAGCATGCGCAGTCCCATGCGGACCAACTGCTGGTCGTCGACGACGAGGAGCCGGATCACAGCAGCGGCTCCACGCCGGTCGCGATGGCGGGCAGTTCGGCCGTGAGCCGCCAGCCCCGAGGAGCAGGGCCCGCATCCAGCCGGCCACCGAGCAGGTCCACGCGTTCACGCATGCCGATCAAGCCGTGTCCGGACGGGCCCGGGACCGGTGGCCTCATTCTTCCGGCCCCGTCGTCGCGGATCGTCACCTGTACGGCGTCATCGGCCAACCGCACGGTCAGCTCCGCGTGTGTCCCGGGTCCGCCGTGCCGGGCCGCGTTGGCCAGGCCTTCCTGCGCCAGGCGGAGGACCGCGAGGCCACGTACTGCGTCGAGCCGCGCGACACGGGGATCCACGGAAGCGGTTACGGCCAGGCCGGACTGGCGGCTGTGGTCCACCACCGACTCCAGCGCCGCGGGCAGCGCCCCGGGCAAGACCAGGGAACCGGTGCCGGGACCGGCACCGTCCGGGGTGCGCAGTACAGCCACCAGGCGCCGCAGATCAGTCAGTGCCGCGCCGGCACTGGAGTGCAGGTCGTCGAGGACTTCGGTGATCCGCGGGTCGGTGGTGCTGGTGGCGGCGAAGACATGCCGGGCGACACCGACGCGCAGCACCATGGAGGAGACGTGGTGGGCCACGAGGTCGTGCAACTCGCGCGCGATGGTGGTGCGTTCCGCCGTGCGGGCGGCCAGCAACCGTTGTTCGGCGCGAAGTCGCTGCTGTTCCGCGTGCCGACGGGCATGCAGCGCGGCGTCGCGGGTCACGCGTACGTACGCGCCCAGGAGCAGGGGCAGACCGGCGACAACGCCCATCTTGTAGAGCACCGCAGGAAGCTCGCCGGGCAGGTCGCCGAGACGGTTCACGGCGACGGCGAGCGCCAGTGCCGTCGCCGCGGCGGCCAGGCGGCGCCCGGGCTGCCGCATGGCCAGCTCGAAGAGGGTCACGGCGGCCAGCACCTTCACCGCCGAAACGGTGCTCGTGCCCAGCGCGTGGGCGACGACGAGCAGCACCGACTGCGCCAGGAGCGCGCCGAACGCCCACTTGCCGACGGCCAGGCAGAGCACGAGTCCGGCTGCGGCAAGGCTCCAGTCCTGTGCTCCGGACGGCCGCTGCAACAGCAGTACGTCGCCGATCAGTGCGCCGGCGAGTGCGCAGGCGCGTATGACGGCGAATCTGCTGTCGAACGCCAGCTCGATCCATGATCGGTTCACCCGGCCCACGATAGGCGGACGTCCGGCTCCTGGGGTCCTGCCATGGGAGGAGGGCGACTCCTCCGACCGGCCGTGAGGTACGGCCCGAGGAGGGAGTCGTGTGCCCGGGGCGAACTGCCACTGTGCTCGTCATGGATACGCATGCGAGCACGAACACGAGTACCGGCACGAGTGCGGGTTCCGCGGTCACGGGGCGGCGGACCCTCCTCGGTGGTGCTGCCGCCCTGGGCCTGGCCGGCGCGGCCTTCGGCACCACCGCCCACGCGGTCGGCGCCCAGTCCGGGCCCCGGAGCCAGGCCGGCCGTTTCCAGGGGAAGTCGGTGCTCATCACGGGCGCCACGTCGGGTATCGGCAGGGCGGCGGCGATGGCGTTCGCCGCGGAGGGCGCCCATGTCGGATTCTGCGGGAGGCGAGCGGCGTTGGGGCGCCAGGTGGAACGGGAGATCCGGGCCTCGGGCGGCGAAGCCACGTACATCCAGGCCGATGTCCGGATGGCCGCCCAGGTGCAGAGCTTCGTGGACCGGGTCGCGAGCCGCTACGGCGGCATCGACGTGGCCTTCAACAATGCCGGCATCGGCGGCGGCAAACTTCCCCATGAGATGAGCGTCGAGGAATGGGATGACGTCCAGGCCACCAACGCCCGAGGCGTGTTCCTCGCGATCAAGTACGAGATCCCGCACATGCTCAGGGCACAGCGCGGCGTCATCATCTGTACCTCGTCGTCGGCGGCCGAACAGGCGCGGCCGAACGGCGCCGCCTACACCGCGAGCAAGCGGGCGGTACAGGGCATGGTGAAGTCCGCGGCGCTCGCTTACGGGCCCAGGGGAATCAGGATCAACGCCCTGCTGCCCGGTACCACCGACACCCCCTTCGTCCGCCCGCCGGGAATCCCGGACGCGGATTGGGCCCTGTACAAGCAGGCATGGGGGCCGCTCAACGTCGACGGTCTCGAACGGATGGCCGACGCGGAAGAGATCGCGCGCGCGGTGCTCGGGCTCGCGTCCGACGACTTCCCGTATATGACGGGCGCGTCGGTCACCGTGGACGGCGGAAGCACCGCGGGCCGCAAGATGACCCAGCCGAGCGGTACCTGAGGTGGGCCCTTGGCCCTGGGGACGACGCACCGGCTCCGCCGAGGCCGGCCCGGCAGAGGGGCCGGCGGAATCAGCCACGGCGCTTCGCGCGGCCTCCCCGAGCGGGAGCCCAAGCGGTGCCTTGGGCCACCCGGACGCCAGGCGCGCGCCGCTGGAGCCCGACCCGGGGCGTCGCGGCCTACGGTGGGGGGATCGACGGGAGGAGTGCACGTGGAGATCGTTGCGTACGGCGTTCTCTCCGACGAGGAACCCCTGCTCAAGGCCGCGTTCGACAAGGCGTTCGACGGGCGGCACGAGCTGCGCTGCCTGGGACTGTTCCTGGACCGGGACACCGTCCCGACGGCCACCGGCCACGAGATCGTACTCAGCAGCGTCAACGACACCCTGGACGCCGGCGTGCTGCGCACCCTGGCCGCGGGCGGCACCCGGATGATCGCCCAGCGGTCCACCGGCCACAACAACATCGACCTCGCCGCCGCCCGGGAACTCGGCGTCACGGTCGCCCGCGTCTCGTCCTACTCGCCGTACTCGGTGGCCGAGTTCGCCTGGACCCTGGCCCTGGCGGTCAACCGCCGGATCGTCCGCGCCGCGCACCGCACCCGCGAGTTCGACTTCCGGCTCGACGGCCTGATGGGCCGCGACCTGCGCGGCCGGACGGCCGGCGTGGTGGGCACCGGAAAGATCGGGACCGCGTTCGCCGCGATCGCCCACGGATTCGGGATGCGGCTGCTGGGCTGGGACATCACGGAGAACCCCGACTGCCTCGCCCTCGGCATGGAGTACGTGCCACGCGAGCGGCTCTTCGCCGAGGCCGACCTGGTCAGCCTGCACGTGCCGCTGCTCCCGGAGACCCATCACCTCGTCGACCCCGGCACGCTCGGCCTGATGAAGGACGACGCGATCCTGGTCAACTCCAGCCGCGGCGGCCTGGTGGACACCGACGCCCTGCTGGCGACGCTGCGCGCCGGACGGCTGACCGGCGTCGGCCTCGACGTGTACGAGGAGGAGGCCGGTGTCTTCTTCCTGGACAAGTCGCTGGAGGTGATGACCGACGAACGCCTGGCCCGGCTGATGACCTTCAACAACGTCCTGCTCACCTCGCACCAGGCGTACTTCACCGAGGACGCCGTCGGTCAGATCGTCCGCACCACCGTGTCCAACGTCGAGGACTACCTGGCCGGCCGCACCGGCGACAACACACTCGTCGCCGCGACATGAATGCCTCCGACGGGTGCGCTCACCTCGTGTCCTCGGCCGGCAGTACGACGCACAGTTCATAGCCGCCGTCACCGGTGGGACCCGAGGTCATGGTGCCGCCGAGGAGTTCGGCGCGCTGGCGCAGACCGAGCAGACCGTGGTGCGCCCCGGGCAGGGGCAGCGGCGGCTGGGTCGGCGCCGTGTTGGTGACCCGGACCCGGACCGAGCCGTCGGCATGGCTGAGGTCGATGTGCGCGGTGGCCCCCGGAGCGTGCTTGCGGGTGTTGGTCAACGCCTCCTGGACCGTGCGGTAGACCGCGCGCTGGACGGTCGGCGGAAGACCCTCGGGCAGGGCCATGCGCAACTCGGTCCTGATGCCGCAGTTGTCGGCCAGCCGCTGGATGTCGCTGAGCGCCGGCTGCGGGGTGAGCTCCGTGGGGTGACCGCTGGAGGCACGCAGCACACCGACCATGTGGCGCAGTTCGTCCAGCGTCTGCACGCTCAGCCGCCGGATCGTCGCCGCGGCCTGCCTGGTCTCCGGGTCGCCGGCACCGACTTGCAGCGCCCCGGCACGTACGGCGATCAGACTGACCTGATGGGAGACGACATCGTGCATCTCCCGCGCCAGCTGCGCGCGCTCCTTGGCGAGAACGGCCTGGGCGGTCAGCAACTGCTGGTGGTCGCGCGCCTCCGAGATCTCGGCCAGTCTCAGCGACAGATCGCGACGGGTGCACACCAGCTGCCCCAGGAAGACGGCCGCCGCCGCCGTGGCGGCGCTGTAACCGAGCGCGATCAGCGTCGGGGTACCCGTCAGATCCAGCTCCGGCGACGGCAGCGACGTCGTGTCGCTGACCGCGAACGCCAGGGCGCACACCACCAGCAGCCCCCGGGGACGGCTGAGCGAGGCGAGCGTGTACAGCGCGGCCAGGCAGGCGAACACCGAGTCGGACAGCAGGACGGCGGGCAGCGTGAGCAGGAAGGTGAGCAGCGGTTGCGGCCGGCGCAGCAGCAGGGCGACCGCGGCGGCCAGCGCGCAGGCCATCCGCAACGGCTCGTCGATGTCCCAGTGCGCCCACACGTCGAGGAGCGCCATGGCCACGGCCACGCCGTCCAGGAGCAGCGGCGACGGCCGGCGGGTCATCCCGTGCCCTCCGCGAGGAGTCCGGCCTGCTGGGCGAGGAGGGCGGCCTGGACCCGGCCGCTGACCTCCAGCTTGGTCAGGATCGCGCTGACATGGTCCTTCACGGTGCCGGTGCTCAGGTGCAGCCGGGCCGCGATGTCGGTGTTCGACAGCCCTTCGGCGATCAGCACGAGGACCTCACGCTCCCGCTCGGTCAGCCGCTCCAGAGCCTTCGCCGGGCGCTCCTGCGCTCCCGCGTTCAGATAGCCGTCCACCACCGTGCGCGTGACCTTGGGCGACAGCACCGTGCCACCGCGGGCCAGGCTCTGCACCGCCGGCGGCAGCGCCTCGGGATCGGTGTCCTTCAGCAGGAAGCCGGCGGCGCCCGAGCGCAGCGCCGTCTCCACGTACTCGTCCATGTCGAACGTGGTCAGCATGGCCACCACCGGAGGCTCCGGCAGCCGCCGGATGTCGCTCAGCACGGTCAGCCCGTCCACGTCCGGCATCCGGATGTCCAGCAGGACGACATCGGGGCGCGTCTCCCGCACCGTCCGCAGGGCCTGACCGCCGGAGACCGCCCCGACGACCTCGATACCGTCGGCTGCGTCCAGGATGCGCTGGAAGCCCGTGCGGATGAGGGCTTCGTCGTCGACCACCAGTACCCGGATCACGTGTGCTCCAGCCTCTGTGGGAGTACTGTGTCCGATTCGTACCACGCCGGGCGCGACCGCGCCGCCGGGGGAGTCCCGCGCGGTCTACGCGTCCCCGGGGCCGTACCGGCGCGTCCCCGGGCCCGTACCGGGGCGGGGCCGCCGTCCCGTCTCCCGCCGGGGTGGCCGCCCGGTGGTCAGGTCACGGCCCGGCCGGCGAGGCACAGCCGGTCCCGGCCGGCCGGCAGGGTGAGTACGGCGACGGGGACGGTCTCCCCGGCCGCCGTCGGCAGCCGCCGGGGTGTCGCGGGCGGCGCGAGCCGGGCCGTCCAGTGACCGTCGCGCATGGTCAGGGTCACCGTCGACAGCGGCGGCACCCGCAGCTGCCAGAAGGCGCGGGCGGGCACGGCCAGGGCATGGACCAGCGAGGCCCGGATGACGGCGGCCTCGGTGATCGCGAGCAGCTGTCCCGCGCCATCGGGCAGCGCCGCCAGCCAGGCCGCCGTGCGGTCGCAGAGCCGGGCGACCGACTCGCCGCCGTGCGGTGCGGCCTCGGGATTCGTCAGCCACGCGGACAGGCCGTGCGGGTCCTCGGCGACGATGTCCTGGAGCGGGCGGCCGTCCCACGCGCCGTAGTCCAGGTCCCGCAGGGAGTCCTCCGGCGTGGCCTCGACCGCCAGTGCCTCGGCGATCCGCGCACAGCGGGCCGAGGGCGCCCGGACGGCCCGCGCGTACGGCGGCAGGGCCGCCCGCAGGGCGGTGACCGCGCCCTCGTTCCCGAAGACCCGGTCAGGGCCGCCCGGTGTGGCGGTCGCGCACAGCATCGTCAGTCGCACGGTCACCATCCGACCTCCTTCTCCGCATGGAGCGGCACCTCACCGGCCCGGTGAGCAGGGGAGTGCCCGCCCGAGCAGGGGGTGCCCGTCAGTCACCACCCTCCAGGCAGGACGCGCGGTCGAACCATCCGGCAGATGGCCGGACCACCCCCGCCGGGTGGCGGGAGCCTCGCCCCGAAGAGACGGTCGCTTCCCGCACCCGGCCCGTTCCGAAAGGCGAGCCAGGCCCCTGCCCGGCCGCCCCGGCCCACGTCCGCCGCCGACGCAGTACCGGTCCGCGCGTGTGACGAGGACGGCGAGGCCCCGCGGGGTGGACTGCTCCGCGGCTCCAGGGGGGCGCGGGCAAGGCAACCTGGTCGTCTTCGGCAGCGGCGGGAGGTGTCAGCGCAGTCCCAGACAGGGCAGCCAGTCGCGGGGCGCCCCGTGGACGGCGGTCAGCAGCGCGGCCAGCACCCCCGGCAGGCCGGTGAGGAGGTCCGCGGGCCACTCGGCGAGCGGCGGAGCGGCCAGCCGGGCCGTCACATGACCGACGAGCCGGTCCTTCAGCGCGCTCGCCGCCGGCAGCCGGACGTGGCGGTCGAAGGCGTCGGCGACCGCCAGCACGCCCGCGGCCCCGTGGCACAGCCCGAGCCGGTCACCGGGGGTGTCGCCGAAGAGGTGGAACGACTCGTCGTAGTGCTCGGCGAGCGTGGTGAAGGCCGTCGCGGCCCAGCCGGCGGCGTCCTTGTCCCCGAGGGCGTCGGCGGCGTCCCACAGGGCCCAGGCGACCCCCGGCGTGCCGTAACACCACGCCTGGCGGGGGTTGGCCTCGGGGGGAGGCGGGTGCGCGAGTCCGGCGCCGGGCCAGGTGCGGATGCCCCGCTCGTCGTCGTACGCCTGGCGGACCAGCCAGCGGGTGGCCCGGCGGAGCGCCCCGGCGAGGTCGTCGGCGAGGTCCGGTTCCGGGCCGGTGCGGCGCAGTGCCGCGGTGAGCGCGGTGACGAGTCCGGCGACGCCGTGTCCCATGCCGGTGTTGACGCGGCCCTGCATCCAGGCCAGCAGAGGATGGTCCGTGTACTGTCCGGCGCGCAGCCGCCCCAGCTCCTCCTCGTCGCACAGCAGCGCCAGGTGCGCGGCGAGCGGTCGCGGCACGGGCCGCGCCGGTTCCGTCGCGCACAGGGCGAGCAGCAGGCCCGAGGGGCCGGAGATCAGGTCGTAGTCGCGAAACGCGACCTCGCGGACGCGGTACCCGAGCGGGCGCCCGGCGAGGTGGGCGTCGAGCCGGTCCGCCGCGGGCCGCAGCCCGGGCAGCACCCGGGCGCCCAGGCGCAGCCCGACGAGCGTGCCGGCCAGACCCCCGTCGTACAGGGCGGGGTGGGACGGCCCGCGCCCGGCCGTGCGGGACCACACGGCCACGGCGGCCGGCGCCGCCCGCTCGTCCGCGACCAGCCGGGCCAGCACCGGGATCCCGGGGTCGCAGCGGTGTCCGCCCCGCTCGGGCGTCTCGGCCCACTCCAGCAGGTAGCGGACGGCGAGGCCGTGGACGTCCTCGTCCGGCGGGGCGACCGGTGCTGCCGTGTCGTGCGGCATCGTCCTCCCAACGTCGTCGTGGCGGCGGGGCGGAGCCGCCCGCACGGGCGGGCGGCTCCAGGGGGGTCGTCATCCGCAGATGACGACCGTGGCACAGACGACGATCGTGCACAGGCCGCTGCAACCGTCGGTGTACGCGGACGCCGTCGGCAGGTCCTCGTCGGTGATCCGCTCCTCCAGGTCGCTGATCAGCGTGTCGAGTTCGGTGATCTCGTGTGCGGGCATGGGACTTCCCCTTTCACTGTTCACTCATCGGGTGTTGGCCGCCCCGGCGGGCCGCCTGGCGGGCGGGCCGGGGACGTCGTGCCGGCCGTCGTGGACCAGTGCGTCGGCGGCGGCCTCGGCGAGCCGGCCGGCGCCCTGGTCGTGGGGGAGCCGGAGCAGGAGCTGGGCGGCGACTCTGGCGCCGCCGTGCAGCGGGTCACGCAGCAGAAGGTCTTCGGGAGCCGGCAGCGTCTCCTCCACCAGCAGCGCGGTGCCCGCCTCCCGGGCGCACAGCCGCTCGATCAGCTGGAGGGCCGTCAGCGAGGCGAGGTCCACCGGGACCGGTTTCGCGCCGGGCGCCGTCCGCACGAACGCGTGCCGGGGCAGGCCGGCCGACCGGCGCAGCAAGGCGAGGACACGGACCTTGGTGAGCAGGTCGTCGCCCGGCTCCCACAGCCGCCCGCGGTCGATCCGCCAGGTGGCCGGGGTGAGGACCAGGTCGCCGCCCGCGGTCAGCCGCGGCAGCCGGTCCCGGTCGGGCAGCGCCGCGTCCAGCGCGTCCAGCCGCACCAGATAGGAGGCGGCCGGATGGCTCGCCGCGAGCAGCAGGCGCACCAGGGTGTCGTAGGGCGGGACGGGGGAGCGGGTGGCCTGGTACACGGGGATGATGCGCCGCCCGTCCGCCTCGGCGACGATCCGGCCGTGCGCGCGCCGCAGGCTGATGCGGTCCAGCGGGAGGTAACGGGCGTGCCCGCCGGGCGAGCCGTAGTACGGCGTGGGGTCCGGGTCGCCGGTCCACCAGCGGGTCGTCACCGGACGGCGCACGGCGTTGGCGGACCGCTCGGCGAGCGGCGGCACCAGCAGGTCGACGAAGCGGACCCCGGTGCGCTCCTCGACGCCGGCGAGGAAGGCGCGATAGGCGTCGTTGTTGCCGTAGCCGCCGTGCAGGGTGCGCAGCCCGTCGGCGAACCGGGCGTCGAGCACCCCGGCGGCCGAGGCGGTCTCCAGCACGGCGACCGGACCGCCGTCGGGGGACGGCGCCAGCGGGCGCAGCAGACAGTCGACCGGCCAGGGCGGCAGCGCGACATCGCCGGGCGGCGCGCCGAGTTCGTCCAGCAGCGCGTCGTCGATATCCCCACACGTCGTGCCGGAGCGGGCGGCCGCGTCCAGGTGGTCCAGCAGCCGGGCGTAGCCGCCGCCGGGGTCGCGGGCGGAGGGCCAGCCGGTGTAACGGCGGGCGGCGGGCGGCGGTTCGTCGGCGCTCAGCCGGTCGGCGAGGATCTCGCTGATCGGGCGCGCCTGTTCGGTCAGCCCGGCGAACCAGGGCTGCCGCTCCGGCGGCTCCGCGGGCCGGTCGGCCGCCCGGAGGGCGGTGATCCGGGCCGCGATCCGCAGCCCGCGCCGGACGCGTGCGGCGGCTGCCGCGGGCACGGCGACGCCGGCGCCGAGCCGGCGGTAGGAGTCGAGGAACCAGGCGTCCGTCCCGCCCCTCGCGGGCGTCGGCGGCAGTGCGCCGGTGGCGCCGACCGTCTCGGCCGGCACCCAGCCGGAGCAGTGCTGCCGGGGTGCCCGGCAGATCTGTACGACGCCCAGCCCGTGCAGGTGCTGGAGGAACCCGCGCAGTACCGCGGGGGCCACGGGCGGCCGGTCGGGCGGGGCGCTCAGCGGCGGCAGCATGCGGTCGAGTTCACCGAGCGTGCGCGGACCGTCGGCGAGCAGGGCCAGGACGCTTTCCAGCACACGGGTGCGGCGCAGCACGATCTGCCGGAGCCGGCCGGGTTCACGGGGGTCCACGACGTAACAGCGCACCTGCCCCGGGGTGTCGCCGGGGGCGGTGGCGGACGGTTCGGCGAAGTGCAGGGGTGTCGGCGCCAGCAGGGTCGCCGGGTCGGCGGTGCGCAGATCGGCGGGGGTGGTGCCGGTCCGCAGGAGGTGCACGTTCTCCACGGCGATCGCGGCGAGGGCACCGAGGGGGGTACCGGGCACGAGCAGCGGCAGACAGCCGTCGTCCGGGCCGTCGGTCACCGGGAGCGCGGCGATCTGGCCCGCCCAGCCGCGGGGCGTCGTCTTCACCGCGGCCCGGCCCACGATGCGCCACAGGTAGGCGGCGCGTTTGCGCAACTGCTTGCCGGACCACGACTGGCCGGCGGCGAGCCGTCGTTCGATGTCGTCGGCGAGCGCGGGAGCGGCGCTGTCCAGGAACGCGCGCATCACCGGGCTGGAGGACGCCGTACGCCACGCCTGCTCGGCGACCCGTTGCTGCTCGGCCGTGACCTCCTGCCGCAGCCGGGCCAGCGCCGCCTGTGCCGCCTCGGCGCCGCGCAGCAGGGCGCGGGCCTGCCCGGCGAGATCGGTGGGCACGGCCGACGAGCGTTCCAGCAGATCGCAGTCCGGCGTCCCCGGTGCCGCTCCCGAGTGCAGCCGCCGCCGCAGGGCGAGTACGGGGCCCCGGTCGGTGGGCGCCAGCGAGGGGTGCGGAACGACCTCGGCACCCAGCCGGTCGGCCAGCGCCCGGGCCTGCGCGGCGAGCCGCTCGGTGATGTCGGCATGCCGGGCGGCGCCCTCGAAGAGGTGCTCGGCGGCGCCGGCCGTCCAGGCCGCACCGGGCATGCCGCCCAGCCGCAGCAGCGCGGTGGCCCCGAGCAACGCGTCACGCGTGCCGACCGGTCGGGTCGTCTGTGCCGGTACGTGTTCCATGTTCAGTCCGCCTCCTCCCGGCCGTCGGCGGCGAGCGCCTCGGTGAGCAGGCACTGGCGGGCCGTGGAGAGCGCGCCCCGGTTCCAGTGGAAGATCACGTGGTAGGCGGCGGCCCGGCGCGGGCCGATGGTGGCGTCACCGGAGGCGAAGTAGTGGCTGTGCCAGCGCTCGGCGGCTTGCCCGACCGCCGCCAGATGTTCGCCGAGGATGTCGCGCCAGGCCTTGGGCAGGGACTGGAGCCGGTCCTCGGGGCTCTGCTCCCAGTAGGCGCGGATCCCGGCGGCGGCCCGGCGCAGGTCCGGCTCGCCGAGGCCGCCCGGCAGCCGCCGGCCGGTCTCCTCCCGTACGGCCTGCCAGACCCCCCGGTGCTCCCAGCCGACGATGCCCAGCCCGTCGAAGACGGCGTGCAGCAAGGCCAGGGACACCCGCCAGCCGACCGGGGCCGGCTCACCGGCCACGGCGGTGTGCACGTCCAGCCAGGCCCGGGAGTCCGCGGTGAACAGCTCGTGCACCCAGGGCATGGAGAGGGGGCCGCCGAAGAGGTATGTCTCCGGCTCGTACACACCCGCCACGGGTGGCGCCCCGGCGTCCTCGGACCGCTCCGGCGCCAGGTGCCGCAGCAGCGCGGCGCGCAGGTGCGGTGCCCGGGACGGTTCCGCCGCGAGGAACCGCACGCGCAGCCCCGGGGGTTTGTGCATGAAGAAGAAGTCGCGGGCCTGTCCGGTGCCGAGCAACTCACGGGCCGCGGTGGCGAGCCGGCCGTACGGCGGTGACGGCGTGCTGCCGACGTTGACCTGTACCCAGCCGGCCTCGGGGGTGTGGGAGCGCAGCGCTTCCAGCCCGGCCGTCAGAAAGGCTCGCCGGGCCGCCGCGTACCCTGGGTCCTCCGCCACAAGGGGTACGGTGTCCAGCGGCTCGGCGCGTACGTCGTCCATGCAGTCGGCCAGTAACCGCTCGACCCTTACCATGCGACCTCCTCACCGGGAAGGGCAATCCACTCCTGTGATGTCCAGGTCACCTGTGTTCCGAAGCGCGAATGTGAATTGGTCATATGATCAACAGGAGTGCGCGGGGGGTATGTCGCAGGCGGTGTCAGCCCGTTGGACGCGCTGGTTTCACACCGGCGCCGCCGGTGCCGGCGTCTCACGGATCCGCTCGCGGTGGCTGTCGCTGGCCATCGCTTCGCCACCATCGAGGAACCCGCCATGCCCGTGCCCGCCGACCCGACCGTCCTGCACCCGATGCCCGAACAGCCGCGCGTGGTACTGCTCAAGCCGTTGGTGAAGTCCCCGTTGATCGAGGTCGGCGAGTACTCGTACTACGACGACCCGGACGACCCCACCGCGTTCGAGACCCGCAACGTGCTCTACCACTACGGACCGGAGAAGCTGATCATCGGCAAGTTCTGTGCGCTGGGGACCGGGGTGCGGTTCATCATGAACGGCGCCAACCACCGTATGGACGGCCCTTCCACCTTCCCGTTCCCCACCATGGGCGGCTCCTGGGCGGGCCATTTCGACCTGCTCACCGGCCTGCCGAACCGAGGAGACACCGTCGTCGGCAACGACGTCTGGTTCGGCCACGGTACGACGGTGATGCCGGGCGTACGGATCGGGCACGGCGCGATCATCGGCTCCGGCGCCGTGGTCACCGCGGACGTACCCGACTACGGCATCGTCGGCGGCAACCCGGCCCGACTCATCCGCACCCGCTACTCCGACGAGGAGATCGCCCGGCTGCTGGCGGTGGCCTGGTGGGACTGGCCCGCCGAGCACATCACCGAGCACGTGCGCACGATCATGTCGGGCACCATCAGCGACCTGGAGGCCGCCGCCCCGGCCGGCGGGCAGGCGTAAGGCGCCACCGACGGCGGAAGCGGAGGCCGGGCCGGCCGGCGAGAGCGCGCGAGCGGGGCCGAGGCCGGCGGCGAGGCGGTGCTCCACACCGCTCGGAGAAGACCCGCGTCTCACGTCCCCGTCCGTCGGCCGGCGCGCGTGCGCCTCTAAGCGATCGAGAAGGTGGTGCCGGGGGCGGCGTAGTCGACGGGGCCGTGGTATCGGGCAGAGGCGCGCCGGACCGCTTCGCCCGGGGTGAGGGTCGGGCCGACGTGGGTGACGAGCAACCGGCCCGCCCCGGCCGCCCTGGCCGTGTCGCCGGTGTCCTCGGGAGTGTGGTGCGCCTGCGGGCCGTCGGTTGGGGCCTGGCTGCTCTCGGCCTCGCACAGCAGCGCGCCGCATCCCTCGGCCAGCCGCGTGAGGTTCGCGCACGGTGCCGTGTCCCCGGAGCAGACCAGCGACCGGCCCCCGGCCTCGATGCGTACGGCGAAGGCCGGGATGCCGTGCTCCACCGCCAGGGTGGTCAGCGTGAGTCCGCCGACCCGCGCCTCATGCCCGTCATGCAACTCATGGACGGTGAAGGCGGATTCGACGGGGCTGCGGGCCCGGCTGACCGGGCACGGCGGTGCCCCGGACCCACACGGGGAGTCCGGGGCGGCGTGGCCCGCGGCCCTCGAGACGAGGTCAGCGCGCGGCGAGCAGGTCGAGCGTGTCGAGCACGCGGTTGGAGAAGCCCCACTCGTTGTCGTACCAGGCGACCACCTTGACATGGCGGCCGTCCACGCGGGTGAGGGCCGAGTCGAAGATGGACGAGGCCGGGTTACCCGTGATGTCGGACGACACGAGCGGGTCCTCCGAGTATTCGAGGACGCCGGCGAGCGGCCCCTCGGCGGCGGCACGGTACGCCGCCAGCACCTCGTCCCGCGACACCTCCCGGTTGACGGTGGTGTTGAGTTCCACGATCGAGCCCACCGGAACCGGCACCCGGATCGAGTCACCCGACAACTTGCCGTCCAGGTTCGGCAGCACCAGGCCGATCGCCTTCGCGGCCCCCGTCGTGGTCGGCACGATGTTCACGGCGGCGGCACGCGCACGGCGGGCGTCGCGGTGCGGACCGTCCTGGAGGTTCTGCTCCTGGGTGTAGGCGTGCACCGTCGTCATGAAACCGTGCTCGATGCCCGCGAGTTCGTCCAGCACCGAGGCCAGCGGCGCCAGCGCGTTCGTCGTGCAGGAGGCGTTCGAGACGATCGTGTGCAGGGACGCGTCGTACGCCTCGGTGTTGACCCCGTACGCGAGCGTGACATCGGCCCCGTCCGACGGCGCGCTGACGAGCACCTTCCTCGCGCCCGCGTCCAGATGCGCGCGGGCGGCCTTGGCCGACGTGAAACGGCCGGTCGACTCCAGGACGATGTCGACCCCGAGTTCGGCCCACGGCAACCGCGCCGGCTCGCGCTCGGCCAGCACCTTGATGCGCCGGCCGTCGACGACGAGCGTGTCCCCGTCGGCGCTCACGGGCCGGCCGAGCCGGCCGGCCGTCGTGTCGTAGGCGAGCAGCCGCGCCAGGACGGCGGGCTCCGTGAGGTCATTGACGGCGACAACCTCCAGAGCGCTGTCGCGTTCGAGCAGCGCGCGCAGCACGTTGCGTCCGATGCGGCCGAATCCGTTGATGGCTATGCGGGTCATGCATGCTCTCCCTTCCGTTCGCCACCATCGTGGTCCGCCGCGCCCGCCGATGACTACGGCGCGAGCGCCATCGTTCGCAAGGATCGCGCCATACCGGTGGGCCGACCCGTCTCCGCCCGCCGTGGGACAACCCTCAAGCGGACGGCGGGCTGTCGGGAAGCACGGTGCCCTACTGCCCGAGGACGCCGACGAGTTCGGTGTGCTCCGGTGACGCGCCCCGGGGACGCGTCACTACGTGACTCCACGGCTGTCCGTACCCGCGCCCGCGCCGTCCTCGTCGTCCCGCCCGTCGTCCGGCAGCCCGGTGTGCCGGGTCGCGAGGCGGTAGACGATCAGGGCGTCCCGGTACTCCTTCCCGGCGACGACTTCGCCGGGAAGGTTGGTGCGCTCGCTGCGGGACGTCGATGTCCGCTTCCCGGTACCGGGGAAGCGGACCGCTGTTCGCGGCTCCTCCACGAAGCGGAGACGATCGGCGCGGACGGTCGCCCGGAACGCGATGTCCCAGGGCGGGTGTGCGGCTTCCGGCGCCAGGCCGCCGGCCGCCGTTCAGGGCGGCTCGTCCCGTTCCCTGGGGGCGCGGCGACGCACGGGCCGGGGCGGCACCTTCCCGTCCTCGCCGCGTAGTCGGCGCGCACGGGTGCCACCGCGACTTCGCACGGTCGGGTCCCGGTACTCGCCGCCGGGTTCGCGCGTCCGGGGCCCCCCGGGAGCCGCGGTCCGGCGTACGGCACCGCCCGCCGCATCCCGCGCGTCGGTGACGTCCGGTACGTCCCCCGCGACGTCAGCGACGTCAGCGACCTCCGGTACGTCCTCGACGGCGGCCGGTACGTCCTCCACCGCCCGGGTCACACCGCTCGCCGCATCCGCCACGGTGCCCCCCACCCCACGGGTCACCTCTCCGACGGCGTCCCCGGCACCCCGCCCGACGCCCTCCACCGCCGAGCCGGCGCCGCGGCCCACGTCCCGCACGGCGGAACCGGCTCCGCTGCCGAGGTCACCGACCGCCCTGCTCGCCCCCGTACCCAGCTCGCCGACGGCCTGCCGCGCCCCGCTCCCGACGTCCCGCACGGCGGACCCCACCCCGCGGGTCAGCTCCTCAAGGATCTGCGGATTGCGGTCGAGCGTGGTGAGCACCCGGTTGATGATCATCGCCACGTTGTCCAGCCGCACTTCCAGCCGGGCCTGCGCCTCCACCCCCGAGATGCCCAGATGCACCCGGCCCAGTGCGACATCGGCGCCCACGTTCAGCCTCAGCAGATCCAGTACCTCGGCCTGGAGCGAGACGTGCGCGCGCAGATCCTCCACGTCCAGATCGATCTGGTCCACCTTGAGCACCGGGACGTCGAGGAAGACATCGGGCTCCGCGTCGGCCGCCCTCCTCCGGCCGGCGGGCTTTCCGTCCGGGCCGGGCATGTCGTCGTAGACCTCGTCGTCCGGGGCGGCCGTCTCCTCGTAGACCTCGTCCTCGGGGACGGCCGGGTCCTCGTCGCGCAGCCCGGGCTGCTCCTCGATCGGCCCCTCACCGCCTTCGGCGCTGTGACGCATCCCGAGCCGCCTCCGCTGGTTCGCCGGACATTTCATCCCATTCTGCTGTGATGTACGCCGGGGCGCTCGGCGCGAGCGAGCCATTGGGAAGTCCTTGGATCCTGGTCGAATTTTCGTCTTTGACCTATGCCGTGCCTCGGACGTGCACTGGAAGAGCGGCCACCCGGTATCCGGGGAACCCGGGACCGGTGCCCCGCATGGTTTCCGACAGGGAAGGGCGATCATGGCCTCGCAGCACAAGAAGATGGATCCGTTCGCCGTCGAGGGCGACTTCTTCCGGATCAAGGACCTGCTCGAACCCGAGGAACGGCAGACGCTGGAGCGCATCCGTTCCTTCCTCGCCGACAAGGTGGAACCCTCCGCCGGCGAGCTGTGGGCCGGGGCGGAATCCCCCCTGCAACTGGTGGACGCGATCCGTGACCTGGGCATCACCGGCATCCCCGGCGACGCTCCCGGCATCACCGCGCGCAGCCCGCTGCTGAGCGGCCTCATCAGCATGGAGATGGCCCGCACCGACCCGTCGTTCGCCACCTTCTACGGTGTGCACAGCGGGCTGGGCATGGGCTCCATCCGCGAGTGCGGCTCCGACGAACAGCGGCAGCGCTGGCTGCCGCAGATGGTCGAGTGGCGCAAGATCGGCGCGTTCGGCCTGACCGAGCCGCTGGTCGGTTCCGGTACCGCACGCGGCCTGCTGACCACGGCCCGCCGTGACGGCGGCGACTGGGTGCTCAACGGCGAGAAGAGGTGGATCGGCAACGGCACGTTCGCCGACCTGGTGGTGATCTGGGCGCGCGACGAGGCGGACGGGCAGGTCAAGGGCTTCGTGGTGGAGAAGGGCACCCCCGGCTTCACCGCCCGCAAGCTGGAGGGAAAGATCGCCCTGCGCGGCGTGCAGAACGCCCACATCGTCCTGGACGACGTCCGGGTACCGGAGGAGAACCGCCTCCAGCGGGCCGAGTCCTTCCGCGACACCGCACGCGTCCTCAAGGTCACCCGGGGCGGCGTGGCCTGGCAGGCCATCGGCTGCTCGATCGGCGCCTACGAGGCGGCCCGCGCCTACGCGGTGGAGCGCGAGCAGTTCGGCAAGCCGATCGCGAGCTTCCAGCTCATCCAGGACCTGCTGTCCCGCATGCTCGGCAACATCACCGCCTCCCAGACGATGGCGGTGCGGATGGCCCAGCTGCACGCCGAGGACGCGCTGAGCGAGGCCCAGGCGGCCATGGCCAAGATGTTCTGCACCACGCGTATGCGGGAAACCGTCGCCTGGGCCCGTGAGGTGTTCGGCGGCAACGGCATCCTGCTGGAGTACAAGGCGGCCCGCTTCTTCGCCGACGCCGAGGCCCTCTACTCCTACGAGGGCACCCGCGACATGAACTCCCTCATCGTCGGCCGGGCGGCCACCGGCATCAGCGCCTTCGTCTGAGCCCCGAGCCCCGAGCCTTGAACCCTGAGTCCTAAGTCCCGAGCCCCGACCCCGAGCTGTGAGCCCCGGGCCCGAGCTCCCCGAGCCGTGAGTTCCTCACCTCACCGCACACCTCCCGCATTCCGCACAGGGATGAGTCATTCCACAAGGGGATGAGACGTTCATGAGCCACTCCACCCCGGCATCCGGCACCCGCCCCCTCGACGGCCTGCGCGTCATCGACCTGGCCAGCGTCATCATGGGGCCGTACGCCTGCCAGATCCTCGGCGACCTCGGTGCCGACGTCATCAAGATCGAATCGCCCGCCGGTGACGTGATGCGCCACGTGCACCGGCGGGACGCCGACACCATCGGGGCGCTGGCACTCAACATCAACCGCAACAAGCGCAGCGTCCGCCTGGACCTGAAGACACCCGAGGGCAAAGAGGCCGCGCTCGCGCTCATCGGCACGGCCGACGCGCTGATCACCAACATGCGCCCACGGGCCCTGCGCAAGCTGGGCCTCACCTACGACGACCTGGCCGAGAGCAACCCGCGCCTGGTCTACTGCAACGCCCAGGGCTTCCGCTCCGACTCGCCGGCCGCCGACTACGCCGCCTACGACGAGGTCATCCAAGCCGCCTCCGGCATGGTCGACCTGATGCGCCGGGTCACCGGCCAGCCCTACTACGTACCCACGGCCATGGCCGACAAGGTCTGCGGCATGACCATCGCCTACGCCGTGCTCGCCGCCCTGCTGGGCCGGGAACGCACCGGCAAGGGCCAGCACGTCGAGGTGCCGATGGCGGACACGATGTTCGCCTTCACCCTGGTCGAGCACATCGGCGGCCAGGCGTACGAGCCACCGGCGGGCCCCGTCGGCTTCCCGCGCTCCCTGGAACCGGGGCACGCGGCGTTCCCCACCAAGGACGGATACGCCTGCGTCCTGCCGTACACCTACCGTGACGCCGAGGCCTTCTTCGCGTTCGTCGGGCATCCCGAGGCGCTGGAGGGCTTCACCCCCGAGAACTTCCAGTCGAGGATTGGCCGGCTGTACGAGCTGCTCGCCCAGTACACGGACGGACACACCACCGCGGAGTGGGAGGAGTTCTGCTCCCGGCACTCCATCCCGTTCGCCCCGGTCATGAACCTCGACCACGCCGGGGAGCACCCCTACTGGGCCGACGGGCACATGCTCGACGTGCAGCGGCATCCGCACGTCGGCGCCTACCGGGTGATCGGCGACCCCGTCCGCTACTCCGGCTCGCCCTCCGGGGTACGGCGGCCCTGCCCGGAACTCGGCGAGGACACCGCCTCCGTCCTGGCCGAGATCGGTTACACCCCCGAGCAGGTGGCCGCGGTGACCGGCGGGGCCGACGCGGAGCGGTGAGGGGGAGGCGTACTCACGCGGCCGGGCCCGGACCGTCGGCGGATCGTGCCGCGCACGTCTCCCGCAGGATGTCCAGGAACACCCGGCAGGCCGGGGACAGGGGCTCCCGGCGGCGTGCCACCCCGAACGGAGCGCGCACGGGCGGGCCGAGGGGGCGTACGACCCCGCCCCGCTCCGCGATGCGCTCGGCGTACCAGCGGTCCACCAGAGCCGCGCCCGCACCGGTCAGCACCAGCGGCACGACCGAACCCAGATGCGGGGTCACGACACCGGCCCAGGAGTGCGCCGCCTCAGCCGGCTTCCGGCCGTCCTCCTCGTGCCCGCTGCCCTCCTCGTGCCCGCCCTCCCGGAGCCCGCTGCCCTCCTCGTGTCCGGCGCCGGCCAGAGCCCGGCGGATCGCGTGCCGGGCGGAGCCGCCGTGCAGGACCGCCACCAGCGGCATGGCGCTCACCTCGGCCGGCGACACCGGTCCCGGTGCGATGGCGGTGCCCGGCGCCATGGCCAGCCAGATGTCGTGGTGGCCCAGCTCCTCCGTCACCAGGGCCGGAGCCGGAGGCAAGGGCAGTGAGACCACGGCCAGTTCATGGCGCCCGTCGGTGAGCGCGTACACCAGCTCCGCGTCCCCGGGCGCGTCCTCCACCAGCACGCCGACCCCCGGGTAGGCCCGGCGGAAGCTGCCCACCGCCCGCGCCAGCGGGTCGGCCGTCACCGAGGCGTGCGCCACCAGCTCCAGGCGCCCGGCGCGCAGCGACGCCACGTCCGAGACCGCGCGGCCGGCCGCCCGGCGCGCCGCCAGGAGCCGCCGGGCCGGTTCCACCAGGGCCAGGCCCGCCGGGGTCGGGACGACACCGCGCGGCGTCCGCTCGAACAGCTCGGCGCCCGCCTGCCGTTCGATCGCCCGCATGGTCTGCGACAGGGACGGCTGGGCCACGTGCAGCCGCCGCGCCGCCGCGGTGATACCACCGCTGTCGACCACGGCCAGGAAGTACTCGGCCTGCCGCAGACCGGTGAACGGCGCGCCCCGGCCCGGTTCACCCGCCAAAGGACGCACCAGCCGCGTGCCCCGCGCCCTCCGGTGCCACCGCCAGATCGGCCAGCGCCCGGGCGGCCGGGGACAGTTGCCCGGGCACATACGCCAGACCGTACCGCTGGCGCAGCGGCGGATCGAGCCGGCGGACCCGCGCGCCCTGCCCGGCGGCCCACCGCGCCACCTTCCCGGCGAGGAAGGACATGCCGGCACCGGCCAGCACCAGGGGAATCACCATCTCCCGGTGCGCCACCTCGACCGTGACCCGCAGACGCACCCCGTGGGCCGTCAGATGGTCCACCAGCAGGGCGCGCTGGCGGCTGTGACCGGTGACCCCCACCGTTTCCCGGCCGGCCAGCCACCGGACCGGCAAAGGGTCGGGAGGGGGTGGTTCGTCGGGCGGGAAGACGGCCATGATCTCGTGTTCGCCCAGCGCGCGCACCACGATGCCGTCCGCGTCGACGGGCAGATAGGTCAGGCCCACCTCGGCCCGGCCGTCCGCCAGTATGCCGCGCACCTCCGCGTCGTGGTCGGTGACCTGGACGCGCACCCGTACCTCGGGATGCAGCCCGCGGAACCGCCCGAGGAGCGGGGCGCAGGGATCGACGGCCAGCACCGGCGTGGTGACGAGGTCCAGTTCCCCGGCCGGCCTGCCGTCCAGCCGGCCGATCGCCTCGCCCGTCCGGCGCAACTCGCGCAGCAGCAGCCGCGCATGGGGCACGAACGCCTGCCCCGCGGGCGTGAGCACGGCCCCCCGCCGCACCCGGCGCACCAGCGCCGCGCCCATCTCCTTCTCCAGGGTGCCCAGAGCCTGCGACAGCGACGGCTGGCTCACCCCGGCGGCCACCGCCGCGTGACCGAGGCTGCCGTGCTCGGCGACCGCGAGAAAGTACTCCAGCTGCTGACGGTTCACGCTCCGCACCGTACCCGGACCGGCACGTGATCCCGGCCGCCCGCCGGCTAGTCCCGCCGGAAGAAGGTGCGCCGGTATTCGGTCGGGGTGGTGCCGAGGATGCGCTGGAAGTGGGTGCGCAGGTTCGCGCCGGTGCCCAGACCGACGTCGGCGGCGATCTGCTCGACACCGCGTTCCGTGCGCTCCAGCAGTTCGCGGGCCAGGTCGATGCGGGCCCGCATGACCCACTGCATCGGTGTGTACCCCGTGTCCTCGACGAACCGGCGGGACAGCGTGCGCGGCGAGACCGCCGCGTGCCGGGCGAGCGCCTTGAGGGTGAGGGGTTCGCCGAGCCGGTGCAGCGCCCACTCCCGGGTGGCGGCGAACCGCTCGCCGAGCGGCTCGGGCAGGCTGCGCGGCACATACTGCGCCTGGCCGCCGCTGCGGTAGGGGGCCGCGACCAGGCGCCGGGCCGCGTGGTTCGAGGCGGCCACCCCGAGGTCGGTGCGCAGGATGTGCAGGCACAGGTCGATGCCCGAGGCGGCGCCGGCCGACGTCAGCACACTGCCCTCGTCGACGAAGAGGACGTTCTCGTCGACCCGGACCAGCGGATGCTTCGCCTTCAGCGCCCGGGAGTAGTGCCAGTGGGTCGTGGCACGCCTGCCGTCGAGCAGGCCCGTGGCGGCGAGCGCGAAGGCGCCCGTCGAGATGGCGGCGAGCCGCGCGCCCCGGGCGTGGGCGGCGAGCAGCGCCCGGACCACGGCGGCCGGCGGGTCCTCGCGGTCCGGGAACCGGTAGCCGGGTATGAAGACGATCTCGGCCCACTCCAGCGCGTCGAGGCCGTGGGCGACGTGGTACGACAGGCCGTCACCGCCGGTCACCAGCCCGGGCGCGGCGCCGCACACCCGCACCTCGTACGGCATGCTCGCCCGGGTCGTGAACACCTGGGCGGGGATGCCGACATCGAGCGGCTTGGCACCCTCCAGCACGAGGACGGTGGCACGACGCATTCGGGAGGACGACACGGCAACAGGGTACGATCCGCCGCCTCGGCGGGAGCGGGAGGTCCGTCCGGAGTGGAGTTCGCCGTGGCCGCTGGGGAGTTCACCGGTACGGGCGCGGGCGCGGGCGTGGAACGGGGGCCGGAGCGGCCGGTCCGTGCCAGGAACGCCCACGAGCGCGCCGGTGGCGATCCAGCCGGGCCTGCCCATGTTCGGCGGATTGACCGCCGCCGTCGGAGCGGCGGTGGCCCCGACACCCCCGCCCCGCATCCTGCGGGAGCGCTCGGCCCGGTGCCCGCGCGGGCTACGCCGCCGGCCGCATCAGCTTGCCCGGCTCGTCGGCCGGGGCCGCCGCCGGGGTGCGGACCATCACGTAGATGCACACCGCCACCACGGCCGTGCCCACGGCCCCCGTGTACAACGCCGCGTGCAGACCGTCGAGGAACGCGACATGGAACCAGCGGCGCACCGCACCGGCGCCCGGGCCCGCGAGCGCCGCCGCCGGCCCGTGGGCCAGGGCGCGGTCGGCCAGCGCGCCCGCCCGGTCCGCCGGGAGGACGGCCTCCGCCTGACGCAGGAACGAGTCCCTCATCCAGGAATTGAGCACCGCCCCGAGCGCCGCCACACCGGTCACACCGCCGAGTTCGCGCAGCATCTCGGCGATCGCGGTGGCCATGCCGGCCTGTCGGCCGCGTACCCGCTGCACGACGATGACGTTGATCGGTACGAAGGTCAGGCTCACGCACACCCCGATCACCGGCAGGACCCAGCAGTACTCGGCGTAGCGCGCGTGCTCCCCGTAGGAGGCGAGCCCCGCCAGCGCGAGCGGACACAGCGTGACGCCGACCAGCAGCGGCCGGAAGGCGCTCCAGCGCGCGGACAGCCTTCCCGCGAGGGGGCCCGTGACCACGATGAACGCGGACGCCAGCAGGAAGACGAGGCCGGCTCCGGCCGGCGACCAGCCGAGGATGTACTGGAGGTACAGCGACAGGAAGAAGATCGCTCCGAACAGGGCCAGACTCGTGGAGAAACCGGCCAGCGCGGCCACCGCGCAGAGCCGGTCGCGGAAGAAGGACAGATCGATCATCGGCTCGGCGGCACGCGCCTCCACGGCCAGCAGGGCGGGCAGGGCCAGCCCGGCCGCGGTGAAAGCGGCCAGGACGGCGGGGTCGGTCCAGCCTTCCGACGGCCCCTGGATGAGCGCGAAGATCAGCCCGCCGACACCGAGGGCCGCCAGCGCCTGTCCGGGCAGGTCCCAGGAACGGCTGCGGCACGGCGGCGCGTACGGCAGGACGTAGGCGCCGAAGACCAGGAGGCCCACGCCGATCGGCACGTTGATGAACAGCACGCTCTGCCAGCCGAACCGCTCCACGAGCGGACCGCCGATCACCGGGCCCAGGGCGAGCCCCAGGCCGGACGCGGCACCGCGCAGCCCCAGCGCCCTGGCCCGGGTGGCGTCCTCGGGGAAGACCTGCCGCAGCAGCGCCGCGCTGGACGGCAGCAGGGCCGCGCCTCCCGCGCCCTGGACGATGCGGCCGGTGACGAGCATGGACCAGCTGTCCGCCGTCGCCCCGAGCGCCGAGCCAAGGGTGAACGCGGCCAGTCCGGCTAGGAACAGCCGGCGCCGCCCCAGCCGCTCGCCGACGATGCTGCCCGGCAGCAGGAAAGCCGCCAGGATCAGCGTGTACGAGGCCACGACCCACTCCAGGCCGCCGACACCCACGGCCAGGTCCCTGCCGATGTCCGGCAGCGCGTTGTTCATGGCGAGGTTGTCGAGCATGACCATGAAGACGGCCACGGACTCGACGACGAGGACGGCTCCGGGGCGGCGGCGCCGGTTTCCGGGCAGGGCGGGGGCGGCGGGCGAGGGCGGGCCGGTACGCGGCAGTGACATGGCGTCGTCCAGAGGGGGGAGGGGGTACGGGGGCGGGGGTGCGGGCCGATGTGTCGGGCCAGGCGGATTCGGGGCGGCGGATCCGGTGGGCGGATCGGGTCAGGGTGTCCGGTTCGGGAGTGTCCGGTCGGCGGAGTCGTTCGGCGGGGAGCCGCGGTTCCCGGTCGAGAGCCTGGTCGGGATGGTCGGGACGGCGGTGGCAGAGGTCGCGGGGAAGGGAGGCCTGCCCCTGTCACCGGGCCTGTGCGGCCCCGGCCGGCAGGAGATCCGGTCGGCGGGCAGCGCGTGGTCCGGACCCGCCACCCCATGCGGCTTCGCGAGCAAGAGCGAGGGAGTCGCCGGGCCCCTCCCGCCGGGCGCGGTAGGCGAGTTCCGGATACCGTCCGGGGAATTCCGCGCCCATACCGGGCTGGTGGGCTCTTGGCCCGGGGGAAAGGACTGCGATCACCTGGCAAAAGGTACGCGTTCGCCGCCGGGTCGCAGGCCGATGCCGGTGAAGATCACTGACAGAGGTGAGGCGCGCGCTCTCGGCGGGCAACATGCGGATGATCGGACAATCAGCCGCATTAGGTGGTGTGTTGATCGTGAATGATCGGGCCGTGCGTCGTACGGAACGAACACGAGCACGGCTGTGACGACGCCCCTGTTCTTCCGGCGGGATTCTTCCGGCGGAATCCTCCGGGGCCGGTCGATGTGCGCGGTCACCGGGGTTGCGGAAGGATCGATAGGGGCGGCCCGCACCCCGCGACCGAAACGCGGGCCGTACGCCGCCGGCCGGTCAGCCGGTGCCCCACCTGCCGACATGCGACACCTCTTGTTCGTGCGTCCGTACCGGAGCACTCAGATGACCAAACGCGACACGGGCCGGTCCTCGGCGGCCACGCGACCGGCCGCACGGCGGATCCTCGCCCCCGGGGGCACCGCCGGTGACTGGGGGCTGCTCCTCCTCAGACTGACCTTCGGACTCGTCATGGCCGGCCACGGCGCCCAGAAACTGTTCGGCCTGTTCGGCGGGCCGGGGCTGACGGCCACCGGCAAGGGATTCGCCGACCTCGGCTACCACCCGGGGAAACTGTTCGCGGTGATCGCCGGACTCTCCGAGTTCCTCGGCGGCCTCGGTCTGGCCGTCGGACTGTTCACCCCGCTCGCGGCCGCCGCGCTGGTCGGAGTGATGATCAACGCCATGGCGACGGTGACCGGGGCGCACGGCCTGTGGGAATCGGACGGCGGCGTCGAGTACAACGTGGGCATCGCCGTCGTCGCCCTGGCCGTGGCCGCGACCGGCCCGGGCCGGCTGGCGCTCGACCGCTTCTTCCCCTGGCGCGCCGGCGGCTGGCCCGAAGCCGGCGTCGCCCTGGTACTGGGAGGCCTCGGCGCCGCGATCACCCTGAGCCTGTGAAGCCCGGCGGCGGGCGGCCGCTCCCGGACCCGTCCACGGCCTGACCGAGGCCGACGCACACGGCGTACGCGCACTCCTCCCGAGCCGGCCACCACACCCGCCGATCAGAGCTGGGCGCGCACCCATCGTGGGTCGGGGTTGACGTACGGCCGGCCCGCCACCACCACGGTCGGCACGGTCTCGTCACCGCCGTTGACCGCCCGCACCGCCGCCGCGCCGGCCGGATCACGCCAGATGTCGACCCAGTGCAGCCGACGGGCGTCACGGCCCAGCCGGAACCGCAGGCGCAGGCAGTACTTGCACCCCGCCCGCCAGTAGACGATCGGCCGGCCGTCGACCGCGCCGCGCTCCCGCGCCTCCACCGCACCGACCGGCCGCGGGAACACCAGCGGGGAGTGCATCCCAGCGAGCAGCGCGAACACCAGCCACACCGCGACGGCCGGTCCGACGGACCCGTCCACGGCGCCCACGGCCGCGACGAGCGAGCCGCAGCCGGTGAACAGGAGGGGCAGGAGCCAGGCGCGCATCATGATCACAGACCCTATCGGCAGGGCGAGTTCAGCGGGCCCGACGGAGGACGAACGCCGACGACGGCTTCCGCGCGCCTCCGTTTCGGGGCTCGTGGCGCCCGCGCCCGGGTCATCACCTCCCGAGCCTCCTTCGCAGCAGGTGACCAGGCCGGCGGTCACCGGGGCCGGTCAGGCCGCCTTCGTGGGCTGCCGGGCGGGCTCGGCAGCGAGAGGCGTCGCGGTGGTGTTCCGGCGGGGTGGGGCCAGCGCGGCGAAGATGGCCACCGCGCCGACCGCGCACACGGCGGCCGTTCCGTACAGGGCGAGGTGCAGGGCGTGGGTGAAGCCGTCGGCCAGTGCGGCCGAGCCGCTGCCGGACAGGTCGCCCGCGGCGGCCTTCGCGGCCAGCTCGCGCGATCCGACGCGGGCGTCGATGAGGCTGACCAGGACCGCGCCGTACACGGCGATGACGATGGCTTCGCTGCCGATGCGCATGGTGTTGAGGAACCCGGTGGCCATACCGGCCCGTTCGGGCTCGACGAGGCTCATCGCCGCACCGTCGCCCACGCCGAACGACACTCCGGCGCCCAGCCCGGTCATCAGCAGCGGACCGGCGATCACGGCGATGGAGGCGCCGGGGCCGATCACGGTGAGCCAGGCGTTTCCGCCGGCGAACATCAGCAGGGAGAACGTGATCAGCGCACGGGGGGACACACCCCGGTTGACCAGGCCCCCGGACAGCGGCGGGGCCAGCAGCACCGGCGCGGTCATCAACAGCAGGACCGTTCCGGCGCGTTGGGCGGAGAAGCCGCTCGCCCCCACCAGGTAGGTGGGCAGGTATGTCAGCAGCGTCACGAAGCCGAACGTCGACACCACGGGCACCATGCACAGCGCGAGGAAACGGCGGTCACGCACCAGCGTCAGATCGAGCACGGGGGCCGTGGAACGTGACTGGAGAACGACGAACAGCACCAGCAGACCCGCGCCGGCGACGAGCAGAGCCGCCGTGCCGGGGCTCGTCCAGCCCCATTGCGGGCCCTGGACCGCACCGAGGACGAGCAGCCCGAGACCCGCGACGAACACCAGCGCGCCGGTCGCGTCCAGCCGGGGACGCCGTGGGGCGCGGGACTCGGTGACGAAGCCGACGCCGGTCAGCGCCACGGCGAGCAGGGCCGCGTGCACTCCGAACGTGGCGCGCCAGCCGAGCGTCCCGACCAGCCAGCCCGACAGGGTCGGCCCCGTCGCCAGCCCGATGCCGGCGGCACTGCCGAGGGCCGCGAAGGCACGGGTGCGCGCGGCACCGTCGAAGGCCGTGGCCAGGATCGCGCCACCGCTGGCGAACACGCCCGCCGCGCCGACGCCCGACAGGGCGCGGGCGAGGTCCAGCAGGACGACGCCGGGTGCGACCGCCGTGGCGAGCGAGCCGACGGCGAACACCGCCGCTCCCGTCGCGAAGGCCCGCCGGCGCCCGACCAGGTCGGCCGCGGACCCGGCGACCAGCATGAACGAGGCGAACGTCAGGTTGTAGGCGTTCATGACCCATTGCAGGGGTGCCCCCGCGGTGTGCAGGTCCGCGCCGATGCCGGGCAGCGCGACGGCCGCTCCGGAGATGGACATCGGCACGGTGGCGAAGGCGAGCAGGACCACGGCCAGCGTGATCGCCGGACGTGAGCGGTCCGCGGAAACGGTAGTCACGGGGGGAGGGCTCCTTCAGGAGACGGCAAGAAGCGGCCAACGAACGGCCACTTGGGCGACAGTGCCACTGAGTGGCATTAGCTGTCAAAGGGCAACAGCGTCCGGGTGGTAGACTCATGACGTGAGTGACGATCTGCGCGAACTGCCGCTACGGGAACGGAAGAAGCTGCGCACGCGGCGCGCCCTGGCCGAGACCGCGCTCCGTCTCTTCACCGAACGCGGCTATGACGCCACCACCCTCGACGACCTGTGTGACGCGGTGGAGGTGTCCAAGCGCACCTTCTTCCGGAACTACCGGTCCAAGGAGGACGTGGCGCTCGCCGCCGACAGCGATCTGTGGTCGGCGTATCTGGACCGCGTGGCCGCCGCGCGACTGGACGGCCCGCTCCTTGAAGCGCTCCGAGTGGCCCTCGACGCCACCCTGGAGGCGATGGACGCGGACTGGGAACGCCGGTTCCTGGCCACCCGTGAGCTGTCGGAGTCCGTTCCCGTACTGCAGGCGCACAGCCTGGGGTACTGCCAGGACACCACCCGCGCCATGGTCGAGACACTGGCCGGCCGTTCCGGCGCGGGGGTGGACGACTCCCGCCTCCGTCTTACCGTGGAGATCTTCGTCGCCGCCTGGCGCACGGCGTGCCTGCGCTGGACGGCGCAGGGCGGCGAAGGGGGCCGCGACGGCCTGACGCGGCTCATCGAGCAGACCTTCGCCTTGATCCCCGACGCCCTCACCTGCACCGCCTAGCCTCCGCCGGCCCCTCGGAGGTCGACGGGGGCCCGGGGCGCGACGGAGAATGCGCGCTCCGTCCCGCCCCCGGCCGGGCTGGCGGGCCGGGGGCCTGGAAGCGACACGCCTCCGGCCCGGCCTCGGCGAGGAGGCGCCCCGGCGGCCCTGGACCGGCGCGCCGGGCTGTCACCGCGGCTCGTGCGCGGCGAGGGCGTGGGTGAGCAGGCGGGTCAAGGTCTGCCGCTCCTCCGCCGACAGCGGTTCGAGCAGGTCGTCCTGCACCCGGTCGAGCACCTTGTCCATGCGGCGCAACTGTCGGACGCCGGCGTCGGTGAGGGTCACTTTGTTGCGCCGGCCATGGTCCGGGTCGGGCGTGCGGTCGACGAAGCCCTGCGCGACCAGTTCGTTGACGGCCGCGACGACATCACTGCGGTCGATGCGGCACCGACGGCCCAACTCGGCCTGACTCGCGGGCCCGTGCTCGTGCAGTGCCGCCAGGATGCGGTAGTGGTACCCGCGCGCCCCGACGGTGGTGAAACCGTCGAACACCAGCTTGCGGGCGTGCACGGCCAGTTGGGTGATCAGCCAGCTCGGCCGCACCGTCAGGCGCTCGGGGATCTCTTCCATGGCGACCACTCTAGCCATGTTGGCGGGACCAACACTTGTGGATAGTGTTGGTCCTGCCAACATTGGAGCGACCATCAAAGGAGGCGCCGTGTCCACCGCTGCCCCGGCCGCCGATCGCGTCGAGATCGCCGAACTGTTCGCCCGCCTGGCCCGTCTGCTGGACGAGGGCCGGCACGAGGACGCGCCCACGGTCTACCACCACGACATCACGGTGCGTTCACCGCGCGCCGAGCTGCACGGCCTCGATGAGGTGACCGCCCACCTGAAGCGCAGCCGGGTGGCGGGGGAGAGCACCCAACACGTCCATGGAGACGTGCTGGTGCGGATGGACGGCGACCGGGCGGAGGCCACGGCGAACCAGGTCGTGTACTTCTACCGTGACGGCGAACCGCCCCACCGCACCAGCGGTCTGCGCGTCGCCTGTACGACCGTGCGGACGCCGGCGGGCTGGCGGATCGGCGACATGCGCATCACGCTCGCCTGGACGCGCGAGCGGTGACGTGGTGCGTCGGCTCCGGCGGGTCGACGCGGCTGGCGACCAAGAAGGCCGGCGCGCGCCTTCGTATTTCCCGGGAGGGCGATCTTCGTACCGTATGTAAGAGGCAAACCCCGGCCGCGGCACTCGGCTAACATGATCGAACTCATGACGAGCGTACCCATCGCTCGTCATTCACCGGAAAAGTGTGCTATCCGGCGCGAAGAGTCACCAAAATAGACAACAACTAACAAATCGGCCAGAGAATTGATACCTATACCAACACGGGTACGTACCCGAATAAAGGGCGGAACCGAGGTCGCCCCGTGGCGCCGACCACGGGTGATCCTCTGGACCGCGGCGGGTGTGACGACTCTCGGTTTCCTCGTCGCACTGGAGATCACCGCACGTCATTACGGATTGCGGGGGCCGCTCGCCACCGAAGCGCGAGAGCTGGTATTTCCGCCCAAATCGGGATTCCTGCTGTACGCCAGCATGGGCCTGATGATGGTGGTGCTCACCTGGCGGCAACGACTCGTCGCCGCCGGTGTCGCGGTCGGTATCGACGCCGTGTTCCTGCTGGTGCGCTGGGCGTCCGGCTACGACTTCGACCTGGACGAGGGCCACCCCTTCGGCAACGGCGCGCTGTGGGTGCTCCTGGGCTGCGGGGTCGTCGCCGTCACCCGCCGCACCGGCCAGGAGCGTGCCCTCCTGCTGAAGGGCGTCGGACTGGGCCTGCTGCTCATGGCCGGCCGCAAGACCGGTGACACCTGGCTGCTCATCACGTCCAAGAGCCGGCCGACCGTACTCGACCAGTACGTGGCGACCGCCGACCACGCGCTGGGCAACCCGTCGTGGCTGGTCGGCCGCTTGGTGAACGCCAGCGGCCCGGTCGGCACGCACCTGCTCGACTACGTCTACGCGCAGCTCGCGGTCGCCGCGGTCGTCGTCGCGCTGTACCAGCTGCGCAACGTGGCGGCCGAGCGCCGCTTCCCGCGCCACCACCTGGTGCGCACCTTCCTGGTGATCGGCCTCCTCGGCCCGGGCATCTACATGATCTTCCCCGTGGTCGGGCCGATCTTCGCCTACGGCCCGGGCGCCTCCGGCACCGGCGGCCTGGAGTGGGCGGCGGCCAACCTGTGGCCGCACACGCCGACACCGATCACCACACCGCACCCGATGCTGTACGACGGGATCACCCCCCGCAACTGCATGCCCAGCCTGCACACGGCCTGGGCCACCGCCATTTTCATCCACTCCCGCAAGGGTCCGCGCGTCCTGCGGTACGGGGGCACGTTCTGGCTGATCGCCACGCTCGGCGCGACCCTGGGATTCGGCTACCACTACGGCGCCGACATCGTGGCCGGTGTGGTGTTCACGCTCACGATAGAGGCCGGGCTGCGCTCGCTCGCCCGGGGCTGGGACCGCTCGGGGACCCAACTGGTCGCCCACGGCACGACGGTCTTCGTGGCGCTCCTGCTGGCGTACCGTTATCTGCCGATGGAGATGGCCAAGGCGCCCTGGCTGTTCGGGCCGCTCGTCATCCTGGCGATGCTCTCGGTGATCTACGGCTACCTGCGGACCACCTCGCGGTGGGAACCGAAGCCCGTGCCGGCGCCCCGACCGGAGCCGCAGCCCGAACCGGTGTGAGCCATGGCGCGGCACCGGACGTACGAGCCCGGGGTCGGCACCGGGACCGCGGCGAGGCGACCGCCGCCGGCCGGATCACCGACCCCGGCGGTCGCCGGCTCGGCGCACGACCGTCCAACGCCTCCGCGTCACGATCGCGACGACCGCCCCGACCTCCACGATCAGCGCTCTGAGCCCGCCGAAGAACAGCGGCAGCGGCCACAGCGAGGCGAGCCCGTCCCTCCGCGCGGCCTCGGGGGAGCCCGCGCGGCACAGCCCCCCGACCCGCTCGTCCGACACCGGCGTCAGCTCTCCAGGCGGGAGAGCACCGTACGCATCGCGCGAAGGACCGCCTCACGGGACTCGTCCGTCGGGCCGTGCGACTCGAAGCCGTGGGCGCCGTGCGGTACGTCGACGATCTCCACCGGTGTCCTGGATTCCTGCGCCGCCTCCAGGAACCCCTCGACCGTGGCGGCGATCTGCGGGGTCTCCAGGCCCGCCCGGGTGAGCACGAGCGGCGGCGGCTGCGCCCCGTCGGCCCGCAGCGCCTCGGCCGGACGGAAGCGGGGGGAGACGGCACCCCAGCCGGGCAGCGGGGCCAGGACCGGGTAGGTCAGGGCGACGCAGCGCAGCCACTTCGGCGGGGCGGTGAGCCAGTCGGTGACGAGCAGCCCGGCGCCGGAGAAGAACCACAGGGCGATGCGCTCCGGGTCCACGCGCGGGTCGGCCCGCAGCAGTTCGACGGCCTCGGTCACATCGTCCGCGGCCCGCGGGTAGGCGGCGAGGTTGTGCAGGCGGTGCTCCACGACGGCGCCCACCGCGCCCAGGCTCGCCGCGAGGCGGGCGTAGCCGAGGTAGAACGGCCAGTCGCGGGGCGCCGGGACCACATCGGGCGACACCGGGCCGCCGTGCACGAACAGCACCGCCGGCCGGGGCATCTCTCGCGGTTCCGGCAGGTGCAGGTCCACGCGGCCGGTCCTGACCCGTGGCCGCTCCGGGGGATCCAGCAGGAACGGGCGCAGGGAGGACGGTTCGTCCTCGGGCGGGGTCAGCCTGTGCCCCTCGTCCGCGGCAGCGCGGCACAGGACCTCGGTCAGCTCCCGTGGAGTGGACAGCATCGGCCAGTGACCGGTGGCCAGCTCGAAGAAGCCCACCCGCGGATCGGCCAGCTCGCGCAGCTGCGGCGGGCCGACGCGGACCAGCTCCTGGATCCCCTCGATGGTCGTCCCTCCGGCCGTGCACAGGACCGCGCTGACCGGCACACCGGCCGCCGCGCCGGTCAGCCGCAGCGGCTGGGTCAGCGTGCGCGGCGGCTGGGCGACGGCCCGCTCGCTCAGGAACTCCAGCTGGCCGGCCGTAAGGCCCTCCGTGCTGCCCCAGCGCTGCCAGTCCCGTGGCCCCGGCGGCGGGACGGGCCGCGGGTCGTCGCCGGTACCGAGCAGCTGGTGTACCGCGGGATCCGGGACGAGGGCCAGGGCCGGATCGCCGTGCCGCGGCAGCCCGGCGTCCAGGTGGACGACGCGGGCCACCCGCTCCGGGCGCAGGTCGGCCGCGCCCAGCACCGGGTGGATGGCGTAGTCGTGGCCGACCAGCACCACCTGTGGGGCGTCGAGGGAGTCGATCAGCCGGACCACGTCCTTCACGTGCGTCTCCAGGTCGGCCTCCGGCCGCGTGTCCAGCGACACCGGGTGTGCCCCGGCGCCCTTCCGCCGCAGCCGGCCCACCACCGCATCCCAGATCCGCCCGTCGGTGAACGGGCCGGAGACCAGCACAAACGCAGACATCAGCGCCTCCAGACAAGTAGGTCGTCGCGGGTAACGTAGGAACTCCCCCTGAGGGAGGTTCAACCTGTGTCACCGGACGGCACCCTGAGCATCGGCGACCTGGCCGCGCGGGCCCGCACCACGGTCAAGACCATCCGCTTCTACTCCGACCAGGGCCTGCTGCCCGAAGCGGCCCGCAGCAGCGGCGGCCACCGGCGCTACGGGCCGGACGCCCTGGCCCGGCTGCGGACGATCCGGTCGCTGCGCGCCCTCGACGTCCCCGTCCCCGAGATCAAGCGGGTCCTGGAATCCGGTGAGGGCCCGGAACCGGGCGAGGGCCTGGAAGCCGTGGTGGCACGGCGGTTGGACGAGATCAGTGGTCAACTCGCCGCCCTGCGCTGGCGGGAGGCCGCGCTGCGGGCGCTGCGGGAGAGCGAGCCGGGGCAGTTGGCGGAGCGCCTGGAGCTGATCGGAGCGGTCAGCGTCCCGCCCGACACCTCCGCGATCGCCCACTACTGGCGCCGGCTGCTGCCCACCCGGCTCTCCGCCCGCCTTCGCTCCGCGATCACCGAGGCGGCCGTTCCCCAGCCGCCCGCCGACCCCACCACCGACCAGGTCCTCACCTTCGCCCGCGTGCACGCGCTGGCCACGGCCGCCACCGACCACTGCCTCGCCGCCCACCGGCCCGTCACCGAGAACCACCCGGACCTGCTCTACGACGGCCTGTACGAGGCCCACCAACTGGTGGAGGCCGCCGTACGGGCCGGCCGCGCCCCGGGCCCGGGCGAGGCCCTGGACTGCTATGCCGCCGCCTACGCGCGGGCCGCCGGCACCCGGGACACCCCTGCCTTCCGTCAGGCACTGGCCGCCCGCCTGACCGCGGCGGACCACCCGATGATGCGCCGCTACTGGCATCTGGCGGGGGTCCTCCTCCCCGGCCTCACCCTCGGCGCGGCCGACGCCTGGCTCCGCGAGGCACTGGCCGCGGACACGGCGACGGGCTGAGCCGCCGGACCCGGCCGGGGTTCAGCCCTTCCACTCCCGGGCGAGCATCGCGTAGACGTACTCGCTGCCCCAGCGGTCCCCGTCGAGGTCGTTCTCGACCAGATGGGCCTCGCGGCGCATCCCGAGGCGCTCGCACACCCGCGCCGACGCCGTGTTGAGGACATCGAGCCGGGCGAAGACCCGGTGAGCGTCCAACTGCCCGAAGGCCAGCGAGAGCAGCGCGCCCGCCGCCTCGGTGGCGTAACCCCGGCCGGCGTGGCGGGGGTTGAACACCCAGCCGATCTCCGCCTGCCGCGCGTGCGCGCTGGTGAGCGTGAGGACCACCTCGCCGACGACACCGGGTTCCCCCGCCCGGCACACGGCCAGCAGCAGCGTATCGCCGTCCGTCCGCCAGTCCGTGCCCTCGGCCCGGGCCGCGATGGACTCGGCACAGCCCTCGCGGGTGAGCGGCGGACGGTACAGGTGGCGCGCCACCTCCGGCAGGCGCTGGTAGGCGTACCGGTCCTCGACGTCGGCGGATGTGAACGGCCGCAGCACGAGCCGTTCGGTGGCGACGGGCGCCGTGACGCGCTTCGCGTTGTTCTTCGAGACGGCGGTCATCGTGTCCCCCCATGTACTGCTGCCCGGCCTGCCTGCCGCGACAGACTAGCCGGGCATCGCGTGCCCTTTCCCGCGTATTACCCGGGGCCGGCATCCGGCCCGCTCAGCCCAGGGGTACGACCACCTCGCCCGTGCCGGTCGCGCTCGCGCCGTCGCCCGCGACGCGGACGGTGAACGGGCGGTCGGTGCCGCGCGCGGTGACCCGCAACCCGCTGCCGTCGCGGCGGACGGCGAAGGTGGCGGCGGGGGCACCCGACAGGTCGGGAACCGTGACCTCGGCGGTGTATCCCGGCTCGGCCGTGGGGTGGACCAGCAGGGTGGGGGTGTCCAGCCAGTCGCCGTCCGGGCGGCTGTCGTCGGCCGCCAGCGGAAGTACGGCGCCCTCGCGGACGTACAGCGGCAGGCTGTCGTAGTCGTGCCGCTCGGTGCGCCAGGCCGGGCCGGCGACCCGCTCGCCGGACAGCAGATGCGTCCAGGTGCCCTCGGGCAGATAGACCTCCACCTCGCCGTCCTCCGTGAACACCGGGGCGACCAGTAGATCGGGCCCCAGCATGTACTGGCGGTCCAGCGGGCGGCACGCCGGGTCGTGCGGGAACTCCAGGAGCATCGGGCGCATCACCGGCACGCCGGTGCGGTGGGCCTCGGCCGCGGCACCGTACAGGTAGGGCATGAGCCGGTGTTTGAGCAGCGTGAACCGCCGGGCGACCGCCACCGCCTGCTCGCCGAAGTTCCACGGCACCCGGTACGACGTGGAGCCGTGCAGCCGGCTGTGCGAGGAGAGCAGGCCGAAGGCGAGCCAGCGCTTGAACACCGCCGGGTCGGGGGTGCCCTCGAAGCCGCCGATGTCGTGGCTCCAGAAACCGAAGCCGCTCAGCGACAGGGACAGCCCGCCGCGCAGGGACTCCGCCATGGCCTCGAACGACGCCCAGCAGTCGCCGCCCCAGTGCACCGGGTACTGCTGCCCGCCCGCCGTCGCCGAGCGGGCGAAGAGGACGGCCTCGCCCTCGCCCCGCTCCTTCAGCAGGAGTTCGAAGACGGTCCGGTTGTACAGGTGGGTGTAGTAGTTGTGCATCCGCTCCGGGTCGGAGCCGTCGTGCCAGACGACATCGGTGGGAACGCGCTCGCCGAAGTCGGTCTTGAAGCAGTCCACGCCCTGGTCGAGCAGCGTCTTCAGCTTGGCCTGGAACCAGGCGCGGGCCTCGGGGCTGGTGAAGTCGACCAGGCCCATGCCGGCCTGCCACAGATCCCACTGCCAGATGTCGCCGTCCGGCCGGCGCACCAGATGGCCCAGTGCCGCCGCCTCCTCGAAGAGCGGGGACTTCTGCGCGATGTACGGGTTGATCCACGCGCTGACCCGCAGGCCCTTCTCCTTGAGCCGGACCAGCATGCCCTCCGGGTCGGGGAAGACGGCCGGGTCCCACTGGAAGTCGCACCACTGGTACTCGCGCATCCAGAAGCAGTCGAAGTGGAAGACCGACAGCGGGATGCCGCGCTCGGCCATGCCGTCGACGAAGGACATCACGGTCGCCTCGTCGTAGTCGGTGGTGAACGACGTGGTCAGCCACAGGCCGAAGGACCAGGCGGGCGGCAGCGCCGGACGGCCGGTCAGGGCGGTGTAGCGGGCGAGCACCTCCTTCGGGGTGGGGCCGGCGATCACGTAGTACTCGATGCTCTGGTCCTCGACGCTGAACTGCACCTGCCCGACGGACTCCGAGCCGACCTCGAACGAGACCTTGCCGGGGTGGTTGACGAACACGCCGTAGCCGCGTGAGGAGAGGTAGAAGGGGATGTTCTTGTAGGCCTGTTCGCTGCTGGTGCCGCCGTCCGCCTGCCAGATGTCCACCACCTGGCCGTTCTTCACGAACGGGGTGAAGCGCTCGCCGAGGCCGTAGACCTGCTCGCCCACGCCAAGCGCCAGCTGCGCCAGGACGTGATGGGCGCCGTCGTCGGTGGTGGCGAAGGCGGTGCCCTTGGCGCCCGCCCGCGTCAGCTCCCGGCCGTCCGCGCCGAGGAACGCCAGTGCCCACGGGGCCGCCTCGTCCAGGCGCAGGGTCAGCGGCCCGCTGGTCAGCTCCGTGACCGTGCCGTCGCGGCGCACCACGCCCGCGCCGTCCGGCTCCTCGCCGAGGGCGAAGTCAGGGCCGGGGCGGCGCTTGCCGGCGTGATGGGTGACCCGCACGCCGATGACGCCCTCGGCGGGGGAGAAGCAGTCGACCGTGAGCAGCGGCGCGTTGAGCGTGTCCCCTCTCCGCGTCACCTTCTGCACGGCGGCATATGCGGTGAAGCGCTTCGAAGACAGACGGACATCACGGGGTTGTACGGCATACGCGATCTGCACGCCGTCGCGGACGCGCCAGAAGCCGTTGGTGAACTTCATGTTCTTCCTCGGGGGGAGCTGGAGTGATTCGAGTAGGGCGCGAAGGCGCCGCCCGGCGAGGCGATCGTACACAGAACACTTCGTCGCCGGGCAGGTCCGCGCACCGTTAAATCGCTTCTGAACAGGGAGGATTGTGGATTTCCCGGCGATCGTCACCCGGGGTGCGGGTGAACGGGACGGGTGCCGGGGTCTGGCGCTGCGGCCCATGCATGGCGTATTAGTCATCACCATAAACAAAGGCGTCCGGCGCCGCTGCCGGACGGTACGACAGGCAAGGGCCGTACATGTCGAAGCGCTTCAATAGACGCTCCCGCAGGGCCGTGATACCTCTCGCAGTCGTCTACGCCCTGGTCGCCGGTGCGGCGCTGACCGGCTGCGGCCGGCAGCGCGACGGCTCCGTCTACACCGTGCTGAACTCCTCGACCGACGAGACGTACCACCGCTGGGACGCCGAGGCGATGGCCCGGTGCGGCGAGCGGCTCGGCGTCACCGTCGAGCAGCAGAGCGTCCCGGCGGCCCAGGTGATGACCAAGGCACTGCGCATGGCCTCCTCCAAGTCGCTGCCGGACATCGTGCAGTTCGACGCCTCGGAGATGCCGGTGTTCGCCGAGGCCGGCGGGCTGACCGACCTCAGGACGCTCGGACTGGGCACCGACGGCGTGCCGCGCGGCATCGTCAACTTCGGCTCCTACCAGGGCACGTACTACGGAGCCGCCCGGTCGGTGAACACGCTCGCCCTCTTCTACAACAAGGATCTCCTCCACCAGGCCGGCCTGAAGGTGCCCACCACCTGGGCGGAACTGCGCGAGAGCGCGCGCAAGCTGACCCGGGGCAAGCGCTACGGCCTCGCGCTCAGCGCGGGCGGCGCCGAGGACGGCGTCTTCCAGTTCACGCCGTTCATGTGGTCCAACGGCGGCGACGAGACCCGCCTCGACGGGCCGAGGGTCGTCGAGGCGCTGGACTTCTGGAAGGGCCTGCTGAAGGACGGCTCGCTGTCGAAGTCGACGGTGGGCTGGACGCAGGCCGACGTCAACGACCAGTTCATGGCGGGCAACGCGGCGATGATGATCAACGGCCCGTGGCAGGTCGAGACCCTGAACACCAGGAAGTCCCTGCACTGGGGCCTCGCGCGGATCCCCGTGCCGAGGCCCGGCGCGAAGTCCGTGGCCCCGCTGGGCGGTGCCGTGCTCACCGTCCCGGACACCGGCGACGAGGGGCGGGAACGGATGGCGGGGAAGATCGTCGGCTGCCTGACGAGCGAGCGCGAGCAGCTGACCTACGCCCGCAACAGCTGGATGGTCCCGGCGAACGAGAAGGCCGCCGCCGTCTGGCGCGAACAGGTGCCCCACCTGGACGCGCTGGCCGACCAGGTGGCCGCGGCCCGGTCCCGCACGGCCCGGCTCGGCGCCGGCTGGCCGGGTGTGTCGCTCGCCCTGCAGAGCGCCTTCCAGGCCGCCCTGACCGGCCAGTCCAGCCAGGCCGCCCTCCAGCGCGCCCAGCAGCAAGCCACGAGCGGGAACCGAGGTACGCGCGGATGACCACGCCCACCGTCACCGCGCGCGGCGCGGCGCCCACGGCCGGCGTACCGGCCTCCGCCCGGCCGCGGTACCGGCGCCGGCTGGCCCAGTGGGGGTTTGTCGCCCCCGCCGTGCTGTTCATGCTGCTGTTCTTCGGCTACCCGCTCGTCCGCAACGTCGTGATGAGCTTCCAGCACTACACGCCGAAGACGTTCTTCACCGGGGAGGCGCCCCTCAACGGGTTCGACAACTGGTCGGCGGTCTTCCGGGACGCCCTGTTCGGCAAGGCCCTGTGGCACACGCTCGTCTTCACCGCGGGCTCGCTGCTCGGCCAGTTCTGCGCCGGCCTCGCCCTCGCCGTCTTCTTCACCCGCAGGTTCCCGCTGAACGGCGTCCTGCGGTCGCTGATCCTGCTGCCCTGGCTGGTGCCCATGGTGGTCTCCGGCATCGTGTGGCGACGGATCCTGGACCAGGACACGGGTGTACTGAACTCCTTCATGGACACCGTCGGCCTGGACGGCCACACTCCATGGTTGACCAGTCCGCACATGGCCCTGCTCTCGGTCATTCTGGTCAACATATGGATCGGGATCCCGTTCAACATGGTCATCCTGTACGGCGGTCTCCAGGAAGTCCCCCGTGAGCTGTACGAGGCCGCCGCCCTGGACGGCGCCTCCGCCTGGCGGACCTTCCGCTCCGTCACTCTGCCGACGCTCCGCCCCGTCATCACGGTCGTCCTCGTCCTGGGCTTCATGTCGACGGTCAAGATCCTCGACCTGATCCTGGCCCTCACCGACGGCGGCCCCGCCGACGCCACCCAGACCCTGGGTACGCTCACCTACCAGAACTCCTTCGTACGGCTGGACTTCGGGGCCGGCGCCGTCGTCGGCAACGTACTGATCCTGATCTCCGCGGTCTTCGCGGTGTTCTACCTGCGGGCCAACCGCACCGAGGGGAAGTGACCGGCGATGGCCGCCGAGAACGTGAAGCTGCGTGCGCGCCGGCGCCGTTGGGGCTCCACCGTGGCCGGAGTGCTCGTCCTGGCCGTGATGCTGTTCCCGCTGTACTGGATGCTCGACACCGCGCTCCAGCCCGAGGCCGGGCTGCTGGAGGTCGATCCGGTGCCGCACAGCCTGGACCTGTCCGGTTTTGCCAAGGCGCTCGACGACCAGGGCGGGCATCTGCTGACCTCGCTGCTGGTCTCGCTCGGCGCGGTCGTCATCTGCCTGGCGATCGCGGCCCCGGCCGCCTACGGGCTGGCCCGGTTCCGGCTGCGCGGCACCCGCACCATCGTGTTCGGCACCCTGATCACCCAGATGGTGCCCGGCATCGTCATCGCCAACGCCCTGTACACGTCGTACGTCGATCTGGGCCTGGTCAACTCCTACTTCGGGCTGATGCTCGCGGACGCCTCCCTGGGCATCCCCTTCTCCATTGTGTTGATGCGGTCGTTCATGCAGTCCATACCCGGCGAGGTGATCGAGGCCGCGGAGATGGACGGGGCGGGCCGGCTGCGCACCTTTTTGCGGGTGGTGCTGCCGATGAGCCGCAACTCCCTGATCACCTCGGGGCTGTTCGCCTTCCTGTTCTCGTGGAGCGACTTCATGTTCGCGCTCACCCTCAACACCACCGACGACGTCAAGCCGGTCACGCTGGGTATCTACCAGTACATCGGCGCGCACGTGGGCGACTGGGGCTCGGTGATGGCGGCCTCCGTGCTGTCCGCGGTCCCCGCCGCCGTCCTGCTCGTCCTCGCGCAGAAGTACATCGCCGCCGGCATCACCGGCGGCTCCGTCAAGTGACCCCGTTCGAGGGGTCGCGCCAGGAGGACGGTCGAGGCCCTTCGCGCCGGACACCTACAGCCATACCCCCGGCGCCCGGGGGCCGGGGCGCGCCGCTCCGGCTCGCCGTGGACGACCTGACCTCCCTGCGCTTGGCCTGCTCGGCCGCATCCCGGCCCGCCACGGACGTCTCGTCCCTCCCGCCCCGTACCCGTGCAGCTCGCCGGGCGGGCAGCTCGTGAGAGGAAGCATGCACCAAGTCCCTCCGGTGTGCGCGGCGGCCGGGCTCGACTTGCCGTCGCGGCCGGGCCGCCGCAGCATGGCCGGAAAGACGGATCCGACGGCGACAGCCGCAAGGCGGACCGCCATAAGGCAGGTGAGACCCGGAGACACACGAGGCAGCATCCCGGGTTGTGCGTCCGTGGATGACGTGCCTCCGATCGACCCACCGTGGTTTCCGGCCTCCCGCTTCCCGCTCGGGGGCGCTGCGAGGCCGAGGACGTCTGGGAGGCCGGCCAGTGGTGTACTTCACGAATTCGCTCGACCGAATGGTCCCCGACGCACTGGCCGGGTTCGCCCGGGTCCACGCCGACCTCGTCGTCCACGACGAACAGGCCGGGTTCTTCCGGGCCCGGTACCCGGCCCCGGGCCGCCGCGTGGCGATCGTGTCGGGCGGTGGGTGCGGGCACGAACCGCTGCACCTCGGTTTCCTCGGCGCGGGCATGCTCGACGCCGTATGCCCCGGCCAGTTGATGGCCTCCCCACACAACCGGCAGGTGTTCGACGCCTCCCGCGCGGTGTCGCGCGGCGCGGGTGTGCTGCACCTGGTGAAGAACTACACGGGGGACCGCATCAACTTCGGCATCGCGGCCGAGCGGCTCGCCCATGAGGGCATCGACTGCGCCCGCGTGCTGATCGACGACGATCTGGCGTCGGACTCGCCCGAGTCGGCCACGGGCCGCCGGGGCACCGGGGCCGCCGTGCTGGTGGAGAAGGTCCTCGGGGCCGCCGCCGACACCGGCCTCGGACTGCGCGAACTCGCCGATCTCGGAACCGAGTTGGTGAGCCGATGCCGTAGCCTCGCGGTCGCCTCGGCCGCACATCGGACACCGGCCACGGGGCGTTCCGCCTTCGACCTCGCCGAGGGGGACCTTGAGTGGGGGGTCGGCATCCACGGCGAGCGGGCCCGCCGTACGGAGTCCCGGCCGGCCCTGGACGAGCTGGTCACCCGGATGACGGAGGAACTGCTGGCGGCGCTGGACCCGGCCGCCGGTGACTCGGTCATCGCCCTGGTCAACGGGCTCGGCGGGGTGACGCGTCTGGAGCTGTACGGCGTCGCGCGGGAACTCGCGGCGCGCCTGGACCGGTGGGGACTGGTCCTCGAACGCGTCCTCGTGGGCGACTTCGTGACCGCGCTGGACATGCGGGGCTTCTCGCTCACGCTGATGCGGGCGGACCCGGAGACGGTCAAGTGGTTCGACGCGCCCGCGCATACGCCCTCATGGCCCCGGTGACCAAGGGCGGGCAGGAGGTGGCACCATGCTGGAGCACTACTCGGCGCAGGACGACGCAGCATCCCCCAACACCGGTATCACGCGTCCGGTTCGGACGGATACGCCGCCCACGGACGCGGCCTTCACCGAAGGCTGGATGCGGCGGTTCGCCGCCTCCGTCCGGGCCACCGAGGCCGAGCTCACCGCGCTCGACCAGCGGGTGGGGGACGGCGACTTCGGTACGAATCTCCGATCGGGACTCGACGCGTCCGTGCGTGCCCTGGACCAGGCGGGGGCGGTGACACCGGCTGCCGGCGGGCGGGCCGGCCGGCCGCTGCGGACGGTGGCGACCGTCTTCCTGGACGGGGTCGGAGGCACCAGCGGCCCGCTGTTCGGGCTGCTGCTGACGGAACTGGCGCTGGCGGCGGTCGGTCCGGTACTGGACGTGACCGCGCTGCGGGCCGGACTCACCGGTGGGCTCGCCGCCGTACAGCGGGTCGGCGAGGCGCGGCCGGGGGACAAGACCCTCGTGGATGCCCTGTATCCGGCGTGCGAGGCGCTGCGCGTGTGTCCGGAGCGGGCCGGAAGCCGGGTGGCCCTCGCCCATGCGTCGCGCGCCGCATGGGAGGGGGTGCGCTTGACGGCGCGACTGCGTGCGCGCCGCGGCCGGGCCAGTTACGTCGGCGAGCGGGGCAGGGGAGTGCCCGACCCCGGTGCGGTGGGTGTCGGCCTGTTGCTGTCCTCGGCCGGCGCAGTGGTCACCGAACTGCCGCCGTTCGTGGCGGATCCGGCGCCGGAGCAGCCGGGCTGAACGAGCGGTGACCCGCCCCCCGAGGACGGTCCCGAGCCGTTCGCCCGCCGCTGGACGGCGGTCACGGAGCCGTGGCCTGCCGGAGCCCGGAGCCGGTCGGCGACGGAGCCGCGGCGGGCTTCGGCGGCGTGGTCCGCAGCGGTGTCCGCTCGGTGGCCCAGCGGACGACCCGCGGGTCCTCCAGCGTCTCGACCCACAGGTCGGTCAGGGCGGCGGTCTCGTCGCCGGGCCAGGGGCCGGCGCCGAGCACCGTCAGTCCGGCCCGGACCGCGGCGAGGATCCCGCAGTGCGTGTCCTCGACCGCCATCGTGTAGGCCGGATCGGCCCCGCAGCGCTGGGCGGCCGTCAGATAGACGTCCGGGTCGGGCTTGGGCCGGATCGTGCCCTCGGGCACCACCACGGCGCGGAAGTGACGGAGCAGCCCGGCCTCTTCCAGACCGGGTTCGACCACGTCACGGGGGCAGTTGCTGGCGACGGCCAACGGTGCGAAGGCGGCCGTCGCCCGCACCAGGTCGCGGGCGCCCGGCATGGTCACCGGATGCTCGCGGACCAGGACCCGGAAGTGCCGCAGCAGCCGGTCGGCGAGGTCCGGTCCCAGTTCGGGGCGGCCGCCCTCGTCGGCCATGAGCTGCCCGCACTCGGTGTAGTGCAGGCCCTTGGCCCGTTCCGCGAAGCCCGCGGCGGGGGTGAGGCCCACGTCGTCGAGGACCCGCCGGCGGGCGGTTTCCCAGTGTCGTTCGGTGTCCAGCAGCGTGCCGTCGCAGTCGAAGACGACGGCCGCCGGTGTCCAGGAAAGGATGCGATGAAGCGTCATCTGTGTGCTTTCCGTTCGGAGGGGCCGCGAGAGCGCAGACCGGGGCGTGGCGTCCTCTCACCGCAGGGGGGCGAGCGGCGCCGACGGGTCACCGTGTGCGCGGGGCGGCGCAGGGTTCCGGGCGGGGCCGAACGTCGTACGGACGGGCGTTGACGCCTGTACGGACTAGTCCCACCAGGGAACATAACGATCGTTACGCTAGATTTGTTCACACGTGGCAGTCAAGGTGTCACGGCAAGTTACGCCCGCAAGGGTGATTGGTAGTGCAGAACGCCGAAAGCGGGGCATTCTCCGTCCTGCTCGAACCGGAAGGCACAGGTGCGGTGGTGCGGCACGCAGACGACCCGCGCGGGCGGCGAGAACTCGGTGAAGCGCAGCGCCGTCAAGCGGACGCCGATGGGCCGGGACAGGACCCCTTCGCTCGCCAGTGCGGCGGCCTGGCGCGCCGCCTCCAGCAGCACCATTCCGGGCACGTGGTCGGTGGCGTGGTCGAAGAAGAAGGGATGCCAGGGGTCGGCCGCGTCCACCAGCACCTCCGGCGCATCCGGCCGGTCCCGCAGGGCCGGCGGCCGCGCCCGCCGGTGCCGGCCGCCGCTGCCGCCGGGCCCGGCGCGGCCGTGGCCGCCGGCGCAACCGATGACCACGTCCCGGGCATGGGGCACGCCCAGCCGTGCCGGGTCGGGCCGGAGCAGCCCGGCCGACGCCGGGGGCTGGCAGGTGCCCAGGAGGGGCCCGCGCAAGGCGGCGTACCGTTCGGGGGAGAGGAACCGGGCACCGCCGCCGGCCCTGGCGAACACCGCGCCGCCGGCCAGGAACTCCGCGTGCAGCCGCAACCCGGCGAGGGCCCCGTCGGGACCGGCGCGCAGCCCGGTGACCCGCACCCGGCAGGTGACCTGGGTGGCGCCGTGGGCGGCCTGTGGCTGCGCTCCGGGTTCCGTGGTGAAGAAGACGTCGGTGATGAGCATGCGGGTGTCCACCGGTACACCGAGGTAGCGCAAAGGGATGAAAATACCCAGCTGCCGTAATGTCTCCACGACCATCAGCGGATGATGTACGGCGTGGCCGTCGACCGGAAAGGTGGGATGCGACCGCGACCAGCAGGCGGCCGCCACGAAACGCGTTGCGTCGACGCGTAGTACGTCGGTGAGCAGAACCTCCGCCACGGACGCCCGGTGGACCAGTTCCCGGGGGACCGTGCGCGACCAGCTCAGGGACCGCGGCTCTTCGTCGGTGCCACGGATTCGAGCGTCCATTCCCCCAGCAGACCGCAGTTCGGCGCGTTCCGCACACCGACTCGACAGTCCGGACGGGCTCGGGTACTACATTGCCTAGCGGCAGGAGAGGTACGGGAACCTCGGAAAAAGGTTGCGACGCGTGCGAGCGAATCTGACACGGCGGGCTCTGCTGGAAACCGCGGCACAATTGTTCGATGAGCGGGGTTATGCCGGGACCAGCATCAGCGATATCAGCGCACTTTCCGGGCGCACCAGCGGCGCCATCTATTTCCATTACGCCAGCAAGGAGAAACTGGCCCTCGCCGTGGTCGAGGAGCACTTCGCCTCCTGGCCGCGCATGATCGAACACCATCGCTCCACCGGCCGCCCGGCGCTGGAGAAACTGGTGGCGCTGAGCTTCACCGTCGCCCGCGCCTTCCGGGACGACGTCGTCGTACGGGCCGGCTCCCGCCTGTGGATGGAACGCAAGGCCATCGCCGCGCCCCTGCCCACGCCCTTCGTCGACTGGATCGGGGTCGTCACCGAACTCCTCGCCGAGGCACGCGCCAACGGGGAGCTGGCGGCCGGTGTCGATCCGGTGCCCGCCGCGCACAGCGTGGTCTGCGCGTTCTTCGGCATCCACACCGTCTCCGACGCCCTGGACGGCCGCGAGCACATCGAGGAGCACCTGCACAACCTGTGGCGGCTGCTCCTCACCGCTCTCCAGGCCCACCCGGACCCGGCGGCCCTGCTCGACCGGGTACGCGCCGCCCAGGCCTCCGCTCCCCCCGCGCAGAAGCCGTCGGCCGACGACGCCCTCCTCACCCGCGCCGAGGCATAGCCGGCCACGGGACGGGGGAACCCGCGAGCGGGGCCGGCCGCCGGCCCGCCCCGCTCCTCGCCGTCAGGCGGACGGGCCGGCGGTCACCGCGATACCTGGTCCCCGGCTGACCGGTCCGCGGTCCGTCGGCGACGGCGCCCCCGCTGCCGGGAGCGGCGGCCGGCAACGCCCCAACGGCCGAGGGAGACATGGGAAGGCCGGCCCGGCCGTAGGGCCGTAACCGGCCTGCCACGACTCGGCGTTCCGCGTCGCGTCAGGACCCTGTGCAGGCGTCCGGCCCCGACCTGGCGAGCGCACCGAGGTCGCAATAGGCCGCCTCGGGGTAGTACGCGCCCATCACCTCGGCGGTGCGGGCCGGGCCGCTCCCCACCGGGACCCGCTGGATCGCCTCCGCGAAGCCGGGCGCGGCCACCATGTTCCGCAGGATCAGCAGGTGCCGGGCGGTCGGTGTGGCCGAGGACAGCGGCAGGAAGGTGACCCCGGGCACGCGCTCGACGGCCGCCCGCTGGTCCTCCGTACCGACGGCATAGGTGTACGTGCCGTCCGAGGAGAGTCGGGTGTCGAAGTCCGCGCGGCAGCCCGGGTCGACGCCGCCGCCGGGCAGCGGGTTGGCGACCACCTCGCCCGGCCCCCACCACAGGTTGTCGCACATCGACCAGTACCGGACCCGGGCACTCCCGGCGGGCCACGGCCGGGCGCGGTCCCCGGCGGTCGCGGTGGGCGCCTTGCCGCGGACGACGAGGACCTGGCCGGCGGGCGGCGCCTCGAAGCCGGTGCTCAGGTAGGCGTTGTCCGGGTTGGGGTAGAGACCGTCCCCGCCCGACCGGGAGAAGGCCGGCCGGGGCGGGGTGCCCTCCCCGGCCGGGGACGCGGTCCCGGAGGGTGCGCCGACCGAGGGCCCGGTGGACGCGCCGGCGGTGGACGCGCCGGGGGACAGGGCGTCCGCGCACGTCGCCACCCGGACGCGGTGCCCGCCCTGGACGAAGGTGACCTTCGGCAGGCGGAACCCCCCGTGCGGCAGATAGATCCGGTAGACGACGGTTCCCTCGGCGCCTTCCGGAGTGCCGGCGGGGGCGAGCGGCAGGGCGTTGGGCCGGTCCGCGGGCGCCTCCGCGACCGTGACCGTGAACTTGCCGCCGGGGCGGGCCGGTTCGCGGTACGGGTTGCGGCTGCCCCGGTCGGGGAGCAGCTGGTGGTCGGTCAGCGCGGACGGGGTTCCGCCGGGCCCCGTGAAGCTGCTGCGGCGGGCGTCGTAGGTGGCGACCGAGGCGTAGCGGGCGTCGGGGAAGCGGCCGTCGAGCCGGATGGTCAGACCCTCGCGGACGGTATAGCGCAGCAGCCAGTAGCGGGCATTGGTGTCCGGATAGGCGACGTTGGACGTCTGGTAACCCAGCGGCTCCCAGGCGCAGGCCGGGACCGTGGGCGCGGGGGCGGCGACCGAGGAGGCGGCGGCCGTGGGGCCTGCCGCCGACAGGGCGAGCGCGGCGGCGAGGAGAACGGGCTTCCAGCGCCTCATGAGGCTGTCCTTCCGGTGTGGGGGTCCCGGCCCAGCCACGACGCGGCGGCGGCGAGGAGGTGGCGTACCCCGGCGGCGACGGCGTGCCGGTCGGAGGGCGCGTAGTACGGGGAGTGGTTCGTGGCCGTGCCCGGCGGGAGCGTGCCGCGTTCCAGCGCGGCCACGGCCGCCTCGTCGAAACCCGCGGGATCCGCGCCGCCGAAGTGGAAGAACACCGACGGACACCCGGCCGCCGCCGCGAACCGGCCGAAGTCCTCGCTGGCCGAGAGTGGAGCGGGCAGGGTGTGCCCCAGGGCACCGGCGTCGGCGACGGCCGCCAGCACCCGCTCGGTGGCGCCCGGGTCGTTGACCGTCAGGGGGAAGGAGTCGTACGTCGTGATGTCCGGCCCGCGGGTGGCGCCCTGGGCGTCGGCCTCCGCGTCGACGACGCGCCGGAAGTCGGCCAGGACCCGCTCGCGGGTCCCCGCGTCGAACGTCCGCAGACTGCACAGCAGTTCGGCGGTGTGCGGGATGACGTTCGCGACGGTGCCGGAGTGCAGGGCCCCGACCGTGAGCAGCGGTGACGGGGACAGCGGCGCCAGGCGGGCGGACAGGGTCTGCAGCCTCAGCACCACGGCCGCCGCCATCACGACCGGATCGACGGCGAGATGGGGGGCGGAGGCGTGCGCGCCCGCGCCGTGCAGAGTGACGCGGAGGCTGTCGGCCGCCGCCATGAGGGTGCCCGGCCTGGTCGTCACCACACCGGCGGGCAGCGGGCCCACATGCTGGCCCAGCACCACCTCGGGCCGGGGGAAACGGTCGAGGACACCGTCGTCCAGCATGGCCCGCGCGCCATGGCCCACCTCCTCCGCGGGCTGGAAGACGGCCACCACGGTCCCGCCCCAGGCGTCGGGGTGCGCGGCGAGCTGCCGGCAGACCCCCAGCAGGGCGGCGACGTGCACGTCATGGCCGCAGGCGTGCATCAGCCCCGGCTCGACGGAGGCGTACGGGAGCCCGGTCTCCTCCCGCACGGGCAGGGCGTCCATGTCCGCGCGCAGCCAGACCACCGGTCCCGCTCCGTTGCGCAGGAGGGACACCACACCGGTCCGGCCGACCCGCTCGGTGGTCTCCCAGCCGCCGATGCCCGCCAGTTCCCGGACGACGGCGTCGGCGGTCCGGCGTTCCTGGAAGGCGAGTTCGGGGTGAGCGTGCAGATCGCGGTAGACCTCCTCCCAGTGCGGGAGGTGAGCGGCGAGGCCACGGCTCAGACCGGTCTCAGGCGGGGTGGGCGGCAGCGGACGTATCACTGTCGTCCTCCTTCGGGGTGTCGGTGACGACGGCGCGCAGACGCGCCAGGAAACGGGGGGAGGTCTGGGGCACCCAGAGCACGGCGGCGACGGCGAGCGCGGGACCCACGAGCAGCGACCAGAACGCGGTGCGGTAGGAGAAGGCGTCGACGATGTGACCGAACAGGGTCGGCACGATACAACTGGCCGCCGAAGAGGATGATTCCCGAGGCCGCTCCCGTCAGGCCCGGCGGAAGGCTGCGCAGGGGTACCGAGAAGCACGGCATGTAGCACAGACCGACGGCCCCGCTGACGAGCGTGCCGACCACCACGAACTGGGCCAGTGTGGTGGTGAGCGGCAGCAGGACGAGCAGGCCGGCCGCCACGCACATGGCGGGGACGACGATCCGCCGGGGGCGCCCCTCGAATCTGTCGCTCAGCCGGCCCCCGGCGATGGCGGCGACCGCCGCGAGCAGCGTCGGCGCCAGGGACACCAGCCCCGCGTCGGCCACCGCCAGACCGCGCTCCTCCATCAGGAAGGAGGCGCTCCAGCTGTTCAGTCCCCACACGACGACGTCGTAGGCGAGGAACATCACCGCGAAGCCCCAGACGACGGGCGCTCGCAGCAGCGCGGTCGCGGCCCCCTTCGGGTGGGCCAGGGGCGGGCCGGTCCGCTCGGCGGGCAGCGGTCCGGGCAGCAGGCGCCGGATCGCGACCACCACCAGCAGGCCCAGCACGGACACGGCGGCGAACATCACCCGCCAGTCCCAGCGGGCCAGCAGTAGCCCGCCCAGTACGGCGGCCAGCAGCCCGCCGACCGCGTTGGAGCTCTGGATCCAGCCGTTGGCGGTCAGCCGCTGCGCGGGCAGGCTGCGCCGGCTCAGGGTGTCGACGGCCGCCGCGGGGAACAGGCCCTGGGCCACGCCGAAGAGACAACGGCAGACCACGAGCGCGGTGAACGACCAGGCCACGGCGGTCAGTCCGGTGAAGACCGACCACAGGACGAGGGCCACGCACACCACCCGCACTCCGCCGAAGCGGGCGGCGACCAGGCCGGCGGGAATCTGCGTGAGCGCGTAGGTGAGGAAGAACGAGGAGAGGATCACGCCCCGTTCCGCGTGGCCGAGCCCGAAGGTGTCGCCGATCGACGGCAGCGCCAGATTGATCACCTGCCGGTCGATGTAGTCGACGGCCCAGGCGGTGAACAGCAGGACCGCGGTGGTCCGGGTGGTTCTGAGCAAGGGGTCCTCCCGCCGTGCGAGGTGACGCTTGGCGGACACCCTGCACCGGCCGCCGCTCCGCACCACGCAATCGCAGGAATCCGGCACCCGCGCGGCCTTGGCGCCGGAATCCGGCAACCCCGGTAGGGGACACGGGGCTTCAGCCGGGCCGTCCGCGCTGACAGGATGGGACGCGTGCCGCCCACCGACACCGCCCTCCCGGACACCCGTGACATCCCTGTCACCCCCGCCGGTCCCGACGAGACCGACCTGGCCCTGGTCGAGGCCCTCCAACTGCGGCCGCGCGCTCCCTGGGCGCAGATCGCCTCCGTGATCGGCGTCGACGCCACCACCGCCGCGCGCCGCTGGCGGCGGCTCACCGACAGCGGCCTGGCCTGGATGACGGCCTACCCGGCGCGGCACGCCTCGGTCGTCGGCTACGTCGATCTCGCCTGCGCCCCCGGCGCACTCGACGCGCTGACCGCCGAACTGTGCGGCTGGGGACCGGTGTTCAGCGTGGAGCGGACCACGGGCGACCACTCGCTGTTCCTGGGCGTGGCCGCCTACGACCTGCCCTGCCTGGACGACTTCGTCATCAGGCGGCTGGGGCGGCTGGACGGAGTGCGCTCGGTGCGGCTGAGCCTGTGCACCCGGGTGTACCGCGAGGGCAGCGGATGGCTGGTGCACACGCTCAACGAACGCCAGCGCACCCATCTCACGGGCGGCGACAGGCCCGCGCGGCCGCGGCCCGGCACCGGACCGCACGAGGGCGACCGCAGGCTCCTGCTCGCGCTCGGCGCCGACGCCCGCCGCGGCCACGCCGAGCTGGCGCGGGAGTGCGGACTGAGCGAGACGACCGTACGCCGGCGGCTGGGGCGCATGATCGCGGGCGGCGAGGTCTACTTCCGCTGCGACCTCACCCAGCAACTGGCCGGCTGGCCGGTCATCGCCACGTTCCGGATCGCCGCCCCGGGACCCGGCACCGAGGCCGTGGCGCACGCGTTGGCGGGGTTGCCGGAGACCCGGCTGTGCGCGTCGGTCACCGGACCGCACAACCTGCTGCTGTCCGTCTGGCTGCGCGCACCCGCCGACTGCCTCGCCCTGGAGGAACGCATCCTGCGCCGCCATCCCGGGCTGCGGATCGGCGAGCGGAGCATCACCCTGCACACCGCCAAACGCATGGGCAGGCTGCTGGACCGGTGGGGCCGCGCCCGGGCCCACGTCCCGATCACCGCCGCACCGCAGAGCGGGGCCGTGGAGGACGGTCGTCGCTTCCGCCCCGGCTGCTGACCCGCCTTGAAGGGCCGGTGGTCATTTCCATACCGCTCTCTTGACGTGAACCTGGCATCACTGGCTGTATGGGAGCGCTCCCACATTGTTTCGGCCGACTTGTTCACCCACTCATGGAGCCGCAGTGAGAACACCGACACGCACGACACAGAGGAACCCGGTTGCCGTCTTGCTGGCCGCCGTGGTCACCGCACTGGGTCTGCTCTGCCTCTCCCCGGTCCCCGCCCACGCCGTCTCCCGGTCGGCCGCCGCCGCGCCCGGGCTGCACATCGGCAACGGCCGCCTCCTGGAGGGAAACGGCAACGATTTCGTCATGCGCGGCGTCAACCACGCGCACACCTGGTACCCGGGCGAGACCCGGTCGCCGGCCGACATCAAGGCGCTCGGGGCCAACACCGTGCGGGTCGTCCTCTCCGACGGCTACCGCTGGTCCCGCAACAGCGCGCAGGACGTCGCGGCCGTCATCCGCGACTGCAAGGTCAATCGCCTGATCTGCGTCCTGGAGGTGCACGACACCACCGGCTACGGTGAGGACCCCGCCGCCGGCACGCTCGACCACGCCGCCGACTACTGGATCAGCCTCAAGGACGTCCTGGCCGGCCAGGAGGACTACGTCATCGTCAACATCGGCAACGAGCCGTGGGGCAACACGAATCCGGCCGGCTGGACCGAGCCCACCATCGCCGCGGTCAAGAAGCTCCGCGCGGCGGGCCTCCAGCACACGATCATGGTGGACGCGCCCAACTGGGGCCAGGACTGGCAGGGCGTCATGCGCGCCAACGCCCGCACGGTCTACGACGCCGACACCACCGGCAACCTCCTCTTCTCGATCCACATGTACAGCGTCTTCGACACCGCCCAGGAGATCAACGACTACCTCGACGCCTTCGTCGCCGCGAAACTCCCCCTCGTCATCGGTGAGTTCGGCGGTCCGGCCGACCAGTACGGCGACCCGGACGAGGACACCATGATGGCCACCGCCGAGCGGCTCGGCCTCGGCTACCTGGCCTGGTCCTGGAGCGGCAACACCGACCCGGTCCTCGACCTCGCGATCGGCTTCGACCCGGACCGGCTCAGCTCCTGGGGACAGCGCGTCTTCCACGGCGCCCACGGCATCGCCGCGACCTCGCGCGAGGCCACGGTCTTCGGCGGCACCGCCCCCGACACCCAGGCCCCGACCGCACCGGGCACCCCGGCCGCCTCCGCCGTCTCGCCCACCTCGGTCACCCTGACCTGGCCCGCCTCCGCTGACAACGTTGGCATCACCGGCTACGACGTGGTCCGCGTCAACGGCACCACGGAGACCCCGGCCGCCTCCACCACGACCACCACGGTCACCGTCTCGTCCCTGACCGCCGACACGACGTACACGTTCGCGGTCTACGCCAAGGACGTCGCCGGCAACCGCTCCCCCCGGTCGGCGACGGTCACCGTCAAGACCGACAAGGGTACCGGCGGCCCCGGCACCGGCTGCTCCGTGCGCTACCGCGTCGTTGGGGAATGGCCCGGCGGCTTCCAGGGCGAGATCACCATCGGCAACACCGGCACCGCCGCCATTAGCGGCTGGACGCTGGGCTTCAGCTTCCCGGACGGGCAGACCATCGGCAGCATGTGGGGTGGTACCCCGACCCAGAACGGCTCCTCGGTGACGGTCGCCGCCGCGTCGTACACCTCGACGGTCCCCGCGGGCGGCTCGGTCACGGTCGGCTTCACCGGCGGCAAACCCGCCACCAACACTCCGCCTACGGGGTTCACTCTCAACGGCGTGGCATGCGTGACCAGTTGACGGACCGGCCGCGCAGGCGCGCTGGTAGCCGACCGGCCGGGGGCGCGCACGTGGCGGTGCGGTCGCGGCCCGCCGGCCGGCCGGGTGTCCGTGATGCGGCCGCGATCCGGCCGTGATCCGGCCGGCCTTTCGGGCCGCACGGTTCCGGCATCCGGCGGCCTTCCGCGGCGTCGTCGGCTCCCGTGGATTCCCCCGGGGGTCGGCGCGTGCCGCGGGGTCCTTCTTTCGTGTGAACCACCGTCCCCGGACGGGGAACCCGTGCCGCCGACGGGCATCACCCGGATGCCCGACGCCCACCGCGACCGTACGGCTCAGGCATACGTTGGGAGAGTTCATGCCATCCCGTCCCACACCACAGCACGTGACCGCGCGGAACGCCGACGAGGTGGCGGACGGCACGCTCGGCGGGGGAGTCACGGACACCCCGCCCCGCCCGGTGCGGATCATGCCGCTGGGGGACTCGATCACCGCCGGTCTGAACAGCACAGGAGGGGCCGGATACCGCGACGAACTCCTCGGCCACCTGCACCGCCTGGGCCACGACGCCCGCTTCGTCGGCCCCTGCGTCAACCCCTTCCAACCGCAGGGGGACCCCGGCTACGCCGCCGTCTGCGGCATCACCGTCGAAGCGCTCACCGCACTGCTGCCGCGGTGGATTCCGGCCGCCCGGCCGGACTGGATGCTCGTCCACATCGGTACGAACAACATGTACGGCCCCGACCACACGGCCGCCCCCGGCTTCCTGCGTACCTTCGTGGCGACCCTGCTGCGGCTGGCCCCGTCCGCCGGCGTCCTGCTCGCCTCGATCATTCCCTCGCGGCTGCCCGAGTGGCAGGCGCACATCGACGACTACAACCGCCAAGTACGCGCGATCGCCGAGGAGTCCGGGCACCGCGGCAAGGTCTTCTTCGTCGACATGGCCCCCGCGTTGCACGCCTCACCGCAGGGCGGTGACGACCTGTCCGACCTGGTCCATCCGGGCGACCAGGGGTACGCCAAGATGGCGGCCGTCTGGCGGGACGCGCTCCACGCACGGCTGCCCGCCCCCGGAGGCGGACCGATCCTGAACCCCAACCCGCACTTCCGGACCCCCTGGCTCTCCGAGGCGGTACAACGGGGCCGGGGCGACACCCCCGCCTGCTTCCCGGGCTGGACGAACCACGGCGCGGACGCCTGCCACGGGCGACTCGCGGGCCTCGACAACGGCTCGAACGCGGTGGGTCTGCGCACCGCTCCCGGGTTCCTCGGCATCTCCACCCGACTCGCCACCACCCCCGGCCGCCCGGTCCGCGTCACCTTCCGCGCCCGCGCCCTCGGCGCGAGCCCGGACCTCGGCGCACCCATGCACCCGGGAAGGACCTTCGGCGTCCAGGGCGGCGGGCACCCCGGGGCCACCGTCACCGCCACCGACGACTGGCGCACCTGGACGTACGACTTCGTCCCCACCGGCCCGGTCACCGACCTCCGCTTCACCCCCGGGACCGGCCCCCGCTCGGCCCCCGGCGCCCGGGCCGGCCGAGGCCCCCTGGTCACGGATGTCGTGGCACGCGAGACCGCCTGCTGAGCGCGGTGTGGCGCACCCCGGCCCGTCACCCGGCGCAGCCGACATCCAGGACCTCGACCACGTCATCGTGGACGGTGTACACCAGCCAGCACCATTCACCGAAGGCCGCGGCGAGATCGGGGACCTGTGCCCGCCGGTCCTCGGAGACGGCCGTGATGAGCATGATGATCTCTTCGTGCATGTCCTCAGGGACGTCGAACAGCACGTCGGCAGCCCGTTGAATGAGTTCGATTTTCATGGCGTCCACCCGTGGACGGCAGGATCTCCCGTGAACATGGTAATTCCGCCGGCTCCGGCCGGAACCGGTAGGAGCCCCGCACGCGGTCAGGGCGGGCCCGGCCTGCCGAACAGCTCCGCGTAGCCGGCCGGCAGCCGCGACAGCAGGTGGTCGACATCCGCGCCCGGCACCGCGTCGGCGACGGTGGACAGCACGGCGCCGGCGTCCCACTCGGCGGTCCGGGGCCGGGCGCCGGTCCGCTCGGCCACGCGCCGCAGGAACTCCTCACGCCCGAGGTCCTCCGGCCGGTCCGGGTGCGTGTGCAGGGCGTCGTCCAGCGGCGCGGGCAGCCGGGCCGCCAGGTCGTCCGCCTCCTGCGGGGTGATCTCCGTGGCGAGCACCCGCAGTACCGACGTACTGATGTGCTCGGCCTCCTCCCGGCTGTGGTATTCCCCTCGATCGCGGACCTGGGCCAGAAATTCCGCCAGCTTCACAGTGTCCTCCTGGGACTGGTTCCACCCCGTCGGTCTCACACGCCGTCGGTCTCACACCCCGACGGGCCGGGTCTCCTCCTCCGGGCCCGCCGCGGCCGTCGGGCGCAACGGGGTGACGGCCCGGGTGCGGTCGAGATAGCAGAAGGCGTCGTAGCGCTCGGCCAGCACGGTGGGAACGTAGCTGCCGACGCGTTCGTACCGAGGCTGGCAGACCACCCTGATCGCCCGGTGGCCGCGCTCCTCGTGGAACCACGCGCGCCGGCCGGTGGCGGGCGGCCGCTGGAACTGCACAGGGGGGAAGACGAAGAGGGCCCGCTCGCCGGGCAGCGCCGTGTGCAGCAGGTCCTCCAGGCTGCCGGTGCGCGCCGGGGGCACCTCCATCACCCGGGGCTCGTGGCCCCACGCGTCCGCGGCGATCACCGTGCCGGTGTAGGAGCCGAAGCCGAACAGCGCCACGCCCGCGCCCATGTGCCGTTCGCGGACCAGCTGACCGACGTTGATCTCGCCGATGTCGGCCATGTCCGTGGCGCGGGCGTCCCCGACGTGGGTGTTGTGCCCCCACACCACCGCCTTGGCGCCGGGACCGCAGTGCTCCATCAGCCGGTCCAGCGTGTCGGCCATATGCCGGTCGCGGAGGTTCCAGGAGTCCGGGCCGCCGCCCGGCATGGCCCGGTAGTAGCGCTCGGCGCCGGCCAGCACCTCGGCGTGCTGCCGGGCGGCGAACTCCGTGAGCGAACCGTCCGGGGAGGCCGTCCGCGCGGGCCGAGCCTCCGTGAGCAGGGAGAGCACCTCCGGCTCACACCCTCGGGGGACGTACCGTGTGGCCGGCGCCCACGACTGCGGGTCCTCGGCGTACGGCTCGAAGCACCGGTACGCGTCCAGGGCGGGCCCCACCCGCTCGGGATCGTGCTCCCGGAGATGGGCGAGGACGGCGTGCAGTGAGTCCCACAGGCTGTAGACGTCCAGCCCGAGGAAACCGACGCGCCGCTTCGGGGGCAGCCCCTCGTTGTGCCGGCGCAGCCACCGGATGAAGGCCGTGACCTCGGTGTTGCCCCACATCCACGTCGGCCGGCGGCGGAAGCCCGCCAGCACTCCGCCGGGGTCCTCGGGCGCGCCCGGGGCGGCGACCACCGAGCAGTGCACGGCGTGGCGGTCGGGCCAGTCGCCCTCCACCGCGACGCAGGAGAAGCCCTTCTCCTCGATCAGCCGACGGGTCAGCGTGCCACGGAGCCGGTAGTAGTCGGCGGTGCCGTGGGACGCCTCGCCCAGCAGGACGTAGCGGACATCGCCGATGCGGTCCAGCAGGGGGTCCAGAGAGCCCGGATCGGTCAGCGGCAGCGCCGCCTCCCGGATGCGGGCCTGTTCGGTGTCGGGCATGGCTCGCCTCCCTTCCCCGGGGCGCACCACCGGGTCCCCGCCACGCCGCACCGCGAAACCGGAGGTCACCGAGGTGGCCACGGAGCGCGGGTGCGCGTGTGTGAACGGTGGGACACTAGTGATGTGTGATGTGAATCACAGTGTGCGGCTCATGAGGGCCGCTTCATTCACTCAAGCGGGGGAATTCGGATAAAAAGCACATAAGCCCAATGTTGGAGAGGGGACGACGCCCATGTCGTATCCGCAACACTCCACCGGCATGACCGGACACCCCGAGATGGCGGAGATGCGGGAGCGGCTCGAACGCACCGCTTCCACCGGCAGGGCGATCGCCCTCGAAGGGCTGATCCTCCTGACCGGTCTCTACACCGCGATCTCACCGTGGGTCGTCCACTTCGCGGGTCGGCCGAACATCACCACCAGCAACCTGATCGTCGGCATCACCATCGGCCTGATCGGTCTCGGTCTGGCCCTCGTCCCCGAGCGGATGTTCCGCCTGGCCTGGGCGCTGGTACCCCTCGGTGTCTGGCTCCTGATCTCGCCCTGGGTGGCCACCACCACGCACAGCGCACGGGCCGGCATCATCTGGAACAACGTCCTGACCGGCGTCATCACCATGGCGCTCGGCCTGGCGGCCATGGGCCTCACCGTCGGCGTCACCCGCCCGGAAAAGCGCTGAGCCGAGGAGCGTGCCGCATCCGCTGAGCCGGGGAGCGTGCCACAGGTGATGCCGGGGAGCGTGCCGCACCCGGTCAGCCGAGGGCATGCCGCGCCCGGCGGGTCCGGCGCGCTCCCCGTGCGGGCGGGCGGACGGCCCGGTTTCATCCACCGAGGCACGGAATCCGGACGGGGAGAGTCGGAGGCCCTCATTCCCCTCCTCTCCAGATCAAGGCGAACGTATGGAAGGCAAGACGATGGCCACCACCCGCTCATCCGACTTCGAGCACGCCATCCACAGTGCGAACATCTGGCTCAAGGCGGTCGCGGAAGCCCTGGGAACGGACGACCGCCATCTCGCCCACCGGGTCCTGCGCACCTGGCTGCACACCCTCCGGGACCGGCTCACCGTCGACACGTCCGCCCACCTCGCCGCGCAACTCCCCGAACTGCTGCGCGGCGCCTACTACGACGGCTGGACCCCGAGTGCCGTTCCCATCAAGTACGACGTCGACGGCTATGTGAACCGCTTCGTCCAGGAAGCCAGGGTCGACGCCGAAGACGTACCGGAGATGGCTGCGGCCGTCACCACCGTCGTCCGCGGCCATGTCTCGCCCGGCACGCTGGAGTCGGCGCTGAAGCAGCTGCCGAACGACATCTGCGCCCTGCTGCTGCAGCCGGCCTGAGCGGGCGCGGCCTGCTCCGACCGCCGACGGATACGGGCCCGGGCCTTGTTGCCCGGACGGTGCCGGCGCGCGGACCGCTGTGACCAGCCGCGACATGCTCGACGAGGCATCACCGTGCCTGATGCCCGGCGCGCCGAAGCCACGCGTCAACTGCCCGCGCTGCCCCTTGCTTTGCCCCCGGGTACCTGTCCGGTCGCCCGCGTCTCGGGTATGCAGAAGCGAGTCGATTACCCGAGAGGGAAGACCCCATGCATTCCGAAGACCAGGCCAGGCCGGCACGGGAACGAAAGGGACCGGCCCACCCACCCCAGGCCGCGTACCGGACGCCGCTCCCCGCCCTCCTCGCGTTACAGAGCAGCGTCGGCAACGCGGCAGTCGTCCAGATGCTCCGCCGGCCCGGACACCCAGGAGCCCGGGAAGAACACCGGCATGGCGCCGACCGCGACCGCCGGCAGACAGAGCATCCCGTACAGCGCTCCACCGTCCACGACGTCCTGCGCACTCCGGGCCGTCCCCTCGACGACGACACACGCAAGGAGATGGAAACCCGGCTCGGCGCGGACTTCTCCGACGTCCGCGTCCACATGGACGCGGCCGCACAAGCCTCGGCGGCGGACATAGGCGCCCGCGCCTACACCTCCGGCAGCCATGTCGTCATCGGCGCCGCCGGCGGCGACAAGCACACCCTCGCCCATGAGCTGACCCACGTCATCCAGCAGCGCCAGGGCCCCGTCGCGGGCACCGACAACGGTGACGGGCTGTCCGTCTCCGACCCGGGCGACCATTTCGAACAGCAGGCCGAGGCCAACGCCCGGCGCGCGATGAGCGGCCCTCCGGTCGCGCGGAGCGCCGACGCCGGCCGCTCCGGGCGCGGAGACGGCGGCGGAGTCGTACAGCGGGTGAAGCGCACCCGCGACGAGAGCGCGGAAGAGCAGATCTCCGAGGACGCGGTCAACCTGATCGGCTCCTCCGTCGGACGGGAGGACACCTACGCGGGCGGACAGGGGCGCAAGATCCCCAAGACGCCCAAGGAGGCCGCCTGCTGGGAGTGGGCCGTGCGGGCCGCCGAGGACTCCGGCGGCCTCGACCGGGGCGAGTACTGGAACTACCTCATCGGCCTGAGCGAGGAGGACGACGTACGGGAGCTGGACCAGGTGGAGCCCGCGGTCAGAAGCGATCTGGACCGGTTGCGGGACGACATCACGGCCGCGGGCATGCGTTTCGACCCCGAGAACCTCGAAGCCCAGCACGACGAGGCCGCCATCCGCCCCCTCATGGAACGGGCGGTCCGGACCTTCGTACAGTCCCACGGCCTGCGGATCGACGCCGAGAACCCGGCGGGCTGGATCATGTGCCACTACCGGATGGACGGCGCTTTCGGCGTCCCCGAGCACTTCTGGATCGAGCTCCCCGTCCCGAGAGGCGGACGGGTGCTCCTCCAGACCGTCCCGGACATCCCGTACATCGAGGCAGGCGGCACCGATCTGCGCTGGCACGACGAGAACAGCGTGGCAGAACGGCAGGAAGGCCACGAGACCTACGAGACCATCGAAGTGCCGGTCGCGGCGCTCAAGGGCAGTCACACCAAGATCATCAACGGCATCATGGAGCGACGCACCCGGCGCAGGGCGACGGAGCCCTCCTCCAGGCCCTGACGGGTGCCGGCCCGCGCCGGCACGGACAGGCAGGCGCGGGAAGTCCCGGCGCGCGTGGCACGGGGCGGCCGGTGATGTGCGCGGGCACGCGAAAGGTGAGACCTGCTTACTTTTCGTGGTGAGTGGTGCGGCTTTGCCGGGGTTGTGCTGCACCTTCATTCGTGCGGTGTGTTTATGCGGTTCAACCGGTTATCCCACGCCCGTTCGGCCATCACCGTTGCGGGAGCGGCCCCGAAGGCCGGCGGACGGGACGCCGCTCCACACTCCTTCGGCCCGGAGGAGACGGAAGGAGGTGACAGACATGGAGAACCGCGAAGAGGTCCACGAGGCGCCGATGCTGAGCGAGGCCGGCGACTTCGCCGAGGTCACCCTCGGCTGGCCGATGGGCTCCCGCTACGACGGAGGACTGCCGCCGTACTGGCGCTACCCCTACGGCCAGTGAGCCCGTTGCTGTGAGCCCGGTGGGCGTACGACGCGCGCCCACCGGGCGCGGGGCCGCCCGGCCCGCCCGTGACGACAAGGAGTGCCGTGGACGACTGGTGGGTGATGCTGCCGGACTCGCGGGCCGCCGCCGCTGTCGCGGCGCGACTGGGCCGGGAGGGCGTGCGTCGCGTGCCGCACGCCTCGGGACGGCCCTGGCTGGTGGGCCGTTGGGACGCCCGGCAGGAGGTGTCGGCGCGGGCCGGCGAGGCGCGGGTCGTCGTCCTGGGCCGGAGCACCGCGCGGGCCGGGACGCTACGGCGGCGGATCGAGCGGGTGCGTCTGCCCGCCGAGGCCGAACGGGCCGTGTCGGGCCTGGCGGGCAGCTTCCATGTGCTGGCCTCGGTGGGCGGACGGGTGTGGGCGCGGGGAACGGCATCGGCCGTATGCCGTGTCTTCACCACACACATCGACGGGGTACCGGTGGCGGCCGGCCGCGCCGATGTGCTGGCCGCGCTGTCGAGCGCGGATCCGGATCCGGAGGCGCTGGCCCTGCGGCTCCTGTACCCGCCGGTGACGTCCACGGTCCTCGCCGACCGGACCTTCTGGCACAACGTGCGCGCCGTACCCCCGCACGAGGCGCTGGTGTGGGACCGCGACGGGCGCCGGGGACCCACGGCCCGCTGGTGGCGTCCCCCCGAACCACACCTGTCCCTGACGGAGGCCGCCGCCGCGGTGCGTACGGCGCTGACGGACGCGGTCGGCACCTGCACGGCCGGCGGCGGCACGGTCAGCGCCGACCTCTCCGGGGGACTGGACTCCACGAGCCTGTGCTTCCTGGCCGCTCGGACAGCGGGCCGGCTGGTCACCGTGCACTGGGAGGGACAGGACCCGGACAACGACGACGCCGCCTGGGCCGCGCGCGCCCGCGAGGCACTGCCGTCGGCCACCCACCTGGTGCTGCGAGGCGAGGAGTCACCCGACTGGTTCACCGGCGTGGGCGGGCTGCGGCTGCCCAGCGAGGAACCCTGCGCCTGGGTGCGGGACTTCGCCAAACAGTCCGACCTGCTGCGACGGGTCGCCGGCCACGGCTCCCTGCTGCACCTGGGCGGCGGTGGCGGCGACGAGCTGTTCACCCCGTTCCCCTCCCACCTCCAGGACCTGGCCGCCACCCGGCCGTGGCGGGCCTGGCGGCTGCTGAACCGGCAACGCCACCAATGGCGCGCCGGCCCCCTCGCGGCGGCCCGCGGCGTCCTCGGACGGGCCTCCTACCGACGGTGGCTGCTGGATACCGCCCCGCACGTGACCTTTCCGCCGCCGTCGGGCTTCACCGGCATGCTCGGCTGGCAGCCCGAACCCCGCGCACCGGGCTGGGCCACCCCTGAGGCGGTGGCCCTGATGAGAGAGGCGCTGCGCACCGCGGCGGCCGGCAGCCCCGAACCGCTGGCGCCCCAGCGGTCCGTGCACTGCGCGCTGCAACAGGTCCGGGAAGGCGGCAACACGGTGCGCGTGCTGAACCAGACGCTGGCCGGCCCGGATATCGCCCTGCCGTACACGGACGACGCGGTCGTCACCGCCGCCTTGTCGGTCCGCCCGCTGGAAGCCGTACAGCCGGGTACGTTCAAACCCCTGCTCGGCGCCGCCCTCTCCGGCATCGTGCCCGCGCCCCTCCTGACCCGCCCGTCCAAGGGCCCGTACGACGCCGACTTCTTTCGCGCGCTGCGCCGCCACCGCGGTGAGCTGCTGGCCCTGACCGAGAACTCGCTGCTGGCCGAAGCCGGGCTGATCGACGCCGAACGGCTGCGCCGCGCCCTGCACTACCACGCCGCCGCCACCGAACTCGACCCGCTGCCCTACACGTTGGGCTGCGAGGTGTGGCTGCGCTCGCTGGACGGCGACGGCCCGGCCCCGCTCCCGTACCCGCCGGCCGCGAGAGCACGGTGAACGAAGGAGCTCGGTGAACGGAGGAGTGCGGCAGGACGAAGGAGTACGGCGGACGAAGGAGCACGGCGGACGAAGGAATACGGCGTTGGAAGGAGCGTGTTGATGTCCCTATCGCTGGCCGCATACCTGACCGCGGTCGACACCGACGGCGGCGCCATGGTCCTGCTGGACGAACGCACCGGTACATACCGGCAATTGAACCCGACGGGCGCCCTCGTCCTCCGTCTGCTGCTGCGCGGCGCCACCGCGGAGGACGCCGCGGCCGCCTTGGCCGAACGCCATCCGCAGGCGGGCGGGAGCGCCGGCGAGGACGTCGCGCGCCTTGTGGAAGCGCTCCGGGGGGCCGGACTGCTGCGCGACTGAGCCGCCGCCCGGCCTCTCCCGCCGGCCCGCGGAAGCCCATGGAATCCCGACGATTGCCGAGGAATCCCGAGAAAGACACTTTCGCCATCGCATCAGGAGCCATCGCCATGACCGACCCCGTCGGACCACCACAACCGGCCATCGTCCCACCGCTCCGCCGCCTGCTCGCCCGGCTGGCCGTGGCCGCCGCCCGCCCGCTGGCCGGTGCCGGACCGCGCCGCATCCGCGCCGTCCTGCACCTGCTGCGCCGCGGAGCCGTCCCCGCCACCCGGCAGCAGGCCGCCGCGGCCCGGCAGGCCGTGGTCGCCGTCAGCCCCCGCTGCGCCGCGGACCGCGGCTGTCTGCAACGCTCCCTGGCCACCGCCCTGTTGTGCCGGGCGTGGGGGACCTGGCCCACCTGGTGCACCGGCGTGCGCACCGAACCCTTCCGCGCCCACGCCTGGGTCGCCGTCGGCTCCGAACCCGTGGGCGAACCGGCACACGAACGCGGCTACACGCCCGTCATCACCGTCCCGCCCCTGCCGCTCACCGGGAACCGCTCATGAGCGGACGTCCGAGCCCCGCCCCCGACACCGCCGCCGGCGGACGGGAAACCCGGCGCGCCCTGCCGTACGCGGTCCACACCCGGGGACTGGCCAAGTCCTACCCCGGCGGCCAGGAGGCGGTACGGGGCGTGGACCTGACCGTCGCGACCGGCGAGATGTTCGCCTTCCTCGGCCCCAACGGCGCGGGGAAGTCCACCACCGTGTCCATGCTGTGCGCGCTGAAGAGACCCAGCGCGGGGGAGGCCTGGGTCGCCGGGGCGAACGTGCTCACCGAATCCCACCTGGTGCGCCGCCGCGTCGGCGTCCTCTTCCAGCACAGCGCCCTGGAGCCGGACCTGACCTGCGCCCAGAGCCTGCAACTGCACGCGCGCCTGCACGGTCTGTCCCGCTCCGACGCCCGCTCCCGCACCGGCCAGGTGCTGAGCGCCACCCGCCTCGCCGAACACCGGCACGCGCGGGTGCGCACGCTCTCCGGCGGTATGCGCCGCCGCCTCGACATCGCCCGCGCCCTGCTGCACGAGCCCCGCGTGCTGTTCCTGGACGAACCGACCGCCGGACTCGACCCGCCCGCCCGCGCACGCCTGTGGCAACACCTGCGCCGCCTGCGCGAGGACGAGCGCATCACCGTCTTCGTCACCACGCACTATCTGGAGGAGGCCGAGTACTGCGACCGGCTCGCCATCATCGACCACGGCCGCGTCGTCGCCCACGGCACGCCCGCCGGCCTGAAATCCGCCCTCGGCCAGGAGACCGTACGGCTGCGCACCAGCGACAACCGGCGGGCCGCGGCCCTGCTCAGAACCGACCACGGCCGCACCGCCTTCGACGGCGGAGAGGAGGTCACCGTGCCGGTGACCGACAGCGCCGAGTGGCTGCCCAGGCTGTGCACCACCCTCGGCGCGCACGGCGTCCACATCCATACGGCCATCGCCACCGTGCCGACCCTGGACGACGTCTTCTTCCACCACACCGGCCGCCCCTACGACCCCGAGAGCGGCACCCCATGACAAGGGCACGGACGACGGCACGAGTCTCGTCCCGGGCGGGCCGCGCCGGGGCGGGCGGCGCGCGTCAGGAACTGCGCGCCATCCACGCACTCATCACGCGGGACTGGCTACGACTGGCCGCCAACCCCACGAACACCGTACTGCTGCTCCTGCAACCCCTGCTGTTCCTGCTCGCCTTCGGCGGCGGCCTGTCCGCACTCGTCCCCGACACCGCCCTCGGCGGCCAGTACCGCGCCTTCCTCTATCCCGGCATCCTGCTCATGGCCATCCAGGCGCCGGCCATCAGCGTCGGCATCCGCCTGATCACCGACCGGTACAGCGGCAGCATCCGCGACCTGCTCGTCACCCCCGCCCGCCGGTCGAGCCTGCTGTGCGGGATCTGCCTCGGCGGCTGCGCCACGGCCACGGCCCAGGGTGCCGTCCTGCTCGCCCTGGCACCGGCCGGCCAACTGCCCTACCGGCCCCTGCTGCTCGCCGGCCTCCTCGCGGAACTCACCCTGGCCTCCTTCACGCTGACCGCGCTGACCCTCCTGCCGGCCGTACACATCCGGCGGCCAGAGACCTTCACCACGCTCCTGTCCCTGACCAGCGCCCCCCTGCTCTTCGGGTCGGGCGCGCTCGTCCCGCTCTCCGCCCTCCCCTCCTGGGTGACCTCCGCGGCCGTCCTCAACCCGCTCGCCTACGCCACCGACCTCCTGCGCCGCACCGCCGGCCCCACCGCTTCCGCCGGCGTGTACTGGGGCGCGTGGCAACCGCCGCCGGTCGTGGAGGCGGGCGTCCTCCTGCTGACCGCGGTCATCGCCCTGCTCTGGACGGCCCGCCGCTTCGGCCGCACCGACGACATGGCGTGACGTCACCACGCCCTGGCCCGCACCTCCGCAGCCCGCTCCCGGGGCCGGCCGGCGGCCCGAGCGCGCACGAGAAGGGCCACGCCACTCGGTGGGGCGTGCCTCACCGGCGCAAAGTCATCCGTCCCGAACCGGTGAGGCGCGCAGACCGGATGCCGGGCAGCGGTGGGCCTGGCTGGTCGGCGTGATGCTGCCGCCGACCTTCGCGCCCGCGAAAAGGCCGCTGCGCACCTTTCCGGCGAGGAGGCCGTCGCTGAGGGCGAGCGTGTGGACGGTACGGCGCACCGCCCGGACGGTGGAGGTGCCGACACGGTGCCCGGAGGCGTTCCGCCAGGTGATGGTGGCCTGGCCGTCCGGGGGGCGTGACGCTGCCGCAGTCGGCGCGTACCCGGCCGTCGACCAGGACCGTGCCGGTGCGGACCGGGCGCCCGGCGGCTGTGGCCGGCCGGCAGCCGGTGAGGGGCAGGGCCTTCCCGGGCAGCCGCCGGTGACCGGCGAACGGGTCGGCCCCCCGTGCTGAGCCGCCGGTGACCGCGCCGGCGCCGGTGCCTTACGGCTCAGAGCGGTCCGCCCGGACGAAGTCCTCCAGGGAGACCGGCTTGATGTGCGGGTACTCGGCGTTGTCCAGGGCGTCGAACTTGGCCTTGCCCGTCACCATGCACCACTGGTATTGCAGGCCCACGTAGTCGAACGGGTTCTGGGAAAGGCCGGCCCGACGGGTGATCTCGGCGCGCAGGTCGTCGGCGGTGCCGAGGTTCACCAGGGCCAGGGTACGGCCGGTGGCCCGCTCAAGGGCCTGGTGGAACCGGCGCATCGACAGCACCTCGCCGGCGAACCGCCGGGTGCCCCCGGCCCGCGGGTCGAGGGCGACCGCGGCGGTGAAGGCGGCGGTGTCGGCAATCGAGGTCATGTCCAGCGGCTGGTCGGGGTCCCCCCAGTGCGAGACGGTGCCCGCCTCCCAGTCGACGATCCCCATGAAGCCGATCATGACCTCGTAGAAGGCGCCGTTGAGCACGGAGAGCACCTCCAGGCTCGTGTCGCCGTACGCGGCCGCGGCCTGCCGCCGCCAGTCGATCATGAAGTTGTCGCCGTCCTCCAGCTTCGTGATGTCGATGGCGAAGTCGGACGGGACGAAGCGGCGGGCACCGGCCCGCTCCGCGGCGCGCACCAGGTTCACCTGCCCGTCCACGATCACGTCGGGGCCGCCCTGCACCGCCGAGACCACGGTCGTGGCATCGCCGATCGCGGCGGCCAGTTTCTCCACGGGGTCGGTGATGTCCCCCTCGACGAGTTCCAGGCCGCGGGCTTCCAGGGCCGCGAGCGCCGCCCTCCTGTCACCGTCGGTGCCGGGCCGGACAAGGGCGCGCACGGGGGCACCCTGGTCGAGCAGGGCCGTGGTGATCCGGCCGCCCAGCAGGCCGGTGGCGCCGGCCACGAAGATGCTGGATGTGGTGGTCATGGTGTGGTTCTCCTAGGTAAGGCCCGGGTCGCTCGCGGTGCGGCCGACCGTGGGCGAGGTGCTTGGCAAGGGAAGTGGTTCACGGGATGAGCAGCGTCTTGCCGACCGTGCCGCGCGACTCCACGGCGGCATGTGCCTCGGCCGCCCGCTCCAGCGGGAAGCTCTGCCCGACGACCGCCTTGAGCTCACCGGCGACGGCCAGGTCCAGTACCTCGGTGACGAGTTCACGGGCGTATGCGGGCCGGTTCCAGATGAGGCCCGCGCTGAAACCGGTCAACGTCAGCCCCCGGCCGAGCAACTCCATCGGTTGCACGTCGAGCGGCTGCCCGCTGGAGGCGCCGAACACCACTTGGCGTCCGGAGCCGGGAGCGAGCAGTGCCAGCGACTCGCGCCCGAGTTCGCCCCCGACGTGGTCGTAGACGATCTCGACGGCCCCCCGCGTGGCCTGGCGCACCTCGTCGGTCCAGCCGGCCACCGAGTAGTCGACGACCTGATCGGCGCCCAACTCCTTGACGAGGGCCAGCTTGTGCTCGCCGCGGGCCGTGCCGATCACCGTCGCGCCGGCCCGCTTGAGCAACTGGACGAGGATCGTGCCGACGGCGCCGGCCGCGGCGTGCACCAGGACCCGGTCGCCCGCGCCGACCCGCGCCGCGTCGATCAGTCCGCGGGCGGTGGCTCCGTAGCGGTAGAGCGCGACGGCGTCCCGGAAGTCCAGGCCCGTCGGTACCGGGACGAGCGATGCGGCGGGGGTGCGGGCCAGTTCGGCATAGCCGCCGAGGCCCCCGGTGGTGGCGAGCACCCGGCTGCCGACGAGCGCCGGGTCGACCCCCGTGCCGGCCTCCACGACCTCGCCGGCGATCTCCTTGCCGAGAACCACGGGCGGCACCGCGTCGCCCAGGGCTTTGCGCATCATGCCCGAGCGCACCTGGGTCTCCAGGAACTGGATGCCGACGGCGGCCACCTTGACCACCACCTCGCCCGGGGCGGGACGCGGGTCCGGCACCTCGGCCAACGCCAGCCGGTCCGGTGGACCGAATTCCTTCAACAGGACGGCACGCATCTGTCCTCACTCCTTCATGGGTGGATCGTGAACGGATCACCGTGTCCGCGACGACGGCCGCGGCCGCTGCCGGGCACCGGATCGGGGGTGCTACCCCTTCTTCTCGATCGCCTCGGCGAAAGCGGCCAGGCCGGCGGCCAGATTCTTGATCTCGGCGGTGCTCCAGCCGTCCATCAGTTCGGCCACGATGGCGGCCCGCGCCTGCCAGAGCTTGCGGATGGCGAGCTTGCCCGCCCGGCTGACACTGACCAACTGGGCGCGGGCGTCCGCCGGGTCCGGCTCGCGGACGATGAAGCCGCGGGCCTCCAACCGCTTGGCGGGCGGCGTGAGCGTGGACTTGTCGACCTCCATGAGGTCCGCCAGGACCGACAGCCGCACCGGGGCGTGCTGGGAGATCTGCGCGAGCAACGTGTAGTCCCCCAGGGACAGTTCGAGTCCCGAGGCCGCCATGATGCGGCGTCGCGCCGCGGTGGAGAACATCCAGTTCCCCACCGTGGCGAGGGCCGCCGCCACCTCACCGGAAGCCTTGCGGTGTTCCTCCGGCCCGTCTGAGGAACCGGCAGACGTGCGTCCCATCTCCGACACCCACGATCGCAATCGATTGGTTGTGACCAACCAACTATTACTCGTTGGTGGGGTTCCCGGCAAGTGCGTTCGGAACGGCGGTCCGTCACCGCCGGAGCCCGCCGTGTCCCCTGCCTCGGGCACGCGTACGGCAGTACTCGCCGCCGTACGGGCCCGGCCGACGCTCACACTCGGGGGCCGACGGGCACGAGGCTCACGCGCGAGGACCCAGTGTTGCCATGGCCCGGTCCAGGGTGTCGGCGAAGGAGCCCTTCCCGTCCGAGGCCAACCAGGAGCGCTGAGCGGCCACCAGGCAACCGAACGCCGCGGCTGTCAGGGCACGGGGCGCCGGGTCGTCGGGAGCGCAGGGGGCACCGAGCGCGGCGGCCCGCTCGCTCAGTTCGGTGACGACGGCGTCCTGTGCCCGGTGCAGTTCATGGAGATAGCCGGCCAGCAGGGCGGGGGTCTCGAAGACCAGCCGGTGAACCGGCGCCATCCCGCCCTGGTGCCCCGGCGTCTCCGTGCGGGCCACCAGCGGGTCGAACGCGCGGCGCAGGGAGGCCCACACCGGCTCGTCGGCCGGGCGAGCGCGCAGGGCGGCGACCACGTCGTCCACGACGAGGCCGCGGTGTCCGAGGACGATCTCCTCCTTGGTGGCGAAATAGCGGAAGACACTGCGCTGGGACATCCCGACGGCCGCCGCGATGTCGTCCACGGTCGTCGCCTCGAAGCCCCGCTCCACGAACAGCGCGGTGGCGGCTTCGGTGATCTCTTCCCGCACCGCCCGGCGGGAGAGCTCCCGCAGGCCGACCCGTTTCCCACCCATGACCCACGCACTCTAGCGAGAGAGACGGCGGTCGACACGCCCGGAGGACGACGGCGGTCGCGTCCGGCATGCCGGGCGCGACCCGCCACCCGTCACCCGCGGCCCGGGGGCCGGTGGTCAGGTACGGTTCGGCGCCGGGCCGGCGCGGAGAGGGGCGCCGCCGTACGGCGGGGGAGGAGCAACGGGGTCGTCAGCACGAGCACACCGGCCAGGCCGATGGCCGTACGCGGACCGAGCAGGCCGCCCAGCACGCCCCAGACGGCCGTCAGAAGCGCGGCCGAGGACTTGGACGTCACGGTCCAGGCGGACAGCGTGCGGGCGACCCGGTCCGGCGCGGTGCGCTCAAGGCGATAGGTCGCGTAGACGGGATTGAACACCCCGCAGCAGAAGATGAGCCCGGCCTCCACGCCCATCACCAGCAGCAGCCCTTTGGTGCCGGGCCCGAGGAAGGCCAGGCCGACGGGCCACAGCGCGCGCAGGACACCGGATGCCACCAGGACCCGGTGCTGCCCGTACCGGGTGACGAGCGGCCGGGCCAGCCGCGCGCCGGCCAGTCCGGCGAGGGCGGGCGCGGCGAAGGCGAGGCCGTACTGCCAGGGCGCGAACCCGAACCGGCCGAGCATCAGGACGGCCAGCAGCGGCTCGGCGGCCATCACCAGGCCGTTGAACAGGGCGGTGTTGAAGAACAGCGGGCGCAGCGCCGGCTCGGAGAGGATGTACCGCCAGCCGTCGAGCAGGTCCCCGGGCCGCATGCGCGCGGCCCGCCGGAGCTCCGGCCGCGCCTCGCGTCCGCCCATCGCGCGGATGCCGAGCGCCGAGAGCAGATAGCTGACCGCGTCGGCCAGCACCGTCGCCACCGGCCCGAGGAACCCGATCGCCGCGCCGCCCAGCGGCGGTCCGACGATCGTGGTCGTCCAGGCCGTGGACTCGAACCGGGCGTTGGCGACGAGCAGGTCCTCCGCCGGCAGCAGCGTCTTCAGGTACGCGCCCGAGGCGGCGCGGAAGGTGATGTCGGCCGCCGCGACGACGACCGAGACCAGCAGAAGCTGGGGGAAGGTGAGGACACCGAACGCGAACGCGACCGGGATCGTCAGCAGCGCCGCGCACCGCGCCAGGTCCATCCCGATCAGCACGGGCCGCTTGCGGCGGAACTCCACCCACGGACCGAGCGGCACCGCCACGGCCGCACCCGCCGCGGCCCCCACGGAGGACAGCGCGGCGACCTCGGCCGGCCCCGCGTCCAGCACCCGGATGGCGATCAACGGGAACGCGCCGAAGGCGAGCCAGGTGCCGAGCGCGCTGGTCCCGTACGCCGCCCAGAGCCACCCGAACGGCCGGCCGAGCCGAGGGCCGAGCACAGGTCCCGGCCGGCGCCCGCTCTTCATACCCGAGTCCCCTCACATCCGCACGGCCGACCCAGGGCCGAGCACATCACAACAGGCTTACGACACAACCAGCCGGCGACCGGAAGCATCACCACCGGCCCACGACGGAAGCGGTACAACCGATCCGCGACCTGCAACATCAAAGCGAGCCTCGTCCCCGGGAGCAAACAACCGCGGAGCACCACACCACAACCGATGGTTGTGGTCATAGGGTGTCGGCATGGACTTCGAAACCGTCCGGACCTTCGTCGCCGTCGCCGACGCGGGGCAGTTCCAGGGCGCCGCCGCCGAGCTGTCGCTCACCCAGCAGGCCGTCTCCAAGCGCATCGCCGCGCTGGAGCGCGACCTCGGCGTGCGGCTGTTCACCCGCACCCCGCGCGGCGCCGAACTCACCATCGACGGGCAGGCGTTCCTGCCCCACGCGCGCGAACTGCTGCGCGTCGCCGAGCGCGCGGTCACCTCCGTGCGCACCGGCCGCCGCCCGCTGCGCGTCGACGTGATCGCCTCGCGCGGCGCGGCATCCGGCCTGATGCGTGCCTTCCACCGCGCGCACCCCGGGATCGAGCTCGACGTCGTGTGGCTGTTCGACATCGAAGCGGCCGTCACCGCCCTCCGGTCCGGCGAGATCGACGCCTCCTTCCGTGCCGTGGCCGCGCCCGGCCGGCCCCTGCCCGAGGACATCGAGTCCGTCCGGGTGCTCGACGAGCCGCTCCAGCTCCTCACCGGTCCCGCCCACGCTCTGGCGGGCGCCCGGACCGTGCCCCTCGCCCACCTCGCCGAGCACCGCATCTGGATGCCCGGCGTCGTCCCCGGCACCGAGTGGGCCGCCTACTACGACGACCTCGTGGCCGAGTTCGGGCTCACCATCGAGGCGACCGGTCCCAACTTCGGCTCCGACGCGCTCCTCGACACCGTCGCCGACACCCCGGCCCTGGCCACCTTCATGGGCGGACACACCCGCCTCGTCTGGCCCGCCGGCCACGGCCTGCGCCGCATCCCGGTGACCGACCCGACGCCCGTCTACCCGCACTCCCTGCTCTGGTACCGCGACAACCCCCACCCGGCGCTGGCCACCCTCCGCGCCCACCTCGCCGCCACGGCGCCCGGCCACGACGCCGCCGGGACCTGGACGCCGAGCTGGGTACTGCCGGACTGACGAATCCGGGGCACCGGCGTGCCGTACCTTCGGGAGGACGTGCCCACCGGGCTCGCCGGCGCCGAGGAGCGGGCGGGACCCGGGCCGTGGGTCAGAAGGCGTACCGGATGCGCAGCCAGGGGGCGTGGGCCGCGATCAGGGCGCGCAGGGTGCGCACGGCCCCTGCTTTGACCCGGTCGCCGTAGCGGACGTTCAGCGCGCCGTTCTCCGAGCGCTTGTCCTGTTGCAGCTCCGGCCGCCAGAGCAGTTCCTCGGCCCGGGGGTGCCAGCCCAGGTTGACCTGGTGCAGGTCCCGGTTGTGGGTGAGCAGGATCACCTCGGCGGCCGCCTGCCGTTTGACCCGGTCGGGCAGGACGTCGTCCAGCTGTCGGAGCAGCTCGCTCCAGGCGTCTTCCCAACCGGGACGCAGTACCACGGGGGAGAGGTTGAAGTGGACCTCGTAGCCGGCGTCCAGGAAATCCGCCGCGGCGGCGATCCGGTCGCCCACCGGCGAGGTCCGTACGTCCAGCAGCCGCGCGTCCGCGGCGGGCATCACGGAGAAACGGATCCGGGTACGGCCCTGGGGGTCCAGCGCCAGCAGGTCCGGGTTGACGAACTTGGTGGCGAACGACGCCTTCGCGGTGGGCCATCGGCGGAAGGCGCGCACCAGGTCAGCGGTGTTGTCGCTGATCAGCGCGTCCACCGAGCAGTCGCCGTTCTCCCCGATGTCGTAGACCCAGGCCGACGCGTCGCACTGGTTGGGCTCCGGCTTGCGCCCCTGGCGGGCGATGTGCCGGGCCAGGTGGGCGATGATGGCGTCGATGTTCGTGAAGACGGTGACGGGGTTGGCATATCCCTTGCGGCGCGGGACGTAGCAGTAGGCGCAGGCCATGGCGCACCCGTTGGAGGGGCCGGGAGCGATCCAGTCGGCGGACCGTCCGTTGGGCCGTGTGGTCAGCGTCTTCCGCTCGCCCAGGACCAGCGTCTCCCCCTTCACCCGCACCCAGCGTCCGACATTGCCCTCGTTGCCGTGCAGCCCCGGGATACCCCAGTGGGAGTCCACCTCGATCAGGTCGGCGTCCGGGAAGCGGGCCAGGATCTGGCGGCCGCGCGAGGAGGACGCGGCGGCCGGTTCCGCGTAGATCGTCCGGACGGGCAGCAGACGACGGGCCGCGGCGGACTCGCGGAACGGCGGGCGGCGCCCCGGCCCGCCCCCGGGGCCCGCGCCGCCGCCCGCGGGGCCCGTGCCGTCGGTCCCGGCGGTCTCCGAGGCGGCGTCCAGCGCGTCCAGGCCGAACAAGGCGTCGAGGCCGTCGTCGCCGGGGCCTGCGGAGGGGTACGTCATGCGTGTCTGCCGAAGAGTAGAGGAGGGGCCGCACATGGGGGACGCGGGCCTCACTCCACTGTAGGCGCTCCACCGGGGTCGCCGGCGACCCCCGGCACGCGGGGCCGCACCGCTCCGCGCTCCCGGCGTCGACGGCACCGAGGCTGCTGGTGTGGGGCGAGGACGACCGTTCGCAGCCGATCACCCACGCCGAGCGGTGCGTCGCGGAGACCGGCTTCCCGCGCTCCTGACGGCCGTGCCACCCCGCCCGGCGTGGTCGGACGAAGAAGTGGTCAGACGAAGAAGGCGTTCATGCCGGGAACGTCCGAGAGGTACGTCTCGATGCCCGCGATCCGGCCGTCGCGCAGACGGCAGACGGTGGACAGGTGCTCGTCGAGCCGGACCTCGCCCCGCCGGGCGGTGTTGTGCAGCGACAGCGCCATGTTCTCGCGGCTGACCAGGATGTGCAGCAGCCGGAAGTCGAGCCCGTAGGAAGCGATCTTCCTGGCGCGTTCCACGACCGCGTCGGCCCCCACGGCCGTACCCGAGACGGTGTTGTCGCCGGGCAGCGTCCAGGTGGCGTCGTCGGTGAGCAGGGACCGGATGCCGTCCCAGTCACCGGCGGTGAGGAAGGCGTGGAACTGCGTGCCGAGCCGGTGCGCGGCCTCGTACTGGTTCTCGTACGCGGGCATGGTTCCTCCCCAGGAGAACAACTAAAGCGGCGATCTTTGCTTTAGTCAGGCTAGGTGACCTTCTGGCTAAAGCGCAATCCTTTGCTTTAATCTGGGGGAATGCCCGCCAAAAGCAAAGCCAGCCGCCCCGGAGGCCGGAGTGCCCGGGTGCGTGCCGCCGTCCACCGCGCGACAGAGGAACTCGTCCACGAAGTCGGCGCCGACAACGTGACCATCCCCGCGGTGGCGCGCCGCGCCGGCGTCAACCCCAGTTCGGTGTACCGCCGTTGGGGCACGGCATCCGCTCTGCTCGCGGACGTGGCCGACCGGCGTCAGGACGAGGGGACGCCCGAGCTGCTCGGTGATCTCCGCGAGGACCTGGAGCGGGTGGCGGTCTGGACGCTCACGGATCTGTCCCGGCCGGGAGGGGTGGCGTTCTTCCGCGCGGAAGTGGCGCCGGACGTGGACGAACGCCGGGCCGGCCTGCGTGCCTGCCTGGAGCGGGTGAGTGCTCGCTTCCGGGCGCCGCTGGACGCCGCCGCCGAGCGCGGCGAGACGGCGCCCACGCTGGAGCGCGTGCTCGACCGGGTGGTCGCCCCCCTCTATTTCCGTGTGGTGTTCTCGGTCCCGGGAACGGACGAACGGTACGCGCGAGGCCTGGTCGCCGAAGTGTGCGCTCCCGGCGGGGACGCTCCTGGTGATCGCGGTCGTGGCTGACTTCCCGTTGGCCGAAGTATCGGGCGTGCGGAGATCATTCACGTCTCCGACTCCGGCCCGCCCCGGGCGGGCCGGGCTCCTCGCCCTGCCGGCCCTCGTACCGGCGATGGCCGCGGCCCCGCTCGGCGGCCGGGCCTCCGCCGATGGCGACACCGTGGCCGCCGGCTCTCTGCCCTGTGGTCTGTACGCGGCCGGCGGCACGCCCGGCGTGGCCGCGCACAGCACCACCCGCGCCCTGTACTCCGCGTACAGCAGCCGTCTCTCCCAGGTGAAACGGGCTGCCGACGGCGCTACACGGGACATCGCCGCGCTCGGCGCGGGCGGCTACGCCGACGCCGCCGCCCAGGACTCCTTCTGCGTGGGCACACGCTGCCTGATCACCGTCGTCTACGACCAGTCCGGCCGCGGCAACCACCTCACCCAGGCACCGCCCGGCAGACTCCAGGACCCCGTCGTCGGCGCTCAGCGGTGGAAAAGGGCGAACGGGACGGCGTCGGCCAGCGCCTGGTAACCGGCCGGGTTGAGGTGGAGGTGGTCACCGGTGTCGTAGGCCGGCCGCAGTCGGCCGGGGGCGTCCGGGTCGCGGACCGCGCGGTCGAAGTCGATGACGGCGTCGAATCCGCCGCCGGTGCGGATCCACTGGTTGACCTTCCGCCGGGCCGACTCGTGGGCGCCGGCCGGGTCGTCGTAGCCGTGGCCGCCGAAGGGGGTGAGGGTGGCGCCGTAGACCTGGATGCCCTGGGCGTGGGCGCGGGTGACGATCTGCCGGTAGGCGCCGATGAGTTCGGCCGCGATCCGCTCGGCGTCCGCCGGGCTGGTGCCGGCGGTGCCGATGTCGTTGACGCCCTCGAAGACGATGAGCCGGTCGACGCCGCTCCGGGCGAGGACGTCGCGGTCCAGCCGGGCCAGGGCGTTGGGGCCGAGCCCGTCCCGCAGGACGCGGTTGCCGCCCGCCGCTTCGTTGACGACGGCGATGTCCGCCGTGCCGGGGCGGGCCGCCAGCCGCGCCCGCAGCCGGTCCGGCCAGCGGTCGTTGCCGTTGGTCGTGGAGCCGCGGCCGTCGCTGAGCGAGTCGCCGAGGACGACGGTGGCGGAGGAGGTCCGCCGCGACCACACCTCCAGCCCGCTCAGGAAGTACCAGTGGTCGACGGCCGTGGCACCGGACAGGTCCTCGTCGTCCACGTGGTCGCCGGCGAGCAGGTAGGACGTCGTACGGGATCCGGGGTGCGAGGTGATGGAGGTGGAGGCCTGTCCGTGCGCCAGGTACAGCGTCACGGTGAGGTTGGTTCCCGGCGCCACCTCGAAGTCCAGCGGATCACTGACCGCCTGCGCGCCCTGCGGGATGTCGAAGCCCGGCTGCCCGCCGAACGTCACCCGGCGGGAGCTGCCCGGCACGATCGCGCCGACGCCCGCCTTGCCGCCGGCCGGGCGGGCCACGGAGACGGCGGTGACGGGCAGGTCGGCGCCGCCGAAGGCGTTGGAGAAGCGCAGCCGTATGCGCTTGCCGCCCGGCCCGACGTGCACGGTCTGCCGCAGCGTGGCGTTGTCCAGCACGCGGTCGCCCTGCGTGAACGGCGCCGGGGGCATGTTGCCCGGCTCGGTCAGCTGGGGCATGGACGCCCATGTGTCCGTCCACTGCCCGCTCCCGGCCGCCATGGCGGCGGATCGCGCCGGTGCGGCGGTGCCGCTTCGCGGGCCGTCCGTGCCGGACGGCGGGTGAGGGGCGAGGCCCACCGTGACGGCGACCGTCGCGGCGGCGACCGCCCATGACGCTGCTCGCTTCATGAGAAGAGTTCCTCCGTTTGGCTGGATTGCTGGGGCCGGTGTGTGTCAGGAGCGCTCGGTCACCGGGTGCGCGGCCGTGCCGGTTCCGGGCTCCGGACCGGAGACCGCCGCCACCACGGCGTCCGCCTCCGCGTCCGGTTCGGGAAGGAACAGGCCGAGGCATGCGTAGACGACGAGCGAGGTGACCAGGGGGGTGACGACCACCGTGGTCGGGGAGGCGCCGTCCAGGCCGTACTTGACGAAGAAGTAGCCGCCGAGACCGAGCGCCCAGGACGCGAGGGCGGCCCGGGGCCCGCAGCGGCGGAAGGCGGGCAGCAGCCCGAGCAGCATCGGGATGGAGATCGGGCCCATGACGGCCGCGACCATGCCGACGATGATGCCGAGGACTCCGCCGAAGTGATCGGCCTCGATGGCCACGACCATGGAGACGGTGATGAAGACGACCGTGGTCACCCGTGCCGCCCGCAGGCCGCGCGCGGTGCTCACCTCGCGGAAACCGGGCAGGACGGCGGGAAGGATGTCCCGGGTGACCACCGCCGAGATGGCGTTCGCGTCCGAGGAGGCCATGGCCATGGTGTGCGAGAACATGCCCGCGAGGGTCAGCCCCACCAGCCCCATGGGCAGGTAGGACTGTGCCATCAGGGCGTAGGTCTGCTGAGGGTCGGCGATGTGCGGCATGAGCACCGGCGCGGCGACCGCCGGCAGCAGCAGCACGGCCGGCCACACGAGGTAGAGGGCCGCCGACAGTCCGGCCGAACGGCGGGCGGCCCGCGGGGAGTCGGTCGCCATGTACCGCTGGGCCAGGTTCCACATGCCGCCGTTGTACTCGAAGAGCTTCACGACGACGTACGCGGTCAGGAAGCCGGCCGTGTAGGGGCCGACGAGGGGGTCGGTGTGCCCGGCCGGCAGCCGGTGCCACAGCGTGCCGAGGCCGGAGACGCCGCCGAGCCGGTCGAGGACGACCCACATCATCGACAGCGCGGCCACGCCCTGGATGACGAACTGCCCGAACTCGGTGAGGGCGTCCGCCCACAGCCCGCCGACCGTGCAGTACAGCAGGGTGACGATTCCGGTCAGCAGGATGCCGTGGGTCATCGACATGCCGGTGAAGACCTTCAGCAGCACCGCCACCGACGCCCACTTGGCGGCCACGTCGAAGACCTTGAGCAGCGCGCCGCTCCACGCCAGCGCCTGCTGGGTGGGCAGGTTGTAGCGGCGCACCAGGTACTCCAGCGGGGAGGCGACCCGGTAGCGCTCGCGCAGCCGGTTCCACCGGGGGGCGAAGAGCCAGGCGCCGACGCCGGTGCCCAGGGCGAGCGGCAGGAAGGCCCAGACGTAGACGGTGATGCCGTAGTCGTAGGCGACCGCGGCGTAGGCGACGAAGACGGCGGCGCTGTAGCCGGACATGTGGTGCGAGATACCGGTCAGCCACCAGGGCATCCGGCCGCCGCCGGTGAAGTAGTCGGAGACGTCGTCGACTCGCCGGTGCGACCACAGGCCGATCAGCAGCATCACCAGGAAGTAGGCGCCTACGGCGGCCCAGTCGAGCCAGTGCATGGGAGGACCTTCTTGTCGTGAACGGCGGGGAGTCGCACGGAGGTCGGGACGGACGAAGCGGGGCGCGCCCGGGGCCCGCCGGGAATCACCAGCGCGGTGACTTCTTCTCGTACGACGGGTCCAGCCGGCGCATGTAGCCGGTGTCGTCCCGGTTGCGCAGGCCGCAGCGCAGGTACTGCTCGTGCAGCCGGGCCAGCGCGTCACGGTCGAGTTCCACGCCGAGACCGGGGGAGCGGGGGACGGCGACCGAGCCGGCGCGGAAGCCGAGCACACCCGGGACGATCACGTCCTCCGCCGGGTCCTTCCACGGCCAGTGTGTGTCGCAGGCGTAGGTGAGGTTCTCGGTGGCCGCGGCCAGGTGCGTCATCGCGGCCAGGCTGATGCCGAGATGGGAGTTGGAGTGCATGGACAGACCCATGCCGAAGGTGGCACAGATCCCGGCGAGCAGCTTGGAGCGGTGCAGGCCGCCCCAGTAGTGATGGTCGGACAGGACGACCTGGACCGCGTCGTCGCGCACCGCGGAGGGCAGTTCGTCGAAGGCGACCACGCACATGTTGGTGGCCAGCGGCATCGGGGCCTCCCGGGCGACCCGGGCCATGCCCTCCTGGCCGGGAGTCGGGTCCTCCAAATACTCCAGGACGCCTTCCAGCCGGCGGGCCACCTTCAGCGAAGTCTCCACGGTCCAGGCGGCGTTGGGATCCAGGCGCAGCGGGATTCCGGGGAACGCCCGCCGCAGCGCGAGGACCGTCTCGACCTCCTGCTCGGGCGGCATCACACCGCCTTTGAGCTTGATCGCCCCGAAGCCGAACTCCGCCACCATGCGCCGGGCCTGCGCCACGATGCCGTCCGGGTCCAGGGCGGGCCCCCACGCGTCGGGCTCCTGCCCGGGGTGGGCGGCCCACTTGTAGAACAGGTAGGCGCTGAACGGGACTTCGCTGCGGACGGCACCGCCGAGCAGGTCGCTGACGGGACGCCCGGCGGCCCGGCCCTGGATGTCCAGGCAGGCCACCTCGAACGGGGAGAAGACCCGGTCGACGGTACTGCTGGTGGTGATCATGCCGGTCAGGCCGTGGCCGTCGCCGCCACGGTCGTCGCCGATCACATCGGCGACGCGACGGCGCATCGGGCCGAGGGCGTGGACGTCCATGCCGGTGATCGCGTCGGCGGCCGAGCGCAGCCTGCGCAGGTGTCCCTCGTCGGCGTAGGTCTCGCCCAGGCCGGCGATGCCCTGATCGGTCGTCACCTCGACCACGGCGCGCAGCGCGTAGGGTTCGTGGACACCGACGGCGTTGAGCAGGGCGGGGTCCTTGAACGCCACCGGTGTGATGTCGACGCGGATGATCCGCGGGTCCTCGCTCATCGGATCGCCGCACCCCTCGCGATGATCTCCTCCAGTTCGGCGAGATGCGCGGGCGTCGGATCGGTCAGCGGCGGACGCACACCGCCCACGTCGAGACCCCGCAGCCGGACGGCCGCCTTCACCAGGGCCACCGCGTAGCCGGGCACGCGTTCGCGCAGCGCGGTCAACGGATGGAAGAAGCCGGCCAGCAGCCGCTGGACCAGCTCGTCGTCACCGGCCGTGACCGCCTGGTGGAAGGCGAGCGCCGTCTCGGGGGCGAAGCAGAACACCGCCGAGGAATACAGCTCCACGCCGATGCCGCGGTAGGCGAGCTGGGTCCCCTCGGCGGTGGGCATCCCGTTGAAGAACCGGAAATCCCGTCCGCCGGTGGCCGGGTCCGCCCGCACCGCGGTCACGATCCGGGCCAGCGGGTCCAGGTCGCCGGTGCCGTCCTTCAGGCCCACCACCCGTGGCAGGCGCGCGACGTCGACAGCGGTCGCGACGTCGAAGCGGGCGGTGCCGCGCTGGTAGACGATCACCGGCAGGGAACCGGCGGCGGCGACCTCGCGCTCGTAGGCGACCAGTCCGGCGGGCGGTCCCGCGACCAGGTACGGCGGCATCAGCAGCAGCCCGTCCGCACCGGCCTCCTCGGCGGCCCGCGCGTACTGCCGGGCGAGGGGCAACGCGCCGCCGGGCTCCGAAAGTTTCGCCGTATCGACCGAACCGTCTTTCGCGAACGGGGTGACGGGAAAGAAGAGGATGCCCTTCAACACGCTGACCTCATCCGGTGACTGTCACATACGTGAATGGTCGTCATGATGACGAATGGTGGAGGGAATGTATGGTCGGCCGTCGAGCGCAGTCAAGACGTGTGCGACGCCTGTCCGGGCGGCCGACCGCATGGCTCCAGTGACGACTGAGGCCTCTCGGTGGTCGAATACCCGGCGAAACTTTCGCTATCTTCCGTAGCTGTCGATCGGCGATAGCGGCCAGATGGCCTTGCCGGGCCGACCCCGGGGGGCGGAGCGCGAGATCGATCAGCTCCGCCCGCCGCAGCATCCGTCCGTCGAACCCCGGCAGGGGTACGTGCAAGGGCTCGGTCCAGCGGGCCGGGATCGCTTCCCAGCCGTGATACGCGCCCGCGAGTCCCCGTGTGGTCCGAGCCGTCAGAGGATGTCGGCGAGGCGGTCCGCCTGGTTCGGGTCGACGCCGTAGCAGTAGAGCATGACCTCGTCGGCGCCCAGGTCGCCGAAGCCGCTGAGCGCGTCGCGGATCTCGGCGGGCGTGGTGAGCAGCCCGGCCACCATCCGGTCGGCCATGCCGGTGAAGGCGTAGTAGGCGTGCATGTTGGCCCGGGCGTCGGCGATGACCTCTTCGGGGCCGAGCGCGACATTGACCTGCGCGACCATGCGGGGTTCGCCGTCGCGGCCGTACTCCTTCCAGAACGTGCGGACGGTTTCGAACAGGCCGCCCGCCCAGGAGGGAGCCGCCGCGGAGAGGAAGCCGTCGCCCCAGCGCGCGACGCGTTCCAGGGCGGCGGGCTGGAAGCCCCCGAACAGCACCTCGGGGCCGCCGGGCCGGGCGGGTGCGGGGCCGATCGGGCCGGCCCCGTCACCGTAGGGCCCGCCGGACCACAGGCGGCGCAGCACCGCCATCTGTTCGTCCAGGCGCCGGCCTCGGGTGCGCTTGTCGATGCCCGTGACCTGGTGATCGTCGTCCCGGCCACCGATGCCCAGGCCGAGGACCAGGCGGCCGTCGGTCATCCGGTCCAGCGTGGCGGCCTGCTTGGCCAGGAGGGCCGTGTCGCGCAGCGGGGCGAGGAGCACCTCGGTCTGGACCCGGACACGGGAGGTCGCGCCCGCGAGAACGGCGAGGGCCACCAGAGGCTCCGGGTTGTCGTAGACGAGCCGGTCCAGCAGGCCGAGCGTGCTGAAAGGACCGGCTTCGGCGCGCTGGGCCCAGCTCAGCAGAGTGCCGGGGTCGCCGATGGGCAGGCCGATACCGATGTTCATGAAGGAGCCTCCGACAGGAAGGAAGGGTCGACAAAGACTGCTGCCGCCCCTCCGGCACCCGGGGAAGGTGGGACGCTCCCGCCCTGCGGCGCACTTCCAGGGAGCCTCTCATCGAAGTGCCCCCACCGTAGGACGGCCGATTCCACGAGGCAAACCATTTCGGGGCCTCGCCCTCTTCGCCTGGCGGTGAATATCTGGCGGTGAGCATCTGGCGGTGAGTATTCGGTGGACAGCGCCGGTGGCGGCGGCGAACGCTGGTGGCATGCAGCAGGAGGGCGTCTGGGACGCGGATACCGCACGCGACTACGACACGATCGGGACCGGGATGTTCGCGCCGGAGGTCTTGGGACCGACCGTCGAACGCCTTGCCCGGCTCGCGGGGGACGGAGCAGCGCTTGAGTTCGCCATCGGGACCGGCCGGGTAGCCGTTCCCCTCGCCGAGCGCGGAGTGCCGGTCACCGGCATCGACGCGTCACCGCCGATGGTGGAGCAGCTTCGCACCAAGGCGGACGAGGCCACGATCCCGGTGGTCATCGGTGACATGGCGACCACCGTCGTGCCCGGCACGTACACCCTGGTCTACCTCGTCTACAACACGATCTCCAACCTGCTCACCCAGGCCGAGCAGGTCGAATGTTTCCGCAATGCCGCTCGCCACCTCACCCCCGGTGGCCGCTTCGTGATCGAGCTGTGGGTGCCGGAGCTGCGTAAGCTCCCCCCGGGCCAGACCGCCACCGTCTGGCACTGCGAGCCCGGCTACATCGGACTGGACACCTACGACACCCTGCGGCAGCGGGTCGTGTCGCACCACTTCCGGTTCGACGAGACCGGGCAGGCCCGGCTGCTCCGCAGTCCGCACCGCTACATCTGGCCGGCCGAACTCGACCTCATGGCCCGGCTGGCCGGGTTCGAGCTGGAGAGCCGGACCGCGGACTGGGCCGGTGCCGAGTTCACCGCCGAGTCGCGTTCTCACGTCTCCGTGTACCGGATCCCGCGGCCGCGCTAGCTTCGTGCGGACCGGTGCCGCGAGCCGCGCATCGGGTCCCCGAGGGCACGCGGGGGTGCCCCTTCGGTCCTGTCGCGCTGCCCTGATGTCTCTGGCGTGCCTTGCGCCCCGCCCTGTATCCAGGAAGGAGTCGCATTCGGCCGTCAGATGAGGAACACGTGCACGACCACACCAGGACGAGGACGACCGGCACCGACACGAGCAGGACACCGGCCCGCCAGGCCGCCACCGGACCGCGGTCGGTCGCCCGGAGCCTCGCGGCCTTCCAGGCGGCTGCCGGGAACGACGCCGTGGTGCAGATGCTGCGCCAGGCCGGACACCTCCCCGAGGAGGGGCACCAGCACGGTGCCGGCTGCGGGCACGAGCAGCCCGAGGTGCAGCGTTCCGCCGTCCACGACGTGCTGCGCGCCCCTGGCCGCCCCCTGGACGAGGCCACCCGTACCGACATGGAAGCCCGGCTCGGCGCCGACTTCTCCGACGTGCGGATCCACAGCGACGCGGCGGCCCGGACCTCCGCGGCCGAGGTCGGAGCACGGGCCTACACCTCGGGCAGCCACGTGGTCATCGGGGAGGGCGGCGCGGACCGCCACACCCTGGCCCATGAACTCGTCCACGTGATCCAGCAGCGACAAGGCCCCGTCGCCGGAACCGACAACGGAGCCGGTCTGCGGGTCTCGGACCCCGCCGACCGGTTCGAGCGGGAGGCCGAGGCCACCGCGCGGCACGCCCTGGCGGGGCACGCCGCCGGGACGCGCGCCACCGCTTCCGCCGCCGGTCCCGCGGCGCACGCGGGGGCCGGCGGACCGGCCGCGGTGCAGCGGATCGTCAAGATCACCCCCGGTATGTACCTGCGGGGCGTGGGCGCCACCGAGGAGACACTCGACGGCGGCACGCTCCAGCGGTACCTGGCGATCGCGGTGGAGGACGAGGTGCACCGCGCCCAGAAACTCGACCCCCAGGGCCCGTACGAGGCGAACCTCAAAGAGATCAAACGCAAACTCAAGTCCGATGTCCCCGAGGCTCTGCGGCTGACCACCGCACTCGTCGGCGTGGTGAACAGCTTTCTGGAGGACCAGCAGACCTACGTCTCCGACTACAACCCGCCGGACCACGCTGACGGACCCGGCGCCATGGTGCCGGTGCCGAACGCGCAGACCCGGTACGCGACGGCACCGGACACCACCGAAACCGGCTACTACCACACGTCCCTTGCCCGGCAGACGGAGCCGTACTGGGGCAACGACACCACAATGCGCGAGAAGACCGCCCAGTCGCTCGGCCCGGTCGCCGAGACGCTGCCGATCGAGCAGAGCAGGCTTGAGCGCCATGCGCGGGGCGGGGAGAACCTGCCGTTGAAACGGCTCACCCTGAAGCAGGCCGCCCAGATGCTGCCGCGCCCGCTGTTCAACCTCATCTTCGACGTGCGTTACCAGTTGGAGTCACCGGACGAGGGACAGCAGCGGCCCGTGATCGACGAGCGGAGCGAAGCGCAGAAGGCGGTCCGCGACAAGAGCCCGCACGAACCGGGCACCCTGCGCAGTTGGCACCAGGACGACTACGGCAGGCTGCCCGACAACAGGTTCGACCCCGCCGCCGTCCCCGAGCACGCCCGGGATCTGCACGACCACTACACCGCCCACTCCCAGTCCGGTGCGGGCTCCTCGGTCCAGAACGCGGCCACGGCACCCCGCGGCTTCGCCGAGTACACCGGCACGGGAAGCGACTGGGAACACAATGTCAAGGTGGTGCTGGACTACATCCAGAAGCGGGTCTACCTCACCCTGACGCACTACCAGTACTGGGCGCTGATCCCTCCCGAGCGGAGCGGCGAACCGTACACGTTCTGGCAGGGGCCGGGCCAGGACCTGCAAGCGGCCCGCGCCGCACTGGCCAAGGAGCCGCGCGGCGCGACCGGGGTCATGATGAGCCCCTGGCTGGAGATCAGCATGTCCTGACCGCCAACGGCCTTGCGGATCCCGGGCCGGGCGACAGGCGGGGCCGGGCGGCGAAGAACCAGCGGTTGGCCGCCAAGGCGTCGTCCGGTTCCGGGCGGGGGCCCCGGCCGTGTACGGCGGCGAAGTCGTACGGTGTGCGGGCGGCCACCGTCCAGCCGCGCGCGGCGAGTTCGCCCGCCGTGTCGGGACGTGGCTCCCCGTCGAACAGGGCGAGCAGATCGATGCCGGTCCGCCGCCTGGCAGCGGCATAGACCGGGCTGGCCCGCACCCGCGGTGACTCGACGCCCAGCTTGACCTCGTAGGCCAGGGAACTGCCCGCGGCGCTCAGCCGGTCGATCGTGGCCACGAGGCGGCGTTCGGCCGCCGCCGGGAGGTAGAGCAGCAGCCCCTCGGCGAGCCACGCGGTGGGCGCGGCCACGTCGAAGCCCGCCTCCAGCAGGGCCTCGGACCAGTCGAGCCGCAGATCGGCCGCAAGGGCCCGGCGCCCGGCCGCGGGGACGGCCCCGGCCCGGTCGAGTACCGCTTGCTTGAACGACAGCATCCCGGCGGTGTCCACCTCGTGGACCACACAGCCCGGCGGCCAGTCGAGCCGGAACGCCCGGCAGTCCAGACCCGCCCCCAGCAGCACCACCTGCCGGACGCCCCGGCGCACCGCGTGGAGCAGGTGGTCGTCCAGGACGCGGGTGCGCAGGCCGAAGTACCGCCCGAGCCGGCCCCACAGCGGGTCGGCCTCACCGGCGGGCACCTGTTCCGGGCGGACCGGCCAGCCGGCCGAGGCCGGTGCCGCGCGCACGAAGTGCTCGGCGAACGGGTCCCGGGCCAGGGCATCGGGACGATGGGTCTCGATGGCGCGGGCCGCGGCCACCAGCAGGGCGGTACGGCCCACACCGGCCGCGACGCCCGGGGTCAGTCCGGCGGGCGGACGCACGACGCCTCCTCGGGCCGGTACACGGGCGCGGCCCACACCCGGGGGTCGTCCGCGGTGGTGGTCCGGGCGCCGTAGACCAGCCGCATGAACCGCAGCACGGCGTCGTACGGCAGGTGCAGCGCTGCCGTGCAGTCCGTCAGGACGGTCACGTGCCAGCCCTTCTGGAACGCCGTGCGGGCGGTGGTGTCCACGCACACGTCCGCGTACAGCCCGGCGAGGACCAGATGGCTCACGTCCCGCGCACGGAGGTGCTCCTCGAAGCCGTCGGACAGGAAGGCGTCGAAGCAGGCGCGCTTGGTGAACACCCGCTCGCCCGGGGCCGGGACGACGGCGTGGAACCGCGCGCCCCATGAGCCCTCCAGGCACTTGGGCCGCTTGCCGAGCGTACGGTCCCGCAACCGCCAGCCGGCCCCCTGGTGTCGGGGATCGCCGACGAAGCGCACGAAGAGCACCTCCACGCCGTGCTCGCGCGCCCGGGCCACCGCCCGGACACAGCCGGCGACGGCCCGTTCCAGCACGGCCGTGTCCTTGCCGAAGCGGGCCAGGCCCGCCGGGCCGACGCAGAAGTCGTTCTGCAGGTCCACGACGACCAGGGCCGTCCCACCCGGTTCCGCGCCGGTCATGACCCGCCGACCAAGGCGTCGTTCTTCGGGGCCACGTCGGCCGGGAAGGCGTCGAGCACGGCGAGCAGCGCGTCGACCACGGCGCTGGTGGAGTGCCGCCCGCCGAGGTCCGGCGTGCGCACGCCCCGCTCGTCCAGGGCGCGCAGGGCCCGCTCGGTGGCCCGTACCGCTCCGGGGCATCCGGCGTGGCGCTCCGCGACGAGTGCCGCGGCGCGGATCGTCGCCACCGGGTTGACGAGGTCCCGGCCGGCGAGGTCGTCGGCGGACCCGTGGACCGTCTGGTACTCGACCAGGCCGGACAGAGCGGGATCGAGGCAGACGTTCTCGGTGCAGCGGCTCTCCTGACGGGGGGCGCCGAACCGGTCGAGCAGTACGACGTGCATGATGTCGGCCCACTCGTTCCCGGCGACGATCAGCGTCCGGTCGGGCAGTCCGTGGGTGATCAGATCGCGGTTGACCGTGTCCGGCTGGAACAGGTCGACGCGTATGCCGAGCCGGTCCGCGAGTTCGGTCACCCAGGCGTCGAGGGCGCCGTCCAGGAGGTGGAACTTGTAGGCCATGACGACGCGGTCGAGGTGTCCGTCCGGCCACTCGCGCCGGGCCCGGCGCAGGGCGTAGTCGACCACGGCCTCGGTGATCTCCCGGCTGAAGGTCATGGTGCGGGTGACCGCGCCGGGCGTATGCCGGTTGTCCCCGGTGTAGAACCCCTGGGCCTGGTCCCGGACCAGCAGCAGCGAGCGGCCGGCGCCGGTGAGGAGATCGACCTTCACGGACCGCAGCCGCTGCCGGACGAGATAGAGCGACTGGGCGTTGACGGCGGTGCGGAAGACCGCCCGGGTGCCCCGCGCGGCCAGGGTGCGGCAGAACCGCTCGTAGTGGTCCGCGTCCTCGGCGGTCAGCGCCCGGATCCTGGCCACGTCCCGTTCGGCGCGCAGTGACACATACGAGTGGTAGAGGCGGGGGGAGCGCTCGATCGCCACGCCGTGCGGATGTCCGGCGGTCAACGCGCCGAGCACCCGCTCGAAGACGTCCGCGACCTCGGGACCGGTGCCCCGGCCCACCGCCAGGCCGACGACGGGCCGCGCCGGGTCCGATTCCCCCGCGGGCGTGGCGGCGTGGGGAAGGGTCATCGGACCGTGCCCGCGGTGAGGTGGTCGCCGGGGATGCCGGCCTTCTCCGGACGGTAGTAGTCCCGGATGCCGTCCGCCCAGGTGGGCACGGGGACGCGGTCGCCGTCGACGGGTTCGAAGGCGTCGAACAGGGCGTCGATGTTGGGGCGTTGGAAACCGATGGCCGTCATCAGCGCCGTGAAGTGCGTGCGTTCGACCAAGCCGTCACCGTCCGGGTCGCCCATGGCGGCCAGGGCGTCCGCGAACTCGTCGACCGTGGCGTCGAACCGCTGTGGGTCGAGCACGATCGCGGCGAACTCCTCGGGGCTGACGCGCCCGTCACCGTCGGCGTCCAGCTCACGGAGCAGTGTCTGCCAGTAGCGGCGGAAGGCGTCGAGCAGCCTGCTCCTCGCGCCGTCGGCGGCCTCGGGTACCGCCGCGACGACCCGCTTGCCCATCAGCTCGAAGTCGTCCGCTTCCAGGACGCCGTTGCCGTCGGCGTCGAACAGGGAGAAGACGAGCCGGACGCGGTCGTTCGCCTCGGTGGTGGGCATGGTGTGTCCCCTTACGACGGAAGAGCTGTTCGGCGGATGGCCGAAGGACTGTCCGGATCGCTGAAGAACTGTCCGGCGGACGCCGGCGGATCCCGGCCCTGCGGCCCGACCACTATCGGCGTGCCCTCGGCACCCCGGCGCGGAATGCCGGGCGCGTGCACACGAAAGAAGGGAAATCCGCCGGCCGACGCATGAGACGCCGCCATCCTGGAAAGCCCCGGCGGCCGGGAGCGGCGCGGGCGCCGGCCGGCCCTCCGCTTCCCGCGGTGGCAACGGCCGTGACGACTACGGCCGTTATGCTCTCCGGCATGGGCAACTTCTCCTGAGCGGGCCGCGACGGTCCACAGACATCCGCCCGGCAGGTGCCGGGTCCCGTCAGCGTGCCCGCACGCTCACCTCAGGAGACACCACCACACCATGTCCGTTCACGCTGCCCGCTCCGTCCTGGACGACCGCATCGCACGCCTGCGAGAACTCGCCCACGCCGACCCCCGCCTGGAGGGCGTACTGCTCTACGGCTCGTGGACGGTGGGTGAGGCCGACGCCCACTCCGACATCGAGGCATACCTCTACGTCCACGACGACCACCTCGCCGACTTCGACGGCCCCGCCTTCCTGGCACAGCTCGCCCCGCTCCGGCTCGCCTACACCAACACGTACGGCGTCCTCGCCGTCGTCTTCGACGATCTGATGCGCGGCGAGTTCCACCTCGCCCCCGCCGGCCCCGGCATCGACGAAGTCCCCGCCTGGCAAGGGATGGTGCACCTTCCCCGCCCCGACGACGCCGTCCTGCTCGACCGCACCGGACGGCTCACCCGGGCCGCCCGGCAGCTGGCCACCTTCCGTCCGCCCGAGCCGGTGTCCACCGCCCAGCAGCTGACCGACGAGCTGACCAACTGGACCCTGATGCTCGCCCACGTCCTGGCCCGGGGCGAAATCGCCCGCGCCCATGCCCTGTTGCACACCGTCATCGCGCCCCGGCAACTCCAGCTGTGCCGCCTGTTGCGTGACAGCACGGCCCATTGGCTGACCCCCAGCCGCGCGCTCGAACAGGACCTGCCGGCCGCCGACCGCCACCGCTACGCCGCCACCACGGCCGCCGCCCGCGACCACGACGTACGCAGGGCGGCACGCTCCAGCTGGCGCTGGAGCCGGGACCTGGCCGCCGAGGCGGCCGGCCGCTGGCCCCTCCACCTGTCGCACGAACTCCACGAACAGATCGGCGATCTGCTCGACACACCCCGCTGACCGCGTCCGGCCGGGGCCACCGGACCCGTCCGGCGGCCCCGGCCAACGGCCCTTGTCACGACCCCCGTTGGCCAAGGGCGTCACCCACGGGCGCGGACGAGGTCGTGGATGAGGTCGGTGAAGGCGCGGGCGGCGGCGCTCTGGTAGGCGTCGGTGCGGGTGAGGAGGGCGACGGTGCGCTCCGGCAGGGGCGGATCGAGGGGGACGAGGGTGAGGTGGGGGTGGTCGTGGGCGATGGCGTCGGGCAGGACGGTGGCCAGCGTCGTGCGCTGGACGATCGCGGTGAGCGCCTGGATGGAGTTGGCCTCCACCGCGGTCCGGGGACTGATGCCGTGCTCGGCGAAGTAGCCGTCGATGTGGGTGCGGGTGGCGAAGTCGGCGGTGAGCAAAGCCAGTTGCATCCGGGCGAGGCTCTCCACGGGCAGTGCGTGGTGGTCGCCGGCCGGATGACGGGCGCTGGTGACCAGGGCGAGGGTTTCGGTGAACAGTTCGGTGGCGGTGACACCGGGCAGATGGGTGCCGGCGAAGGCGATGCCGAGGTCGATCTCGTCGGCCAGCAGACCGGCCTCGACGCGGTCCTGCGTCGTCTCCCGCAGGGTGAGGGTGATACCGGGGTGGCGGCTGTGGAGTTCGGCGGCGAGCGGGCCGGTGAGGTAGGCGGTGAAGGTGGGGGTGACGGCGAGGCGCAGATGGCCGCGGGAGAGGTCGCGCACGTCGTGGACGGCGCGTTCGGCGGCGGCGAGGTCGCGCAGGGCGCGGCGGGCGTGGTGGACGTACGCCTCGCCGGAGTCGGTGAGGCGCACGGTACGGCCGGTGCGGTCCAGCAACTGCGCCCCCAGCATCCGTTCCAGCTGCTTGATCTGCTGGGAGAGCGTGGGCTGGGAGATGTGCAGCTCTTCGGCGGCGCGGGTGAAGGTGCCGTTCTCCGCCACGGCGAGCAGATAGCGCAGATGACGCAGTTCCAGGGCCATCCCCCGACTATAGATGTCACCTATAGGAGTCAGGTCCAGCAAGTCTTGGACGCTATGGGAACCGGTCGGGCAGGGTGGGGTGTGCCGGCCCGGTAGGGGGCGGTGACCCATCGAAGGGAAGTGACCCCGTGCGTGATCTCGCCGAGGGCGTCGCGCGGTTCCAGCGGGACGTCTTCCCGGCCAAGGAGGGCCTCTTCGCCCGCCTGGCCGGTCAGCACAGCCCCCACACGCTGTTCATCGGCTGCTCGGACGCCCGTGTCGTACCGGAGCTGATCACGGGCAGTGAGCCGGGCGAGCTGTTCGTCGTCCGCACCGCAGGCAATCTCGTGCCCGCTCACGGCCCCTGCCCGGACGGGGTCGCGGCGAGCGTCGAGTACGCCGTCGCGGTCCTGGGCGTGCGGGAAGTCGTGGTGTGCGGTCACTCGGCGTGCGGCGCGATGACCGCCCTCGCCCAGCGCCACGACCTGTCCGGCACCCAGGCGATCGCCGACTGGCTACGGCACGCCGACGCCTCCCGGGCCCGTACCGCCCGCGACGGCGACGTCGCCGAGCTGGTACGGCACAACGTGCTCGCGCAACTGGCGAACCTGACCACCCATCCCTCGGTCGCCCGTGCCCTGGCGCAGCGGACCCTCACCCTGCACGGCTGGGTCTACGACATCCCCACCGGCCGCGTCGACGTCCTCGCCCCCACCGGCCGGCCGGCCGCCCTGACGTCCTGACTCCGACTCCTCACCGACTCCTGATCACCCATCCCGTAAGGAACGTGACTCTCATGGTGCATGCCCAGATCGACCCCGCCGCCCGACAGGCCCTCGCCGTGAAGGCGGTCGAGGCCAAGATTCGCAAGGACCTGACCTGGGAGCGGATCGCCGAGGCCTCCGGTCTGTCGGTGGCCTTCACCACCGCCGCCGTACTCGGCCAGCAGGCCCTGCCGGAGGAGTCGGCCAAGGCCGTCGCGAAGCTGCTGGACCTGGACGAGGACGCGGTGATGCTCCTGCGGACCATTCCCACCCGCGGCTCCATCCCCGGCGGCATCCCCACCGACCCGACGATCTATCGCTTCTACGAAATGCTCCAGGTCTACGGCACCACCCTGAAGGCCCTCGTCCACGAGCAGTTCGGTGACGGCATCATCTCCGCGGTCAACTTCAAGCTCGATGTGAAGAAGGTCGCCGACCCCGAGGGCGGCGAGCGCGCGGTGATCACCCTGGACGGGAAGTACCTGCCGAGCAAGCCTTTCTGAGCGCCCACTCCGGCGACGGCCCCCCTGCCCCACCGCGCCCCGCCAGGGCGAGTGCGGTGAGGGGGCCGGATCGCCGGGTTCGCCCCGGCGAAGCCGCAGGTCCCGGCGTGAGTCGGAGGCGCCGGCATGATCGGCGACCGCTATCGGGGCCCACGCGGTGCCGTCGGCCGGGACGGAGCGGGGGCGCGGCGGTGAGAGAATTGCCGGCGTGAAGGCAACAACCAGTGACATCGAGAAGGCGGCCGAGGTGCTGCGCGCCGGGGGCCTGGTGGCCCTCCCGACCGAAACGGTCTACGGTCTGGGCGCCAACGCCGAAGACCCCGCCGCCGTCTCGCGCATCTTCCAGGTCAAGGGGCGCCCGCCCACCCACCCGCTGATCGTCCACATCGGTGGCGCGGAACAGCTGGACGAGTGGGTCGAAGACGTGCCCGCGACGGCGCGCCTGCTCGCCGAGCACTTCTGGCCGGGGCCCCTCACGCTGGTCCTGCGGCGCGGCCGGCGGGTGCCGCTCGAAGCGACCGGTGGCCTGGAGACGGTCGCCGTGCGCGTGCCCGACCACCCCGTGGCACTGGCGCTGCTGGGGGCCTTCGGCGGCGGTGTCACGGCTCCGTCCGCCAACCGCTTCGGCTCGGTCAGCCCCACCACGGCGGACCACGTCCGCGCGGAGCTCGGCGATGCCATCGACTTCGTACTGGACGGCGGCCCCTGCGAGGTCGGCGTCGAGTCGACCATCGTCGACGCCACGGGCGAGATCCCGAGCATCCTCCGGCCCGGCGGAGTGACCCGCGAGGAGCTCGAAGCGGTGCTCGGGAGCCCGGTCGCGGTCCCCGCCACCAGCCATGTCCGGGTGCCCGGCCAGCACCCGTCCCACTACGCGCCGCGTGCGCGGGTCGTCCTCGTCGAGCCGGAGAAAGTCGTCGCCGAAGCGGAGCAAGCGCAGGAACTGGGACATCGGGTCGGTGTCCTTCTTCCCCCCTCGCTCGCCGGCGCCTCGGTGAAGACGCACGTCGTGGAGGCGGTCCCCGACTCGATGGCCGCCTACGCGCGCGGGCTGTACGGGTACCTGCGCGAGCTCGACCAGCGGGGCTGCGACCTCATCGTGGCGTCCTTGCCGACGGAGGAGGGGCTGGGCCTGGCGATCGCCAACCGGCTCCGCCGCGCCGCGGGCCCCCGGCCTTCCTGACCGGCCGGTCCGAAAAAGAGGCGGCGGAGTCGGCCCGGGCCGGATGCTTCCCGGAGCGAGCAGCTGACGCAGGCCTGAGGCGAGCAGCTGGAGCCGGCCCGGGGCGAGCAGCTGACGCGGGCCGGGGCGGGGCGAGTCGGCGCGCGTCTCCCAGCGGCTTCGGCGCCGTGCGAACCGGCGGAACCATGCGAAGTGGCCGTTCGCGCCCGGCGAAGGGCCCGCTCGACGACCCAGCGGCTCCTGCCCCGGCAGGAGCCGCGGGCGGTGCCCCCCTCGCGGCCGTCGCCGACCGAGCTGCCGCGTCGCCGGGTCGGGCCGGCCGCTGCGACAACCCTTGACGGTGGATCAGCGGGCTCCCATACTGGCGGCCAAATCGATTTGGCCAAATCGATTTGGCTCTCCGTCCAGGGCCGGATCGCGGCTGAAATCCGAGCGTGTCGTACGACCGAACGGAGCCCGAACGTGTCCAGTCCCCGCCAGAGCCGGCCCGAAGTCGGCCACCCACCCGTCCCCGACCGGACCCCCGCCACCGCCTCGGCCACCCACCCGGCCCCGGCCGACACCCCTACCGCCACCACTCCCGGCGACGCCTATCCCGTCACCGCCACCACTCCCGCCGACGCTCACCCCGCCCCCACCGTCCGCCCCGAAAGCGGCCACCGCCCCGCGGACGCTCCCACCGACGACACCGTGCCCTCGGCCGGGCACGGAGCCCTTCCCGGGCACGGGACCCCGTCCGGCACGCACCCCGTGGACGAGTCGCGTCCCCTCGGGCGGATCCTGCTCTTCGGGATCCAGCACGTCCTGGTCATGGCCGCCACGCCCATCTCGGCGATCTTCCTGATGAGCGCCACCCTCGGGCTCGGCGCCGACCTGACCGTCGACCTGCTCTCCGCGGCCTTCGTGCTGTCCGGCGCCGGCTCGCTGATCCAGTCGCTCGGACCGTGGAAGATCGGACCGCGGCTGCCCTTCATGATGCTGCCGGGCGGGGCGCCGCTCATCCTCTTCCTCGCGATCGCCGAACAGCACGGCCTGCCCACCGCCACCGGCTCGGTGATCCTGACGGCGCTGTTCACCTTCGTCGTGCTGCCGGTCTTCTCCCGGTTGCTCCGGTTCTTCCCCGCCCTCGTCATCGGCACCATGATCGTCATCGTCGGTGTCAATTTGGTGAAGGTCGGCGCGGTCCTCGTCACCGGGCAACCCGGCACGCCCGGCTTCGCCGATCCCGTCAACCTCGGTCTCGGCATGGCGACGATCGGGTTCACCGTCGTCTTCTACCTGCTCTTCACCGGCACCCTGCGTCAGCTCGCCGTCATGCTCGGCCTGCTCGCCGGTACCGCGCTCGCCGCCGTGACCGGCGCCATCGACGCCGGCGCCGTCGGTGGCGGCGGGCTGGTCGGCCTGCCGCGGTTGATGCCCTTCGGCTCACCCGTGTTCCATCTCGTCGCCGCGCTGCCGCTGATGCTCTACAGCCTGGCTTCCATGGCGGAGGCCACCGGCCAGACGATCGTCAACGCCGAGGCCGTCGGCAAGGAGATCGACCGCCGGACCGACGTGCCGAAGACCGTCCGCGGCGACGCGCTCACCTCCCTCTTCGGCGCGTTCTTCGGCCTGCCGCTCATGGTCACCAGCGGGGAGAACATCGGCATCGTCCGCGTCACCGGCGTCCGCAGCCGGTTCGTCACCGCCGCGGCCGGCATCGTCCTCGTCGTCATCGGCTTCCTCGCCCCCGTCACCCGCGCGATCAGCGTGATCCCGTCCGCGGTCGTCGGCGGCACCGCCATGGTCGTCTTCGCCGTCATCACCGTGCTCGGCGTCCAGATGCTCGGCCGTTCGGACCTCGACAAACACACCACCACCTTCATCTGCGCGGTCGCCCTGGCGCTGGGGCTGCTGCCGGTCCTGGTGCCCGGCGTGTACGGCCACTTCCCGCCGAGCGTCCGCATCCTCCTGGAAAGCGGCGTCGCCGTCGGCGCGTTCGTCGCCGCCTTCCTCAACATCCTCTTCCACCACGTCAGGCCGGGCATCGCCGCCCGGCTGACCGTCGTCCGCACAGGAAGCGACCGATGAACCAGCCCGAGCGCGAACTCCTCACCGCACCCGGCCCGCTCCTGCTCGTACCGGACGCGGTACTGCTGCCCGAAGGCCCCGTCGACGGCCATGCCGTCGTGATCGACGACGGCCGCTTCGAGGCCGTCGGACCAACGGACGAACTGGAGCGCACCCATCCGCGGTCGCCGGCCGTGCGACTGCCCGGCCGGCTGCTGATGCCCGGTTTCGTCGACGCCCACCACCACCTCACCCAGAGCTTCGGCGCCGCGCTCGCCTTCGGGGAGCCGTCGGAGATCTTCCGCCGGGTGTGGGTGCCGCTGGAGGGCGCGCTGGACGAGGAATCGGCCTACACCGCGGCCAAGCTGGCCGCCCTGGAAGCACTGCGCGGGGGCTTCACCACCGTCGCCGACGCCGGTACCCGCGCCGACGTGGACGTCGACGTGGTCGCGTCGGCCGCGCGCGACGCCGGGATCCGCTGCGTACTGGGACTCGTCTGCAACGACGCGGACGGCACGGACGGCGCGGGCGGCGGTGCCACCGCAGGGCATCCGGCCGTGCTGGGGAACGCGGAGAAGCACCTCGCCCGGTACGCCGGCGATCCGCTCGTCCACGCCTCCCTCGCCATCTCCATCCCCGAGGCGGCCACCGAACGGACCCTGCGCGCCACCGCCCGCCTGGCCGCCGAGTCCGGCGCCGTCGTACAGATCCATGTGAACGAGCACCTGGCCGGTGTGGAACGCTCTCTGGTACGGCACGGACTGCGGCCCCTGGAACACCTGCACCGCATCGGCGCGCTCGGCCCCCAGCTGCTCGCCGCGCACGCCGCGCTCCTCACCCCCCATGAGCTGACCCTGCTCGCCGACACGGGCACCGCCGTCAGCTACAACCCCGTCGCCAGCGCGTGGAAGGGCAACGCGGTGGCGCCCGCGACCGCCATGGCCGAGCGCGGCATCCGCTTCGGCCTGGGCACCGACGGCACCCGCGGCGACGGTTTCCGGCTCGCGGAGGCCGCCGAGTTCGCCCAGCGGCTGGCGTACGGGCTGAGCACCGGCGACTCCTCCTGCGGCGCCGGCTGGACCTGGCTGGAGACCGCCACCCGCGGCGGTGCCGACGCCCTGGGCCTCGGTGCCCGCACCGGCACCATCGCCCAGGGCCTGGCGGCGGACTTCCTCCTCGTCGACATCGGCACCCCGGAGCTGGCGCTCTCCTGGGACCTGCCCTGGGAGCTGGTACGGCGCGGAAACCGGGACCAGATCACGGCCGTCTTCGTCGCCGGCCGGATGCGCGTGTGGCAGGGCCGGCCGACCGACTGGGACGGGGCCGCGCTGGTGCGGCGCGCCGCCGAACTGGCCCGCGCCACCGTCGGCGAGGCGGACATCACCCGGGTGCACCGCACCTCCACCGCGGCACGGGCACTGCACCAGTCGCGGGAGCGGAGGGCGGCGCGGTGACGGTACAGACACTGACGGTCCTCGCCCTCACGGTGGCCGTGGCCGCGTTTGTCCAGGGCAGCAGCGGGCTCGGCTTCGCGCTGATCGTCGCGCCGGTCGCCGGGATGCTCGATCCCCACCTGGTCCCGGTCTTCGTCCTGGCGTCGATGATCCCGCTCAACCTGTACGTCGCCTGGCGCGAACGGGCATCGCTCGACCTGCGCGGCGCGGGCTGGATCACCGCGGCGAGGCTCGCCGCCACCCCGGCCGGGCTGGCGGTGCTCTGGCTGATCCCGGAGCGCGGCCTCGGGGTGTTCGTGGGCGTCTCCACCGTGCTCGCGGCCGTCGTGAGCCTGGCCGCGCCCGCGTTCACCCCCGGCCGGGCCGCCTACGTCGGAGCGGGCGCGGTGACCGGGCTGACGGAGACCGCGACCGGCGTCGGCGGGCCCCCGCTCGCGCTGGTCTACCAGCACCGGCCCCCCGCCGAACTCCGCTCCACCGTCGCCACGTGCTTCCTCGTCGGCGAAGTCGCCTCCCTGGCCCTGCTGTTCGGAACCGGGAAGGCGCAGGCCACGGAGCTCGGCCAGGCCGCCCTCCTGCTGCCGGCGATCGCCGCCGGCGCGTGGCTCAGCCGACTGGTGCACCACCGCCTGGACGCACGCCGGATGCGCCTGTTCGTCCTGGTCTTCGCACTGGTCTCCGGACTCGTCCTGATCCTCGGGGCCTGACGACGGCCCGGACGAGGCCGGGCCCGACGACGGTGCGGACGGGCTGGGCCCGACGACGGTTGAACGGGGCCGGGCTCAGGCCCGGGCAGCCCGCACGGACGACGCCCGGGCGATCACCCGCGGCTCGGGGGACACCGCCACCGACGGTACGGCGGCGTCCCCGCGCAGCCGCCCCAGCAGCAGCTCCACCGCGTCGGACGCCGCCTGGTCCAGATGCAGATCGACCGCCGTGAGCGGCGGCTCGCAGGTGCGGGCCCGCAGTCCGTCGTAGCGGGTCACCACCATGACGTCCTCGGGTACGGACCGCCCGCTGTCCCGGATCGCCCGGACCGCACCCACCGCGAAGGCATCCACCAGCGCGCAGACCGCGTCGATCCCGGGATGCTCGGCGAGCAGCGCGGCGCACCGCTCGTACCCGGCCCGCTCCCCACCGGACTCCGCGGCCCCGGCCAGGATCGGCGTCCAGCCGTACTCCTCGGCGATCTGCTCGTACGCGGCGATCGCGTCCACGGACGAGTGCCGCGAACCGGCGCCCACGATCAGCGCCGGCCGCACGGCCCCTTGCTCGTGCAGGTGCCGCAGCAGCAGCTCCGCGACCATCCGGCCGCGCAGATCGACGTACGGGGTGTCCTCCTCGGGCGCCACCGGCCGGCCGAGCGCCACGTACGGCAGCCCTCGCTCCCGCAACTGGGCCGCCGCCGCGTCCTCCACGTCCGGCTCGACCACGATGGCCCCGTCGATGTCGACGGAGTACAGCGCCGAGCCCGATTGCACGGGCGGTACCAGCACGAGCGCGTAGTCGTGCAGCAGGGCGCGCTCCGCGGCCGCCGCCGCGACCTCCATGTAGAACCCGAGCCGGGACGGCCCGCCCGCCACCGCGAACGGCATCGACGAGGCGAGCGCGATCACCTTCGCCTGCCCGCGCCGCAGCCGCTGGGCCCGGAGATTGGGCCGGTAGCCGAGGTCGGCCGCGACCTGCCGGATGCGCTCCCTCGTCCGCGGGTCGACCTTGCCGAGCCCGTTGAGGGCGTGGGACACGGTCGTACGCGAGACCCCGGCGACGCGTGCGACATCCGCGATCGTCGGCGGCTTCGGACCGGGGGCGGACGTAGCCATCTGCGCGAACACTCCTCGCTGGCGGGAACGGCTGGCCCACCCATCTTCCCCGACCCACCGCACACCGGCGCGGTCCGGGGACCCCTCGGCCGGCCCATGGGGGAGTCGCTTCCGTGGCCGTGGGGGAACGGTCCGCCCTTCCCCTCCGCCGTCGTCAACGGGCGGCCGGGCCGCCCCTACCCGGCGGCCCGGTCATCCGGTGTGGAGGCCAGGAGGCCGGCGGAGCGGAGCCGGCCGAGGAAGGCGCGGACGTCGGCTTCCGCCTGCTTCTGGTCGATGCCGTAACGGGACACCAGATGCTCCGCCGTCGCGCGGGGGTCCGATCCCCGCGCGAGGTGTTCCAGGATCGCCGCCGCGGTGGTGTTGAGCTGCCAGTACCGTCCACCGCGCTCGTCCAGCAGGACCAGTCCGTCGTCGGTCGCGACGGTCGTCACATGGGGGTGCAGTCGTACGCTCCGTGTCATGGGCGGGCCCCCCGCGCCCGGGACTGGCATGCGACCGTGATCAGTGGTCGCCACAAGGTGGTGTCGCTGCTTTCCCCGACCGCGGTTCCCTCCGCCTCCACCCAGGCGTGGGCGCGGAAAGGCATCGTACGGACGCCGACCCGCCACGTCGGCCACGCGCCGTGCCACCGGCACAGCAGGGCGATGGCCACGGACCGCTGGAGACAGCCGTCGCCGGCGCACATGACGCTCACCCTGAGAACCGCCGCCCGCGCCGCCGCCGCCTCGTCGTAGGTCGCCGGTCTCGCTCCCCTGGACAAGCGGGTCAGCACACGCCGCACATCGCGGGGCGGCCTGCGCGTCAGCAGGCGGGCCGCGCCGACGGCCAGCACCGCGCGCAGATGCCGTCCCGGAGTCAGGGGCTGCCGATCACCCGGCCGCGTCAGGGCCGCGCCTCTCGCTTTTCTCACCTTGCTCCTCCGGTAGGTGTGCTACGGGCCGGGCCTGCCGGGTACGGCGACGCCGGCGGCGGTGCGCGGCGCGGGCGACGTGTGGCCACGCAGCCACGCTTCGCAGTTCAGCGTCAGGATGAGGGCGGCCGGCAGGGGCCCCGGCCGCTGTGGGGCCAGGCACGCCTGCCGCAGTTCCCCGGCGTCGATCAGTCCCAGCCGGGCGAGCCGCGAGTCGTCGCACAGCGAGGCGAGTCCGCGTCGCCGGCCGCGCAGGCCGGTGTGGACGTCCTCGGCCATGTCGTTCTTCGTGGAACGCCGGAGCATTCCGGGGGGCACGGTCTCCGCCAGGGCTTCCCGCAGGAGCGGTTTGAACTCCCAGGGACTGGAACGCTCCTGGGGGCGGGTCGCCAGGCAGATCTCCACCACCCGGTCGTCGAGGTAGGGCGTGGCGGTCTGCACACCCGCCTCGCCCGTCAGCTGGTTGACCAGCCGGGCGATCCGGCCGGATGTCCTGATGTTCTCCAGAGCCAGGTGCTGTGTACGGGTCTCGGCCAGCGGCAGGGCCTGGCGGGCCGCGTCGGTCAGGGCGTCCGCGACCGCCTGTGCCGCCTGCGCGGTGATCCACGGAGGGAGCCGCAGGGTCTGGTGCCAAAGGGGCGGCGGGATGCGCCACTGACCGGGCATCGGCGAGCGCAGATGCCGGGCGCTGTGCGCCAGCCACGCCCCGTACGAGCGGCGGTCGCTGACCAGCTGCCAGGTCTGCCGCACCGACCACCGCCGCAACCCCCGCTGCCCGTACAGGTGGTTGAGGGCCGACAAGGGGTGGTGCCGGATCAGCGTGTGCACATAGGACGGCGGGGCCGTCAGCACCTCGTCACCGCCGTGGCCTGTCAGGTGCAGCCGGGAACCGGCGGACCGGGCGAGGCGCGCCAACTCCAGGAAGCGTGCGCTTTGCAGACCCTGGAAGGGCTCGTCGTGGCGGGGCGGGTGTCGAAGAGACCTTCCAGGACATGGGGCAGCCCGTCCGCGCCGATCAGCCTGTGGTCGGCCCCCGGCATGTGCCCAGCGGCTCGTACCGCCGCCCCCGTGTCGTCGTCCTCGCTGGTCAGGCCGGTGAGGGTGAGAGCGACGAGCCGGCTCGCCCGCTGCCACGCCAGATAGGCGACCGGGGTGGAGTCGAGCCCGCCGGACAGGTCGCAGCTGACGACCGCCCCCGTCTCGATACGGGCGTGTACGGCGCCGCAGAGAGCTTCGCGCAGCAGGACAGCGGTCTGTGCCCGCGCCAGCTCGGGGCGGGGTGGGGTCCATCGCCGCCCGGTCCGGGCCCTGCCGTCCGGGGTCAGTTCGAGGAAGTGGTCTCCGGGCAGCGCTCGGACACCCCGCCACACGGTCGTGTCCGACAGCGGATGCGGCACGCCGGGAAGGAGCAGCCGCAGGGCCAGCGCGGTCTCGTCGAGCGCGGTGGCGCCACCGGCCAGGATATCCGCGCGATTGGACGCCGGCACGGGGGGCGGCCCCGAGGTGTAGAACAGCCGTCGGGTGTGGGCCAAGGTGCCCCAGGCGCGGACCGTTCCCCCGGACGAGACGACGACATGATGGCTGCCCGGCAGTCCCGACGCGGCCTTCTGCATCTCGGCCGGCGTGCGCGCGCCGGCCGACCGGGACTCCAGCAGACGCCGGTCCACCGGGCAGAAGCCCAGCACCACGACGGTCCCGCCCGGGGTGCGGACCACCAGGAGCCGGTCGCCGTGGAGTACGCCGACGACGAGCGGCCGACCCGAGGGATGAGCGGCCAGGACCTCGGTGCCCGGGGCGGTGGGGGCGAGGGCGCCCTCGCAGTCGGGAAGGACGACGAACTCGCCCTCACCGCCCGGCTCGTGCGTGTCCGGCACGGCAGGGGCCTCAGTCCCACAGCCAGATGGTGTCCCAGGTCTGGGAACCGATGCCGTTCGTCAGCTCGGCGAACTCCCCGAGTTCGACCATCATCGGGGACTCGTACTCCTCACCCGTCACTTCCGGGTTCTCCATCTCGTTCCTCCTTCCAGCGGCCCACGGAAAGCCGCTACGGGGGCGTGGTGCCATGAAGGGCAAGAACAATCCTTCAGCATGAACAGGTGGAGCGGAACCGTAATTTGACTACTCTCCACACCAATCCGCTTCTTTCTGTATATAGATCACAAGTGCGACATGAAAGGGTGGGGAAGCGCCGCGGCCGGCCGCGTGTTCGTTACCTCTCCGGCCGTAACCCCCCGTCCCTCGGCCTCGTTTCAGCAGGCGATACCTCTGCCGCCGGGGAGTACGAGGAGGGGCGAGCCATGGGCCGTCGGCCGCGTGGAGTCCGTACGTTCATCGCCGTCACCATGGCGGGCGTGATCGCCCTCAGCGGCGGCACGACCTCCGCCGCCGCGCCGACCGCGGCCCCGGCCGGGCCCCTGGTGTGCCAGGGCGCGGTCATCCGCTGCGTGCAGGACGCGCGCCGCACCCTGGAAGGGATCCGGGACCGGCTGGGCTGCGACCACCGCGCCCCCTTCCCCGCCATCTACGTCCACCTCGAACGCTCGTTGGAGGCGGCGGTCGTCGACGGCGAACCCTTCGACGAGCCGTCCTGGCTCGCGGGCAGCCTCAACACCGGTTTCGTCAACCTGTACCTCGACGCCTACGAGGCCGACCGCGCCGGACGTCCCGTCCCGGCCGCCTGGCAGGCGGCGTTCGCCGCGGCGCGCACGGCCGATGTCAACGCCGGGCAGGACGTGCTCCTGGGAGCCAACGCGCACATCCAGCGGGACATGCCGTATGTCCTCGCCACCCTCGGCCTCACCCGCCCCGAAGGAGGCACGCGCAAGCCCGATTACGACCGTTTCCAGAAGATTCTGGACCGCGCCTACAGCCCCGCCGTCCAGGACGTCGCCAGCCGCTACGACCCGGTCGTCGCCCTCGCCGACGACCGTTGGAACCCCATCGCCGGCCTCACCGCCCGGCAACTGTTCCGGACCTGGCGTGCTCAGGCGTGGGAGCACGCCAGGCAGCTCGCCGACGCCCCCGACCAGGCCGCCCGCGACCGCGTCGCCCACGGGATCGAGACGAACGCGGCGCGATGGGCACACCTGCTGAGTGCCGTCCGCGTTCCCGACTATCGGCCGGTCCGCGACGACTACTGCCGGACACGTACCGGTCGCGAGCTCGCACCGGCCGCATCCGTGGAGATCCCGGCCCCCGCCCGGCTCTGACCGCCGCTCCGCCCGTCCGGTCCGGCCGTGTTCCCGGGGACGTGCCCGCGTCGGCCGGTCGCGCAGGCGAGGGCGGGCGGACGTCAGTGGGCCGTGTGCAGTTCGGCGATGTATCCGCCCGGGAACCGCACCGTCGCGGTGGACCGGCCCTCGGCGGTGTACGGCCCCCACAGCACCTTCGCGCCCGCCGCCTCGGCCTTGCGCAGTGTGACCGCGAGGTCGTGCACCGCGTAGCCGGTGGTCTCGCGGCCGAACGGATAGGGAAGGTGGCCGTCGGTGACACTGACGACGGTGTTGCCGAACGGGGAGCGGAGCGCGATGCGCCGGTACGTCCGCCCGGGCAGGCCGATGTCACCGGCGTCCGCCGCCCGCTGGTCGGAGACGATCCGGCCCCCGGTGAACCGGAGGTAGGCGCCGAGGAAATCGCCCACCGAGTCGGGCGTCAGGTAGACGCGGTTGTCCGGCACGGTCTTCAACGGCGCATACGACGGGGCCTTGGTGTGCCAGTACAGCTGGGCGTTGACACCCCCGGGGAACTGGACGACCGCGTCCCGGCCGATGGGATCGGCGAAGGGCGTCACGACGACGCGCGCCCCGCTCTGGCGGGCCTGCCGGACCCCCTGGTCGAGGTCGCTCACGAGCCAGCCCGTCCGCTCGGTGCCGAACGGATAGGGGACGGGCGTCTTGAAGTCGAAGACGGACAGGGTGCCGACGGGCGAGAGGACCAGCTGGGACTCGGTTTTGCTGGGCGTGGGGGTGACGGTCGTGACGACCTTCGCGGTGTGGGTGCCGCCGAAGGTCGCCTCCCAGCTCGCGACGAAGGCGTCCACGTCGCCAGGGGTGACATAGACGTGTGTGGTGTCGTACTGGGGGCCGACCGCCGTGGTCGGGACCGCGGTGGCGGCCCGCTCGCTCTGGGCCGAGGTCGGGGCCCCGGAGCCCACCACGCTCAACGCCACCAGCAACGTGGGCAGCACCCATGCCATCGTCTTGCGCTTCATCGGCGTCCTTTCCCGTGGAAGCAGGTCAGCCGAACGGTAGGGAACGGGAAGGCGGGTGAGGTTGCCGTCGGCGTCCCGGGTGTTGCCTGTCAGCGAACGGACCGGCCCTCACGGTGGCCCCCGGCGGAACGGCGGTACAGCCTGTGCGGGGGGCCTGCCCGCTGCGGCGGGGACACCACTAAGGTGCCGGCGGGGTGCCGGCGGCCCCGTCGGCCTCCCGGTCCGAGGACGGCCACACGTAGGGCAGGTCGTCGGGGACGCCGGGGAACACGTCCGCGTAGGTCTCCCGGTCCTTGCGGACGAGCGCGGACTGGTGGCTGCGGTGGAAGGCGGGGTCACCGAGCCAGGGCGGCAGTTCCCCGGCGCGGGCGAGTGCGGGCTGGTCGCGCACGGGAGCGCCGGGGTGGGTTCCGGCGTAGCCGGCGACCAGTGACGCGGCGCAGCTGTCCTGGTGGCCCTGTTCCCGCCACACCCGGCAGATCTCCAGCCCGTAGCGGACCAGGGCCTCCTCGTAGCCGCGCCACATCCGCACGGCCGGGTGCCTGCGCCAGCCGTAGCCGGGCACGGTCAGCCCGCGCAGCACCTGGAGCGCCTCGACCCGCTGCTTGCCCAGGCGCCGGCGGTCCAGGAGCAGGGCGGAGCGTCGGAAGTCGGAGTCGGGCAGGAACGTCTGCATGGTCACCGTCCGGTGCGGGTGCGGGTGCGGGTGCGGGTGGGGGTGGGGCTTCGTTCCGTGGTGGGTCACGGGTGCGGTGGTCCGACGGAGAAGGCGATCCGAGCGCGTGGGGGCACCTCGCGCGCGGCCCGTTCGAGGGCCTCGGCGGTCCGGCCGTCCATGTCTCCGGGGCGGCGGTGCCGGTCGGCGGGGGTGCTCCGGTGGCCGTTCATGGTGCTCCCTGGATGCCGTGGACGGTGCCGTGTACCCGTCTTCCTTTCCCGTTTCCGTCGCGGCGGCGGGTGCGCCGTCGGCCGAACGGGTCATGCGGGCCCCGCCCCGGGCGGTTCCGGCGGGCGAGGAGACGCGCGGGCCGTGTCGCGTGGCGCGCGCGGTCATCGCGGGGCATGGACAGCAGTGGTGCGCTGAGGGTCGCCGAGTGGTGCACGGAGGAACAACCGGTCCGCTCGGCGTCTTCCTAGCCTGGCCGCGACCCCGTGAGCGACCATCCGAGGAGCACCATGGCCAGACAGACCGTCGCCGAGCAGTATGTAGACCTCCTCGCGCGCGCCGGCGTGCGACGCATGTACGGGGTGGTCGGTGACAGCCTGAACCCCGTCGTCGACGCGGTCAGACGGCACGGCTCCCTGGAGTGGGTCCAGGTCCGGCACGAGGAGGTCGCGGCCTTCGCCGCCGGTGCCGAAGCCCAGTTGACGGGCAGGCTCGCCGCGTGCGCGGGGTCGTGCGGGCCGGGCAACCTGCACCTGATCAACGGCCTGTTCGACGCGCACCGCTCGATGGCACCGGTCCTCGCCCTGGCCGCGCAGATCCCGAGCGGCGAGATCGGCACCGGATACTTCCAGGAGACCCACCCCGACCGGCTCTTCGAGGAGTGCAGCCACTACTCGGAACTGATCTCCTCACCCCGGCAGATGCCGCGGGTGGTGCAGACCGCGATCCAGCACGCGGTCGGCCGGCGCGGAGTGTCCGTGGTGGCACTGCCCGGGGATGTCGCCGCGCAAGGCTCCCCGGCCGGCGGCGCGGAACTCGCCACGCCGCTGGACCGCCCGACGGTCCGGCCCGCGGACGAGGAACTGGCCCGGCTGACCGAGCTGGTGGACGCGGCCGAGAAGGTGACGGTGTTCTGCGGCCGGGGTGTCGAAGGCGCCCACGCGGAGGTCATGGCGTTCGCCGAGAAGGTCAAGGCTCCCGTGGGCCACGCGCTGCGCGGCAAGGAGCACATCCAGTACGACAACCCGTACGACGTCGGGATGTCCGGTCTGCTGGGCTACGGCGCCGCCTACGAGGCGATGCACGAGTGCGACCTGCTGCTGCTCCTCGGGACGGACTTCCCGTACACCGACTTCCTGCCCCGCCATGTGCGGACCGTGCAGGTCGACGTGCAGCCCGAGCGCCTGGGACGGCGCACCCAGCTGGACTTCGCCGTGTGGGGAGACGTCCGCGAGACACTGCGGTGCCTGACTCCCGCCGTGCGGGAGAAGCCGTCCCGCCGGTTCCTCGACCGGATGCTGCACCGGCACGTCCACGCCCTTGAGGGCGCTGTCGGCGCCTACACCCACGACGCGGGCCGGCACACCCCGATCCACCCCGAGTACGTGGCGTCCGTGCTCGACGAGGAGGCCGCCGACGACGCGGTGTTCACCGTGGACACCGGTATGTGCTGCGTGTGGGCGGCCCGCTACCTGACGCCGAACGGCCGGCGCCGCATCCTCGGGTCGTTCGTGCACGGTTCCATGGCCAACGCGCTGCCGCAGGCCATCGGCGCGCAGTTCCTCGACCGCTCGCGCCAGGTCGTGTCGCTCTCGGGTGACGGCGGCTTCTCCATGCTGATGGGGGACTTCCTGACGCTCGTCCACCACGGCCTGCCCGTGAAGGTCGTCGTCTTCAACAACTCCTCGCTGGGCATGGTGGACCTGGAGATGATGGTCGACGGACTGCCGCCGCACGGCACCGACTACCCGCACACCGACTTCGCGGCCATCGCCACCGCCGCCGGCGCACGCGGCATCCGGGTCGAGAAGGCCACGCAGGTACGTGAAGCCCTGCGCGAGGCCTTCGCCCACGACGGGCCGGCCCTGGTCGACGTGGTCACCGACCCCAACGCCCTCGCCATCCCGCCGAAGATCACCACCGAGCAGGTCACCGGGTTCGCGCTGTCGGCCAGCCGCACCGTCCTCACGGGCGGCGTCGGACGCATGATCGACCTGGCCCGGGCGAACCTCCGCAACGTTCCGCGTCCGTGAGCGGCCGACGGCCCGGCGCCGTCCCTTCCCCGCGTGGCGATCCCCGCGCGGCAACCCCCGCTCCGCGACCTCTGCTTGGCAACCCCCGCCGACCCGAAGGGCCACCGACATGACAGACCCGACAGATGTCACGCACCACACCGCCGTACTCAACGGCATCAAGCAGCACTGGGTGAGCGCCGGCCAGGGCCCGCCGGTCTACCTGCTGCACGGCTTCCCCGAGACCTGGTACGGCTGGCGCAAGCAGATACCCGTGCTGGCGGAGCGGTTCACCGTCATCGCACCGGACCTGCGCGGCTACGGCGACACCGACAAACCCGCCTCCGGCTACGACAAGCGGACCATGGCCAACGACATCGTCGCGCTGGCGGACCACCTCGGGCACGAGCGGATCGCCCTGGTCGGCCACGACCGCGGAGCCCGGGTCGGCACCCGGTTCGCCAAGGACCACCCGGAGCGCATCGACCGGTTCGTGGCCATGGACAACATCCCGACCCGGATCATCGCCGAGACCTACGACGTGCGGCTCGCCCGGCAGGGCTACTGGTTCTTCACCTTCCTCGGGGTGCCCGACCTGCCCGAGGCGCTGATCGCCGGCCGTGAGGAGACCTGGCTCACCCACTTCTACCGCAGCTGGTCGTACAACCCCGACATGCTCACCCCCGACGAGATCGCCGTCTACGTCCGCGCCTACCAGCAGCCCGGCGCCGTACGAGGCTCCTGCATGGACTATCGCGCGGCACCCGAGGATGTCGCCCAGGACCAGGAGGACGCCGACCGGCTCATCGACTGCCCCGTGCTGACCCTGTGGGGCGAGGACTTCAGTGCCGTCGGACAGGCCTACGACGTCCTCGACGTGTGGAAGGGGATGGCCCGCGACGTCCGCGGCGTGCCCATCGCCCAGTGCGGGCACCTGTGCCAGGAGGAGCGACCGGACGTCGTCAACCGTGAACTCCTGGACTTCCTCGCCGACTGGAGCGGCTGATCCGTATCCCCCTCGCGGGCACGGAAAGTCCACAAGCAGGGCACTGACGGACAAATGCCCTCCGCCCGTCGGCTCTAAGGTCCCTTACATACCAGCGGCATCCCTCTCATCCCGCTCATCCCACTCATCTCACTCATCCCACGCATCCCGCTCATCGCGGTCGGCGCCGGCCGGTCAGGCCGTCCCGCACACCGACCATCACACCCGGAAGAGAGCACTCCCATGTCCCGTTCCCCCAAGCCGACCGTCGTCCTCGTCCACGGTGCCTTCGCCGACGCCTCCAGCTACGCCGAGGTGATCCCCCGGCTCCTCGCCCGCGGTCTGGACGTGGTCGCCCCGGCCGTCCCCAACCGCAGCCTGATCGGCGACGCCGCGTACGTCGCCTCGGTCGTCCGGCAGATACCCGGCCCCGTCGTCCTCGTGGGCCACTCCTACGGCGGCGCCGTCATCACGGTCGCCGGCACCGAGGACAACGTCCAGGCGCTGGTCTACCTGGCGGGCTACGCGCTGGAGAAGGGCGAGAGCCTCGGTGAACTCCAGGGCCGCTTCCCGGACTCCGACCTCGCCGCCGCCCTCGTCTACACGCCCTTCCCCATCGAGGGCTCGACCGAGAACGGCACCGACGTGTCGGTCCGGCCCGACAAGTTCCCGGCCATCTTCGCCGCCGACGTCGACGCCCGGCTCGCCGAGATCCTCGCCGTCTCCCAGCGCCCCCTGGCCGCCCAGGCGTTCGCCGACGCCGCGCCGGCCGCCGCCTGGAAGACCAAGCCCTCCTGGGGCCTGGTCGCCTCCTCCGACCACACGATCAACCCGGACGTGGAGCGCTACGGCTACCAGCGGGCCGGCATGACCACGGTCGAGGTCGACTCCTCCCACCTGGTGATGCTCTCCCACCCCGAGCGCGTCGTCGAACTGATCGAGGAAGCCGTCCAGGCCACCTCCGCCTGAGGCCCCGGCCACCGGCCACGCCCGCCCGGACGGCCGGCCGCCCGGCCGTCCGGGCACGGCCTTCTTCCTCCCTCCCCTTCGCAGAGAGTGACCGATGAACTCACCGATCTCACGCCGCACCGTGACCGCGTCCCTCCTGGCCGGCGCCGCCGCGCTGGGCACCTCGGGCGTCGCGCACGCCGCACCGGCGGAGACGTCACACCGCCGCCCGGGCAGACCGCACGGGCGCCCGGAGGCGCCCACCGTGGTGCTGATCCACGGCGCGTTCGCCGACGCCTCCAGCTTCAGCGGCGTGATCCAGCGCCTCCAGCGGCACGGCCACCGCGTGCTGGCGCCGGCCCTGCCCCTGCGGGGACTGGCGAGCGACGCCGCCTACATCCGCAGTGTCCTGGACAGTGTCACCGGACCGGTCGTGCTGGTGGGGCACTCCTACGGCGGAGCGGTCATCAGCCAGGCCGCGTCCGACGCCCCGCACGTCAAGGCCCTGGTCTACCTCGCCGCCTTCGTGCCCGAGGTCGGGGAGAGCGCGCTCCAGCTCACCGACACATTCCCCGGAAGCACCCTGGGGCAGGCCACCGTCACCCAGCACTACCCGCTGCCCGGCGGCGGCCAGGGTGAGGAACTGGTCATCAGGAAGGACCTGTTCCGCCGCCAGTTCGCGGCCGGGGTCCCCGTCCGGACCGCCCAGGTCATGGCCGCGGGACAGCGGCCGATCACCCTCGCCGCGCTCCAGGAGCCCGCCACCGCCGCCGCGTGGAAGACGATCCCCAGCTGGTATCTCGTGGCGACCGAGGACCGCAACATCCCGCCGGCCGCGGAGCGGTGGATGGCCGGACGCGCCCGCGCCCGCACCGTCACCGTCCGGGCCCCGCACGCGGTGTCCGTGAGCGACCCCGGGCCCGTCACCGATCTGATCCTCAGCGCCGTGCGCTCCGTCCGCTCCGGTCGCTGACCCGGGCCGGTCACTCGTTCCCGCGCCCGACGACGACGTTGCGCCCGAGGACGCGAACCCCGCGGCCGTGACCGACCGGCCGCGGGGCCCTGCCCCCGCCCGCCCCCGAGTGCCCGCCGTCCCGGGCACCGACGGCGACCACCCCGCCATGGAACGGAGAGCCGTATGGCACTGCTCGATCCGGAACCGGGCAAGCTGCGCCCGCGGCATACCCGCGTCCCCGCGGCCGACCGGGTCCCCGACGCACGGGCGTCCGGCACACCGGACGCCCTGCGCGCCGGCCTCGTCCGCCTGCTCGGCCCGGACAAGGTGCTGCACACCCTGTCCGACCTCGTGAAGTACGCCTCGGACGCCAGCCCCTACCGCTTCGTACCCCAGGCCGTCGTCATCGCGCGGAACATCGAGGACATCGCCGCGGTGCTGCGGTACGCCCGCGAAAACCGGCGTGCCGTCGTCTTCCGGGCGGCCGGCACCTCCCTGAACGGGCAGGCCCAGGGCACGGACATCCTCGTCGACGTGCGCCGCAACTGGACCGGCCTCGAAGTCCTCGACGACGGCCGCAAGGCACGTATCCGGCCGGGTACGACCGTCGGACGCGCCAACATCGCGCTGTCCCGGTACGGCAGGCTGATGGGGCCCGACCCGGCGAGTTCCAGCGCCTGCACCGTCGGGGGCGTCGTCGCCAACAACGCCTCGGGCATGACCGCCGGCGTCACCCGCAACTCCTACCGCCTGCTGTCCTCCCTCACCCTGGTCCTCCCGTCCGGCACGGTCGTCGACACCGCGGCGCCGGACGCCGACGAGCGGCTGCGGGCATCCGAACCCGAACTGTGCGCGGGCCTGCTGGCACTCAAGGCCGAGATCGAGGCCGACGGCGCGCTCGTCGCCCGGATCCGCGCCAAGTACGAACTGAAGAACACCAACGGCTACCGCCTCGACGCCTTCCTCGACGGCTCCACCCCCGTGGAGATCCTGCGCGGGCTGATGGTCGGCTCCCAGGGCACGCTCGGTTTCATCGCCGAGACCGTCTTCGAGACCGTGTCCCTGGACCGGCTCACCCACACGGCACTGCTGTTCTTCCCGGACCTCGCGGCAGCCGCGGCGGCGGTACCGCGGTTCAACGACGCGGGCGCCCGCGCGGTGGAGCTGATGGACGGCAACACCCTCCGCGCCTGCGCGAGCGTCGACGGCGTCCCCGCCGACTGGGCCGAGCTGCCCGGGGAGACCGCCGCCCTGCTGGTGGAGTTCAAAGCCCCCGACGAGCCGACCCACCAGGCCCACCGGCGGGCCGCCGCCGCCGTACTGGCACGGCTGGACCTGGTCGCCCCGGTGCCGTCCGTCACCAATCGCTTCGTCGACGACCCGGCCACCGTGCACACGTACTGGCACGCCCGCGAGGCGTTCATGACCGCGGTCGGCAAAGCCCGCCCGGCCGGTACCACCCTGATCACCGAGGACTTCGCGGTACCGCCCTCGCGTCTCGCGGAGGCCTGCGAAGCCCTGGCGGACCTACAGCGACGGCACGGGTACGACGCGGCGGTCGCCGGGCACGCCGCGCACGGGAACCTGCACTTCCTGCTCGCCTTCGACGCCGCCCGGCCCGAGGACGTCCGGCGCTACGCCGACTTCATGGACGAGTTCTGCGCCATGGTGGTCAGCCGCTTCGACGGCTCCCTCAAAGCCGAGCACGCCACCGGCCGCAACATGGCACCGTTCATAGAGGCCGAATGGGGACCCCGCGCCACCGAACTGATGTGGCGGATCAAGGAGATACTCGACCCCGACGGCGTACTGGCTCCCGGCGTGGTCCTCACCCGAGACCCCGCCGCCCACCTCCGGGGCCTGAAGACCATCCCCGGCATCGAACCCGTCGCCGACGCCTGCATCGAGTGCGGCTTCTGCGAACCGGTGTGCCCCAGCCGCGACCTCACGACGACACCACGCCAACGCATCGTGCTCCGGCGGGAGATGATGCGCCAGAGCGACGACTCGGCCGCCCTGGACAGCCTGTTGGACTCCTACGGCTACGACGCCGTCGACACCTGCGCCGGCGACTCCACCTGCAAGACGGCCTGCCCGGTCGGCATCGACACCGGCGCCATGATGAAGGCCTTCCGCCACCAGCGCCACTCCGCACGGGAGGAACGCGCCGCGGCCCGCCTCGCACGGCGGTTCTCCCTGGTGGAGGCGTCCGTACGGGCCGCCCTCGGCGTCGCGGACCACATCGGCGACCGGACCCTGGGCCGTGTCACCTCCGCGGTACGCACCGCGGTCTCACCGGACCTGGTCCCCGAATGGATCCCCGCCGTTCCGTCCCCCGCGCGGACACCGCTGCCCGCCACCGACCGCGGCACCGCCGTCGCCGTCTACTACGTGGCCTGCGTCAACCGGATCTTCGCGGGCCCGGACGGCGCGCCCGGGCCCTCCCTGCCCGAGGCGGTCACCGAGGTCTCCCACCGGGCCGGACGGCCGGTGTGGATACCACCGGACCTCGGCGGATCGTGCTGCGCGACCATCTGGCACTCCAAGGGATACGACACCGGCAACACCGTCATGGCGAACCGCGTGGTCGAACGGGCCTGGGAGTGGACCGACGAGGGGCGCCTGCCGCTCGTCGTGGACGCCTCCTCCTGCACGCTCGGCATCGGACAGGAGGTCACTCCCTACCTGACCCCGGAGAACCTGCGCAAGCACCAGGCCCTCACCGTGGTGGACTCGGTCGTCTGGGCCGCCACCGAACTGCTGCCGCACCTGACGGTGACCGAACCGCTGGCCAGCGCGGTCCTCCACCCCACCTGCTCCATGCGACACCTGAAGGACGTCGAACAGCTGCGGGCCGTCGCCGAGTTCGTGGCACGCGACGTCACCGTCCCCGTCTACGCGGAGTGCTGCGGCTTCGCCGGCGACCGGGGACTGCTGCACAAGGAACTGACCGAGGCGGCCACCGCCCAGGAAGCCGCCGAGGTGGCGTCCGGCACGTTCGACGCCTTCCTGTCGGCCAACCGCACCTGCGAGATCGGCATGGAACACGCCACCGGCCGCCCCTACCAGTCCGTGCTGCTCGCACTCGAACGCGCGACCCGCCCCAACGGCTGGAACGCGGACCGCCCCGCACGTCGGCGGCGGTAACCCCCGCCCACCGCACCCACTCCCCAGGGAACCCACCTTGCGCATCGCCAATCTCAGCGGCCGGCTGGCCGTGATCGCCGAAGACCGGGCGATCGACGTGCACACGGCCAGCGGCGGGCTCTTCTCCGCCGACCCCCAGGCGGTCTACTCCCGCTGGGCCGAGTTCCGCGCCTGGGCCGCCCGGACCGTCCTCACCGGCGGGACACCGTTCGCCGCCGAGGACCTCGGCGCGCCCGCACCGGCCCCCCGGCAGCTGTTCGCCATCGGCCTCAACTACCGGGACCACGCCGCCGAAGCGGGCTTCACCACCCCCGAGGGCATGCCACCGGTGTTCACCAAGTACGCGACCGCCCTCACCGGCCCGGTGACCGAGGTGACACTGCCCCCGGGCGGCCACACCGACTGGGAGGTGGAACTCGTCGTGGTTGTCGGCCGGGAGGCGCACCATGTGTCCGAGGCCGATGCCTGGAGCCATGTGGCGGGGCTGACGGCCGGACAGGACATCTCCGAACGCGTCCTGCAGATGGAGGGCCCGGCCCCCCAGTTCAGCCTCGCCAAGTCCTACCCGGGCTTCGCCCCGACCGGCCCGTGGCTGGTGACCCCGGACGAGTTCGACGACCCCGACGACCTGGAGCTGACCTGCTCCGTCAACGGCGAGGAAGTGCAGCGCGGACGCACCCGGCAGCTCGTCTTCTCCGTCCCGGCCCTCATCGCCAAGCTGTCCGGCGTCCTCCCGCTGCTCCCGGGCGACGTCGTCTTCACCGGCACCCCGGCCGGCGTCGGCTTCGGCCGTACCCCACCACGCCGGCTCGCGCCCGGCGACGAACTCGTCAGCTCCGTAAGCGGTATCGGCGAGCTGCGGCAGAGGTTCGCCGGCTGACCCGGCACACCGCCCGGCCCCGGTCCGGAGGCGGAAGAAGCCCGGTCCCCGCACGGCCCCTCACACCACCGATTCCCCGGATCACCCGGAAAGGAAGGCAGATCCCCATGCCCACATTCCTCACCAGGACGCGCACCGGCCTCCTGGCCTCCGCCGTGGCGGCGGCCCTCGCCGTGACGGCCGCCGGCCCCGCGACCGCGGCGACCCCCGGCACCCGGCCGGACGTGCGCTTCGTGGCCCACCTGGACATCACCGCCGGACAGCGCCCCGAGAACATCACCCTGGAACCCGGCGGCAGCGCCGTCGTCACCTTCGCCTACAGCCGCCAGGTCGCCCGTATCAGCCCCGAGGGCACCGTGCGCGTACTGGCCACCCTGCCCGAACCGCCGGCCGGCTCCACCACCCCCGCCCTCACGTCCCCCTTCCTCGGCGGCATCGTCCGCGCCCACGACGGAACGCTGTACTTCCTGTACGCCACCGGAAGCAGCGATCTGACCGGTCTGTGGCGGCTGCGCCCCGGCGGCACCCCGCAGCGCATCGCCGCACTCCCGGCCGACGGCCTGCCCAACGGCCTGGCCCTGGACCGGCACGAAGACCTGCTGTACATCGCCGACTCGGTCCTCGGCACCGTCTGGCGGGTGCCCGTCACCGGGGGCACACCCACCCGCTGGGCCACCGGCCCGGCCCTCGCCGCCACCGGATTCCTCGGCGCCAACGGCATCAAGGTCCACCACGGCGCGGTCTGGGTGTCCAACCTGGACCAGGGCACCGTGCTCCGCGTCCCGGTCACCCGGCAGGGGAAGGCCGGCCACGTCGAGACCCGGGCGACCGGCCTGGTCGACATCGACGACTTCGCGTTCACCGGCCACGGCGACTCCCTCCTCGCCGCGATCAACGCGGACAACGAGATCGCCCTGGTCGAGCCCGGCGGCCGGCACCGGGTGGTGCTCACCGGCGCCGACGGACTGGAGAACCCGACCTCCCTCGCCGTACGGGGCACCACCGCCTACATCGCCAGCGGCGCCTACTTCACCAACGACGACCCCAACCTCCTGGCCGCCCGGATCGCCCCGCGCCGCTAGACCGGCCCGAGCCGCCCGCCCATCCGGCCCCGCCCCCACGAGAGGACACCTCGATGACACAGCCCCACACCACCCCGGCGACACCGCCGGCGTTCGATCCCGACACCTTCCACGTCGTGCCGGCCAGGACCTTCGAGGACCTGCGCGTCGGCGAGGTCTTCCGGGCTCCCAGCCGCACCCTGACGGACGCCCACGCCGCCGCCTTCCAGACCGTCTCCGCGGACAACCACCCGGTGCACTACGACGCGGAGTGGGCACGCAGACACGGCCATCCGGCCCCGGTGGTGCACGGCCTGCAGGTGCTCGCCTTCACCGCCCCCGGCGCCACCCTGTTCCCGCACTTCATCGGCGAGGTGTTCATCAGCTTCCTCGAACTCTCCTGCGCCTTCCTGGCCGAAGTGCACTCCGGCGACACCCTGTACCCGGCACTCACCATCACCGGCCTGGAGCCCCAGGGCGACAACGGAGTGGTGACCACGTCCGCCACCATCCACAACCAGCGCGGCGAACTCGTGCTGTCCGGCCAGCACAAGTACCTGCTGCGGCGCCGGTGACCCCGGGAAGAGACATGACACACCGCTTCCTCCTGCCCGGCATCCTCCTCGGCTGCGCCGTACTGGCCGGGTGTACGGGCCGGAGCACGGACGGCGCCGCGCCGACCGGCCCGAGCGGGCCCGGCTCTTCCGCGGCGACGGGCACCGCGGCCGCTCCGGCACCTTCCGGCGACGGCACCACCGGCCCGCACCCCACGTCGGCATCGTCACCTAGCGCCGGTACCGCGCCATCGGGGTCCGCCCGGCCCACGGCGTCACGCCGCTGCCACACCGCCGGACTGAAGGCGTCCATCGGACCCGACCACCCAGGCGCCGGACAGGCCGGCTTCGCCATCGTCCTGACCAACGTCTCGGGCCGCACCTGCACGGTGCACGGCTTCCCCGGCGTGGCGTTCGTCAACGGCGCGGGCGAGGCGGTGACCCCGGATCCCGAGCGGGCCACCGGCGAGGAGCAGCGGACCGTGACCCTGGCGCCCGGAGCCGGCGCCTGGTCCGCGCTGACGTACACCCGTCCGGAGAGCACCGGCGTCACCACCGTGACACCGGCGACCGTCCTCGTCACGCCACCCGACGAGACGGCTTCGATCCCGGTCCGCTGGGCGGGCGGCGAAGTCTCGAACACGGGCAAGGCGTCGGTGCCCCGGGTGAGCCCGCTCAGGCCCGGCGACGGCCCCTGAGCCGGGGCGGCACAGCGGCACAGGACAGTGGACGAGGCGACGGCCGCCACGGTGGCCGGGGGAGGTCCCGCCGAACCCGGCCCGGACGACGAGGAGTACGCATGACAGCCGAGACGATGGGCGACGAGGTCTATCAGCCCGACGGGGCCGAGGTACGGGACGACGCCGGCCTGCTGGACGCGTCGGACACCCTGGACTACCGGGACGGCGTCGAGGCATGGGACGAGGGGTACTCGCCCCCGGAGAAACCGTGGGGCGTGGAGCACACCGGGGTCACCGCGGCGGAGCGGTGGCGGGGGGAGAGCCTGGACGAGCGCCTCTCGGAGGAGGTGCCCGACATCGGGGTCCCCGAGGGCGACGGCCTCGGCGACCTGTGGGGCGGGGACGGCGGACTCGTCGACGACGAGGTCGGTGACGAGCGCGCCGGACGGCTGGTCGCCCCCGACGAAGGCACCCGCCCGAACACCGCATCCGACCTGTTCGCCTCCGACGTCGGGCCGGACGGAGCCGGGGCGTCGGCGGAGGAGGCGGCGATGCACGTGCTACCCGGCACCGAGCCCTTCTGATGTCCGGCCCGGCACGCCACCGCCCCGGAAGCCGCCGGACACCGCGGCGAGGCCCGGCCCGTCGGAAGCGACGGGCCGGCGCTCGCAGCGCCGCCCTCCCGAGTCACCCGGTGGTCAGGACGGTCTCGTGCACGGTCCGCAGCGTCTCGTCGGCACCGGTGCGTTCCAGGCGCAGGTGGGCCGAACGGCCGCGCAGGGTGAGGGTCATGAGCTGGTTGCCGAACCACGGCCCGCCCTGCTTGCGCCACCTCACCGGCGGGCGGCGGCAGCGGCCGTGCCGGGCCAGGAGCCGCCCGAGCAGCCGGGCCGGTGTGCTCCAGCCGAACCGGAAGCCGATCCGCATCGTCAGGGGTACGGAGTTGTGCACGGGTGAGCAGGTGAGCTGGAGGACCGGGATGCCGGGTCCGCCGGACGGCCAGGAGGCCCGCGCGATGTAGCCGTGGTGCACGTCTCCGGACAGCACGCACACGCTCGCCGGGGCGCCCGGCGCGGAACCGGCCTCGCCGATGAGGTGGGCGAGGTCGGCGAAGGAGCGCGGGAAGGCCGCCCAGTGCTCCAGGTCGGCGCCGCGGCGCAGCCACTCGCCGAAGCGGGCCCAGCGGTCCCCGCGTTCCCCGGCGCACAGGGCCGCGTCCCAGCTCTCGGCGTCGTGCACCAGGTGCGGCAGCAGCCAGGGCAGGGAGGTACCGATCAGCAGGTGATCGTAAGCCCCCTCGTCGCCCAGGACCTGCTCGCGCAGCCAGTCGGCCTCGCCCGGGTCGAGGAGGGCGCGGCGGTCCTCGTCCAGGACGCGTGCGGCCCGTGAGTCGACCATCACCACCCGGACCCGGCCGAAGTCACGGCGGTAACTGAAGCGGACCGAGGAGAGATCGGCGTCGGCCTGTTCGGCGAAGGCGCGCAGCGCCTGCGTGCCGTCGGGCGCGGTGCGCACGGCGGCCCAGGTCGGGTCGTCGGCCAGTTCGGCGGGGGAGAGGTTCCCCAGGTGCTGGTGGACCCAGTAGGACATCAGGCCGCTCAGCAGCCGCCGCTGCCACCAGTCGGTGGCGCGCATGTCGGCGAGCCAGGCGGCGGAGGTGTTCCAGTCGTCCACGATGTCGTGGTCATCGAAGATCATGAAGCTGGGCACGGTGGACAGCAGCCAGCGGATCGCCGGGTCCAGCCAGGACTCGTAGTAGAGGTAGCAGTATTCCTCGTAGTCGGCGACCTGGCTGCCGGGCGCCTTGTCGAGGCCGCGGCGGGCGGCCAGCCGGCGCCGGGTCTCCTCGGACACCTCGTCGGCGTAGACCTGGTCGCCCAGGAGCAGCAGCACGTCGGGGCGCTGCGCGTCGGGCCGGCCCGCCAGCCGCTTGGCGAGGGTGTCGAGGGCGTCCGGGCCCACCGGATCCTGGCCGTCCGCCGGGGGCGCGGCCCAGCGGCACGATCCGAAGGTGACCCGGACGGCGTCGCCGGCGCCGGGGGAGGGGATGACGGAGGGCGGGAAACGGGAGTCGGGCAGGGGCCACACGGGCGCGTCGTCCAGGAACACCTCGTACGACGGCGAGGTGCCCGGTTCGAGCCCGGTCACCGTGACGAGCGCGTAGTGGTGCCCGGCCACCCGGAAGGTGGAGGCCGTGCCGCCCGCGCCGTCCGAGCAGCGCACCCGCGCCGTACAGGGCACGTCCGTCTCGACCCACACGGTCGCGCACGAGCCGTCGGTGTACCTCAGCAGCGGTCCCAGGCGCAGTTCGGCCATGTGATCGCCTTCCTGTCTCGCTCGGTACGGAAAGGAACGACCGTAGTGACGGTACAGGCGTCTGGGATCCGTTCGCGTGGGCACGTGGGAGGAGACCGGGGCGGGCCGGCCCCGGCGAGCGGCGAACGGAGAGGCGGTGTCGTGGCCGAGCACGAGCAGGCGACCAAGACACGGGAGACCCACGGCGCGGTGCGCGAGGACGACCTGCTGCGGGGACTCGAAGTGGACGACCGGCAGCCGGAGCGGCCGGTGCTGCTGGACTCCGGCGGCCGGCCGATCGAGACCTGGCGGGAGAACCACCCCTACGACCGCAAGATCGGCCGGCGCGAGTACGAGCGGACGAAGCGGATCCTGCAGATCGAGCTGCTGAAGTTCCAGCGCTGGGTGAAGGACACCGGTCAGCGGGTCGTCGTGGTCTGCGAGGGGCGGGACGCGGCCGGCAAGGGCGGCACCATCAAGCGCTTCACCGAGCGGCTCAATCCCCGCGGGGCCCGTGTGGTGGCGCTGGAGAAGCCGACCGAGCGCGAGGCGGGCCAGTGGTACTTCCAGCGGTACGTGACCCACCTGCCGGCTCGGGGCGAGATCGTCTTCTTCGACCGTTCCTGGTACAACCGCGCGGGCGTCGAACGGGTCATGGGGTTCTGCACGGAGGAGGAGTACCGGCAGTTCCTCCGGCAGGCCCCGATGTTCGAGCACCTGCTCACCGACGACGGCATCCTGCTGGTGAAGTTCTGGTTCTCGGTGTCCCGGGCCGAGCAGCGCACCCGGTTCGCGATCCGCCAGGTCGATCCGGTGCGCCGCTGGAAGCTCTCGCCCACCGATCTGGCCTCGCTCGACCGCTGGGACGACTACACCACGGCCAAGGTCGACATGTTCCGCGCCACCGACACGCCGCACGCGCCCTGGACGGTCGTGAAGAACAACGACAAACGACGGGGCCGGCTGGAGGCGATGCGCAGTCTCCTGGTCCGCTTCGACTATCCGGCCAAGGACCACGAGGCGGTCGGCACGCCGGACCCGCTGATCGTCGGTGCGGCGGAGACTCTGTTGGAGCCCGGTGAGGAACCCGCCGACCTGTCGCCGACACCGCTGGCCGGACCGGGCGGCGAGCCCGGCAACCACCCGGACCCGCGGTGACGGCCCCCCGGTGACGGCCCCGCGGGGCGGAGCCGAAGCGGCGGCGCACGGACACGGCATGGACACCCCGGCCGCTCGGACGCCGCCCCCGCCCGCCGCTCTCAGGAGGAGGCGAGGGTGAAGCCGGTGTAGCCGTTCCGGGCCACGGTGTCGCACTCCTCCCGGTACCGGTCCAGCCCGCCCGCGTAGGCGAGGAACACCCGGGGTTTGCCGGGGACGTTCGCTCCCGTGTACCAGGAGTCCACCGCCGGGTAGAGCGTACGGGCGGCGACCTCGGCCACGTGTGCCCCCCAGCCCGCCTCGGCGTCCGGGACGGCGTCGATCTCCGTGATGCCGTTCCGCCGCAGGTGGGCGATGCAGTCGGTGATCCACTCGACCTGCTGTTCCAGCGACACCGCGATGTTGGTGAGCACGGACGGGCTGAGCGGGCCCAGGACGGTGAAGAGGTTGGGGAAGCTGGCCGAGACGAGCCCGAGATAGCTCCGGGGGCCCTCGGCCCACCTGTCCCGGAGGGGCACGCCGCCCTTGCCCACGATGTCGATGGAGAGCTGGGAGCCGGTCAGGGCGTCGAAGCCGGTGGCGAAGACGATCATGTCGAGGTCGTGCTCCCCGTCCGAGGTCCGGATCCCGCGGGGCGTGATCGTCTCGATCGGGGTCGTGCGCAGGTCGACCAGCGATACGTGCGGCAGGTTGTAGGTGTCGTAGTAACCGGTGCCCAGACAGGGGCGCTTGGTCGCGAACGGGTACGTGCGCGGGGAGAGCAGTTCGGCCGTCGCGGGGTCGGTGACGATCGACCGGATCTTGGCGCGGACGAACTCCGCCACGGTCTCGTTGGCCTTCTCGTCGGTCAGGATGTCGGTGTAGGTGCGCAGCAGCCCGTTCAGGAAGCCCTCGTCCCAGGCGGCCTCGTAGGCGGCCGTGCGCTCCGCCTGGTCCGCCTCCAGTGCCGACCGGGTCGGCGGCTCGAAGACGGTTCCGCTCCGGGAAAGCCGCTGGGCCCGCCGGAACTCGGGATAGCGGGCCTTGAACCGTGCGGTCTCCGCGGGCCGCAGCGGGCGGTTGCGCGCCGGCAGCACGTAGGCCGGGGTGCGCTGGAAGACGGTGAGGGAAGCCGCCTGTTCGGCGATCACGGGGATGGCCTGGACGCCCGAGCATCCGGTGCCGATCACGGCGACCCGCTTGCCGGCGAAGGAGACGTCCTCACGCGGCCACCGGGCGGTGTGGTGGACGGCGCCCGTGAAGCTGTGGGCGCCGGGTATCCCGGGATCCTTGGGGACCGACATGCAGCCCGTGGCCAGGATGACGAACCGGGCGGTGACGGTCCGTCCGGTGTCCGTGGCGAGCTGCCAGAGATGTCCGTCCTGGTCGTACACGGCGCGGGTGACCCGGGTGCGCAGCATGACGTCCCGGCGCAGGTCGAACCGGTCGGCCACGTGGTGGATGTACCGCAGGATCTCCGGCTGGGAGGCGTAACGCTCGCTCCACTGCCACTCCTGGTCCAGTTCCGGGGAGAAGGAATAGGAGTAGGACAGGCTCTCTATGTCGCAGCGGGCCCCGGGATACCGGTTCCAGTACCAGGTGCCGCCGATGTCGTCACCGGCTTCGAGGACCACCGTCGACAGGCCGAGCTGCCGCAGTCGGTGGAGCTGGTAGAGGCCGGACAGGCCGGCGCCGACGACGACGGCGTCGACCGGGTGTGCCGCGGCCGGTGGACCGGGGAGGGCAACCATCGGGTCTCCTGTTCTTCCGGATCACCTCGCGGGCCGGATATGGACGCCTGTTGGCCGGAGATACCGCCATCCGCAGCCCGCGTTCCCTCGGGCGGGGATTGGTTGATGATCACCCATCGAAGCTTCGGAAGTAAAGAGATGGTCAATCAATCGTCAAGGAAAATAGGCCGATTGACCTGAACCGGGCTCCCCGGGAGGCAGCGCACCACTCACCGGCCGGCGCTGCCGGGCCTGCCGGAAGGAGTAGGAAGTGCTCCAGGCCGTAGGGCTCGCCGTCGTCGCGCCAGTGCCACAGCTGAAAGGTGATGGCCTGTTGTGTACGGCCGGCCCGCACGTCCGGCTCCGTCAGGAGGTGGGGCGGCGAGTTGTCGGCGCAGACCACGGTGTCGAACCGGCCCCCGGCAAACGGGAGGTGTCTCATGTCGGCGGCGGCCGTACGCAGGCTCAGGCCCCGCCGGGCGGCCTCACGGGCGGCGCGAGCGGCGGCGTGGGGGCTGAGATTCGGGCATGGCGATACAGAGCGAGCCGGCGAGAGGTGGGCGTGGTGGGGGGAGGCGATTGTCAGAGGGTGCGTGTAGAGTTCGGCGGCTCATGTTCCGGGGCTCCGGAAGTGGTTCTGCACAGTGATGAACCCCCGTCAAAACACCCGAAAACCGACCGGTCGCGAGTGCGGACGTTCACTCAAACCGGTGTGTGATGTCCCTCACGCCCACTCGGGAAAAATCGGGAACTACCAGCGTCTTTTCCGGGTTGGGGTGCCCGATGTGTGCTGATCGACATGTGAGTACCCGTCGCACGAGGGCGGTAAGGCAAGGCATAGTGGGGGCACCGCCGCCGTCGTATGTGACGGGCATCACAAAAGCCTGATTTCACTTGCGTACGCGTCGGTAATCGCATTCGGGCAAAGGAAAGAGCTCCACCCGACGCAGGCCAACGCATCCTGGTGGAGCTCCTCCTCACACACCGTGTGCAGTGCGGCCGACTCTTGGTCGGTCAGGCCCCGGCCCTCGGGCCGGGGCTTTCCGCTACCAGGGCCATCCGTCCCGCGTGATCTCGTAGACCACGCGGATCAGGAACCCCAGCCACCGGGTGGCCCGTTCGGGCCGGTCCCGCTTGCTGCAACAACGGCAGTGCCCCTCCGACTCATACGGTTCGGTCATCGGGACCCTCACCCCCCTGTTCCTCTCGGAACTGCGGATTTCGCAGCTCCGTGGAGGCCCACGGCCTTCGTGGACCCCACGCGTGTGAGCCCACGCGACAGGCCCTGGGGGTAAGAGGTGAGGAGACTTTACCGGAGCGCAACGGATCTCGTTTCCCGTCAACCACCGCACTAGCAAAAGCGAATTGGCACGCAGTGTCATGCCGAGCGGTCGCATAGCCGACGGACCCGGAAGCTCAAGGGATGCTCAAGCGCGCTAGCTGCGCAATGTCGTGACGGGGCGTCTGGTACGCCGTGCCAGTTCCCGACACCGGCGTGCTGAAGCTCACACGGGAAGCGCACGCCACGGGTGAACGTGCGCCCCTCGCGCTCCGTGCGCCCCCAGCCATCGGCACCCAACGACACTCATTCGCGAATGCATCTTCTCGGGGCCTCCGCACCCCGCCCGCGAGACGGCCGCCCCGGCTGACGCCGTCTGCCGGAGCGGACCGCGCCCGACTCGTGGACGGATGATCGAATAACGGAGCCCCGGCCGGGGTAGAACGGACGCCGGGTGCCTTCCTCCAGGGGAAGACCCCCGCTACTCACCCCGGCCGGCACCCCCGGCACGATCGAAGGACGCAGTATGGCCAGCGGCACCGTGAAGTGGTTCAACTCCGAGAAGGGCTTCGGGTTCATCGCCCAGGACGGCGGCGGTCCGGACGTCTTCGCCCACTACTCGAACATCTCCGGCAACGGGTACCGCGAGCTGGTCGAGGGCGAGAAGGTCACGTTCGACATCACCCAGGGCCAGAAGGGCCCCCAGGCCGAGAACATCGTCCGCGGCTGACGCCCCTCCGCTGGCCCGAACGAGAGGGGCCCGGCACCGGCCGGGCCCCTCTCAGCCTTTCCGCCACCTCCAGCCGCGCCCCGGGCACGCCGCGAGGACACGTCTTCCTCGCGGCCATGACGCGGCCGCGGCTCACCGGCCGCCGGTCGCCGTTCCCGGACACCGGTGGATTCGCCGATGGCAGCCCGTCACGGTTCACCGAGACTGCGGTCTCAACCCATTGGGACCCGCATTCACGGAGGCAACCCGTGCGCATGCCTGCTCGATTATCGCGGCGGACCGTCACCGCCACCGCACTGGGGGTGCTGCTGTGCGGCAGCCTCCTTGGCACCCTGCCGGCAGCCCCGGCCGCGGCCTCCGTCGCCGGGGCCGTAAGCCCCACGATCACCGTGCCGCCCGCCGGCAGCCACGGCTTCCCGTTCCTCGCCGCGGCGGAGGACCTCGGCTCGTTCGGCTACACCGAGAGCGAGTACTTCGTCTCGGGCACCGCCACGTCGTACGCCAAGTCCGGCCTGTGGACCTCGGATGGCCGGTGGAACGTCCGCGCGTCCGGTACCGCCGCGTACAAGAGCCGCCTGCTGGTGCGCCGCCCCGTCGACCCGGCGAGGTTCAACGGCACGGTGGTCGTGGAGTGGCTCAACGTCAGCGGCCAGCTCGACCTCTCCCCGGACTACTGGTTCGAACGGGAGGAACTGCTGCGCCGGGGCTACGCCTGGGTCGGCGTCTCGGCGCAGGCCGTCGGCGTCAACGGCGGGCTGGGCGAGATCAAGGGCCTCAAGGGCTGGGACCCGGCGCGGTACGGCAGCCTGGTCCACCCCGGTGACGCCTTCGCCTACGACATCTTCTCCCAGGCGGGCCAGGCGCTGCGCACCCCGAACGGGCCCGACCCGCTCGGCGGGCTCCCGGTCCGGACACTGCTCGCCGACGGCGAGTCCCAGTCGGCGGGCTTCATGACGACGTACGTCAACGCCGTCCAGCCGGTGTCCCGGGTCTACGACGGCTTCATGGTGCACAGCAACAGCGCGATCGCCGCGCCGATCAGCGGCGTGCTCGCCGACACCCTGCGGATGCCGAACCCGTCCCGGATCAGGACCGACCTGTCCGTTCCGACGTTCGTCGTGCTCACCGAGACCGACGTGCCGGGCGCCGCGGTCGCACGGCAGCCGGACACCGACAGTGTCGTGCGCTGGGAGCTGGCCGGCACCGCGCACGGCGACCAGTGGGCGTTCGACCTCGGCGACCCGACCGTGCGGAAGTCGGCGGGCTCCGCCGCGCCGTCGGCCGACTGCGCCGCCGGTTCGGCCCCCTTCAACGACGGGCCCGGCCACTGGGCGATGAACGCGGCGCTGCGCCACCTGGCCGACTGGGCACGGGGCGGTGCGCGGCCGCCGAGCGGGCAGCCGCTGAGCACCGTCCTGCGTGACCCGGCCACCGGCCTGGCCACCGGCGGCGTCCGACTGCCGGACGTCACGGTGCCCACCCGTACCCTCACCGGTGCGCGCGACACCACCGGCAGCGGTGTCTTCTGCGGCCTGTACGGCGCCCGTGACCCGTGGAACGGTGACGCCGACACCTGGGACCGCCACGACGACGGCGACCCGTCCGACCCGTCGTTCCCGCCCACCGCGGAACCGGTGCTCAGCCGGCTCTACCCCACCCACGCCGACTACGTGGAGAAGGTGCGCACGGCCGCCCAGACGTCCGTCGACGCCGGATATCTGCTGCCGGAGGACGCGGCGGCGATCGTCGCCGCCGCGCAGGACTCGGCCATCGGCGGCTGACCCACCGGCCACCCGGCCGTCCCCGGCCCCGCGTCCCGGCCCGCGGCGCAGGGCCGGAGCACGGCGGACAGGACGCCGTGATCCGGCCCCGGAAGTGGCTACACCACCCGGATGCCCACGATGCAGGTGTCGTCGTCCGTGTCCGATCTGCTGTAGGTCAGCAGGCCGTCCAACTGCTGGTCCAGGGTCTTCGGAGCCGTGCGGGCCGCGGTCAGCAGGTGGGCCAGGGACTCCTCCACCGACCGGTCACGGCGTTCGATCAGACCATCGGTGTACAACAGCAGCGTGTCCTGCGGCGCGAACTCCAGCTCGGCCTCCTCGTACACGGCCTCCGGCACCGCACCCAGCAGCAGACCCTTGACCAGCGGCAACGGCGCCGCCTCCGAGCCGCGTACCAACACCGGCGGCAGATGACCCGCCCGCGCCCAGCGCAGCGTGTGCCGGTCGGGGTCGTACAACGCGCAGACCGCCGTGGCGGTGACCGCACCGGTCAGATGGTGCGCCACGATGTTCAGCCACGACAGCAGCTGGCCCGGCCCGGCACCGGTCACCGCGAGACCGCGCAACGCGTTGCGCAGGACGACCATGCTGGTGGCGGCCTCTATGCCATGGCCCGCGACATCACCCACGCACATCAGGACCAGCCCGGACGGCAGCACCACGGCGTCGTACCAGTCGCCGCCCACCAGGTGCTCGGTCTCCGCCGGGCGGTACCGCACCGCGACCTCCAGACCGGGCACCGTCAGCGGCGTCCGGGACGGCGGCATGATGGCGTGCTGCAACTGCAGGGTCAGCCGGTTGCGCTCGGCGGCCTGCTGCTCGGTGTGGGCGAGCTGGTCGCGGGTCGCGGCGAGCGCCACCTCCGTCCAGTGCTGGGCGGAGATGTCCTGATAGGCGCCCCGTACGACGAACAACCGGCCGTCGGTGTCCAGCACCGGCTCGGCGACCACGCGGATGTGCCGGGTCACGCCGTCGGGCCGCTGCAGCCGGAAGGCCGCGGAGGCGGGCCGGCGGTGGTGCAGCAGCGTGCGCAGGAACCGGCCGAGGGGCACGGCGTCGTCGGGGTGCGCGTACGCGGGCAGGTCCTCCAGGGGGACGGGCGTGCTCGCCGACGGCCGGCCGTAGAGGTGGAACAGCTGGTCGTTCCAGGTGATCTCACCGGTGAGCAGGTTCTCCTCGAACCCGCCGATCCGCCCCAGACGCTGGGCGTGCTGGAGCAGGCTCGCCAGCCGCGCCGTCTCGTCCTCGATGCGCCAGATCAGCAGCACGCTGTTGCCGTGCCGGCTGATGCTGATGTCCGCGACCGCCGACAGCGACACCTGGTCGACGAGCGAGGTCAGCTGCATACGGCGGGCCCGGAACGGCTCGCCCGTGGCGTACACCCGCTCCACCCGGTGGAACAGCTCGCTCTTGCCCGCGGCCATCGGGTACGCCTCCAGCAGCAGCGCACCGTTGACCACCGCCCGCGGCCGGCCCGCCGGATCCAGGAAGTGGTTGTTGATGTGCTGGATGCGGAAGTCGACCAACTGCCCGGAGCCGTCGAGGTGCGGCACCAGGACCAGGGCGGGATCGTGCAGCCCGTCCGCCAGGTCCATCAACTCGGCGGTGTCGGGCAGGATGCGCGGCTCCTGCCCGGCGTCCCGGCGCGACGTGTACGTCTCCAGGGTGTGCGCGCACAGCTCGGCGAGGGCGTCCACCTGCCGCAACACCTGCGGCGGCTGGGGTTCCAGCGGCCCCGGCCAGGCGATCTCCAGCACCCCGTGGATCCGGCCCCCGGTGCCCGCCGGCACCGCCGCCCGCCCGCCGTCCGGGTGCAGGTGCCGGCCGATGGTGGGCAGCCCGGTCTCGGCGAGCGAGCCGAACCACTGCCCGGTGCGCTCGGTCAGGCCCCGGCGGGCCACCGTCGCCACCTCCGGCGGCACATAACGCCAGCGGGTGGCCTCCGCGGGGGAGAACCCGGCGCTGCCGGCCAGGGTCAGCGAGCCGTCGGTGCCGGCGGCCCACACGGCCACGGCCACCGCGCCGAGCGGACGCAGGGCGTGCTCCAGCAGGGAGTCGGCCACGGCCTGCGTGTCGTCCGCGGCCAGCGCCCCGCTCTCGGCCGCCCGCAGCCGTACGGCCGCGGCGTCCCGCTCCACGGTGCCCGCGGCGGCGGCCAGGAAGCTGTGGGTGATCTCCGACATCCGGTCGCGGGCGGCCTGGTTGATGACCTCGACCGCGAACTCCAGCGGCGTCGCCTTGGCCTGCTCGGTCAGCTCGGCGAGCTGCCGGGCGGCCTGCGCCGGACCACAGCCCAGCCGCTCCACCAGGATGCCCTTGGCCAGCTCTATCAGCGCCCTGCCTTCCGCCTCCGCCTGTGCGGCCCGTACCTCGCGGCGCAGCCGCTCCACGGTGGCGGCGAGCCTGCCGACGGGAGACGTGGGGGAGACACCGGCCAGGTCCGACGGCGCCGGATCGCCGAGGGCCGGCGGCCCGGCGGGCTCGGACGGCTCCGGGCGCAGACCCACGCCATCCGGCTCATGTGACTGCTCGGTCGTGCTCACGATAGGGGTGCTCCTCGGCGGAAGCGCGCTCGCGCGTTCACGCGGACAGCCAGCGCCTGACACAGGCGATGAGGTCGTGGGTGTCGACGGGCTTGGTGACGTAGTCGCTCGCGCCCGAGGCCAGGGACTTCTCCCGGTCGCCGGGCATCGCCTTGGCGGTGACGGCGATGATCGGCAGGTCGGCGTACTGCGGCAGCTTGCGGATCTCGGCGGTGGCCGTGTAGCCGTCCATCTCCGGCATCATCACGTCCATCAGCACCATCGCGATGTCGGGATTGCCGAGCAGCGTGTCGATGCCCTTGCGCCCGTTCTCCGCGTGCAGGACCCGGAAGCCGTACATCTCCAGGATCCCGCTCAGCGCGAACAGGTTGCGCGCGTCGTCGTCGACGACCAGGACCGTACGGCCCCGGAAGCTGTCGTCGACCGGCGGGGCGAGGTCCTGCGGGTCCTCGGCCCGGACCAGCGACAGCACGTCCCCGGGCTCCTCGGCCGACAGGTGCAGGGCGATGCGCTCGCGCAGCTCGTCCAGGCTGGACAGGAACTCCAGCGCCCCGTCGTCCCGGTGCGAACGCAGCGCCTCGTCCCGGGCGGCCTCCGGCCGGCGGCCGCTGTGGACGAGCACCGGTACGCCCGCCAGCCCGGAGTCGCCCTGCAGGGCCCGCAGGAACCGGCCCGCCTCCCCGTCGGGCATGTCCAGGTCCAGTACGACGCAGTGGCACGGCTCGGCGGCCAGCGCGCCCGCCGCCTCCTGCGCCCCCACGGCGGTGATGACCTCCACCGCGGGCAGCGGGGAGCCGTCGTCCGGGCTGTGCCGGGCCACTTCCGCGACCACGCTCTCGGCGACCAGGGTCAGCAGCCCGCGCGGCCGCTCCTCCACCACGAGCAGCCGGCGCGGTCGCTGCCGGGCAGGGGAGGCCTGCGGTACGGCGGCGTCCTGGGCGGCCGTGACGGCCGGATGCGGCTCGGCCGGTTCCCTCGGCGCGAGCCGGCCGCTGCCGAGCAACTGCTCGAAGTCCGGGCGGGCCACCGGCAGGTACAGCGTGAAGGTGCTGCCCCGGCCGGGCGTGCTGTCCACCGCGACGGCGCCGCCGAGCAGATGCGCGATCTCCCGGGTGATGGACAGACCGAGGCCGGTCCCGCCGTACTTGCGGCTCGTCGTGCCGTCCGCCTGCTGGAACGCCCCGAAGATCGTCTCCAGGTGCTGCTCGGGGATGCCGATGCCGGTGTCCCGTACCCGGAACGCCACGACGGCACCGCCCCGCACCACACCGGCCGGGACCTCCCCGTCCGCCGCCGGCTCGATGGCCAGCTCGACGCGGCCCTGCTCGGTGAACTTCACCGCGTTGGAGAGCAGGTTGCGCAGGATCTGCCGCAGCCGGGAGTCGTCGGTGAGCAGGTCGGCGGGCGCGCCCGCCGCGGTGTTGACGGCGAACTCCAGTCCCTTCTGGGACGTCATCGGCCGGAACGTGGCCTCCACGTAGTCGATCAGCTGGCGCAGCGGCACCCGCTCGGGGGTGACGTCCATCTTGCCGGCCTCGACCTTCGACAGGTCGAGGATGTCGTTGATCAGCTGGAGCAGGTCGCTGCCCGCCGAGTGGATGATCCCGGCGTACTCGACCTGCTTCGGGGTCAGGTTGCGCGACGGGTTCTGGGCCAGCAACTGGGCCAGGATCAGCAGGCTGTTGAGCGGGGTGCGCAGCTCGTGGCTCATGTTGGCCAGGAACTCCGACTTGTACTTCGAGGCCAGCGACAACTGCTGGGCGCGGGCCTCCAGTTCCTGCCGGGCCTGCTCGATCTGCAGGTTCTTCGCCTCGATGTCACGGTTCTGCGACGCGAGCAGGGTCGCCTTCTCCTCCAGCTCGGCGTTGGAGCGCTGCAACTCGTCCTGCTGGGACTGCAACTCGGCCGAACGGGCCTGCAGCTCGGCGGTCAGCCGCTGCGACTCCTCCAGCAGCTCGTCGGTGCGGGCGTTCGCCACGATCGTGTTGAGGTTCACGCCGAGCGTCTCGCGCAACTGTTCCAGGAAGTCCCGGTGGATCGAGGTGAAGGAGGTGACCGACGCCAGCTCGATGACACCGAGGACCTGGTCCTCGAACAGGATCGGCAGCAGGATCAGCGCGGTGGGGACCGTCTGGCCGAGCCCGGACGAGATGGTGACGTAGTTCGGCGGCAGCTCGTCGACGGTGATGGTACGACGGCTGCGGGCCGCCTGGCCGACCAGCGAGCACCCGACGGGGAAGCGGGCGGGCCGCTGGTCGTCGTCGGGTCTGCCGTACGAGCCGACCAGCCGCAGCTCGGGGCCGCGGTCGCCGTCTTCGGAGAGGTAGAAGGCGCCGTACTGGGCCGCCACCAGCGGCGTCAGCTCCTCCATGATCAGCTCGGCCACCACCGGAAGCTCCCGGTGGCCCTGCATCAGGCCGGAGATGCGCGCCAGGTTGGTCTTGAGCCAGTCCTGCTCCTGGTTGGCCCGTGTGGTCTCGCGCAGCGACTCCACCATGGAGTTGATGTTGTCCTTGAGCTCGGCGACCTCACCGGAGGCTTCCACCGTGATCGAGCGGGTCAGGTCCCCCTCGGCCACGGCGCTGGCGACCGCGCCGATCGCCCGTACCTGACGGGTCAGGTTGCCGGCCAGCTCGTTGACGTTCTCCGTGAGACGCTTCCAGGTGCCCGAGACGCCCTCCACCTCGGCCTGGCCGCCGAGGCGCCCCTCGGTGCCCACCTCGCGGGCGACGCGGGTGACCTCGTCGGCGAACGCGGAGAGCTGGTCCACCATCGTGTTGATGGTCGTCTTCAGCTCCAGGATCTCGCCCCGCGCGTCCACGTCGATCTTCTTCGACAGGTCACCCCGGGCCACCGCGGTCGTCACCAGCGCGATGTTGCGCACCTGGCCGGTCAGGTTGTTGGCCATGGAGTTGACGTTGTCGGTGAGGTCCTTCCAGGTGCCCGCCACGTTCGGCACATGGGCCTGGCCGCCGAGGCGTCCTTCGGTGCCGACCTCGCGGGCGACGCGGGTGACCTCGTCGGCGAACGCGGAGAGCGTGTCGACCATCGTGTTGATGACGTCCGCCAGCGCGGCGACCTCGCCCTTGGCCTCGACCGTGATCTTGCGGGACAGGTCGCCGCGGGCCACGGCGGTGGCGACCTGGGCGATGGAGCGCACCTGACCGGTCAGGTTCGACGCCATCACGTTCACGTTGTCGGTGAGGGCCTTCCACGTCCCCGACACACCCTTGACGTCGGCCTGGCCGCCGAGGCGTCCTTCGGTGCCGACTTCGCGGGCGACGCGGGTGACTTCGTCGGCGAACGCGGAGAGCTGGTCCACCATGGTGTTGATGGTGTTCTTGAGCTCCAGGATCTCGCCGCGGGCGTCGACGGTGATCTTCTGTGAGAGGTCGCCCTTGGCCACCGCGGTCGCCACCTGGGCGACGTTGCGGACCTGGCTGGTGAGGTTCCCGGCCATGAAGTTGACCGAGTCGGTCAGATCCCGCCACGTGCCCTTGACACCCTTGACGTCGGCCTGGCCGCCGAGGCGTCCTTCGGTGCCGACTTCGCGGGCGACGCGGGTGACTTCGTCGGCGAACGCGGAGAGCTGGTCCACCATGGTGTTGATGGTGTTCTTCAGTTCCAGGATCTCGCCGCGGGCGTCGACGGTGATCTTCTGTGAGAGGTCGCCCTTGGCCACCGCCGTCGTCACCTGGGCGACGTTGCGGACCTGGCTGGTGAGGTTCCCGGCCATGAAGTTGACCGAGTCGGTCAGATCCCGCCACACACCGGCGACCCCCGGCACCTTCGCCTGCCCGCCGAGACGTCCTTCGGTGCCGACCTCGCGGGCGACGCGGGTGACCTCGTCGGCGAACGCGGAGAGCTGGTCCACCATCGTGTTGACGGTGTTCTTCAGCTGGAGGATCTCGCCGCGCGCGGGCACGTCGATCTTCTGCGACAGGTCGCCCTTGGCCACCGCCGTGGCCACCTGGGCGATGTCACGGACCTGCGTGGTGAGGTTCCCGGCCATCGCGTTGACCGAGTCGGTCAGGTCGGCCCAGGTCCCGGAGACCCCGGGCACCTCCGCCTGCCCGCCGAGCGTGCCCTCGGTGCCCACCTCCCGGGCCACCCGGGTGACCTCGGAGGTGAACACGGACAACTGGTCGACCATGCCGTTGAACACGGTCGCGATGTCACCCATGACACCGTGGGCGTCCTCTGGCAGGCGCGTCCCGAAGTCACCGTCCCGCACGGCTGTCAGGCCCGCCAGAAGCTGCCGCAGCTCCTGGTTGCCCGGCGCGGCGTCGACCGACTCGGACTTGTCGCTGGTCATGCGCAACCTCGTCCCGCTCCCCAAGGGCCCTCGGCGGTGAGGACCCGAACACCCCGGCGGCCCGTTAGGGCCCTAACGCTGTACATTTCCGCACTTCACGGATCTGCGTGATGAGAAAATACGCCGCAGGCTAACCCGCTCGGCCCCCGCCGCACAAAACCTCCCCTCCCGGTGCACCCGCGACACGCCGCCGCCCGGCGTTCACGGCGAATCACCCGGACGGGGGTGCCCGGAGTCACACGTGAGGCGAGCCGGTCCGGGGGTACCCGGTGGGCCGTGCAGAGGAGGGCCGCCGAGGGCGGGCCCGGCGGACAGCGACCACGAGGACAGGGCTGACCATGCTGAGGGGTGCGCGGACTCGGCCGGTCCGCGAGCCGGCGACTTCACGGCCGGTCCGCGGGGTCGAGACGGCTTTCCGGCTGTTGGCTCGCCTGCGCGGGGCTCCCGCCCTGCATCCGCACGGGCTGCTGTGCGCGGGCGAAGTGGAGGTGCCGGACGGCGGTGAGCGCTGGGGCGCGCCGTGGCTGGACGGGCCGGGCCGGTTCGCCGCGACCGTGCGGCTGTCCCGGGCGGCCGGGCTGCCCCGGCGCCTGCCGGACGCGCTGGGGCTGGCCGTACGGGTGGACCGGGCCGACGGCCCCGGCCAGGTCCTCGACCTGCTGCTGACGAGCAGTGGCCGGGGCCGAGTGGCCCGGCATCTGCCGCTGCTCCGCGCCGACGCGCTGGGCGGGCCGTACTCCAGCCTCCTGCCCTACCGGGTGGGCGGCCGCTCCTGTGCCCTGGCCGCCTTTCCCCGTCGGTCCGGGCGGGCCCCGGTGCACGGCGACCCGGTGAGCCTGGCACGGGCGCTCGCCGCCGGACCGCTCGTCTTCGACCTGTGCGCCGAGGGACCCGGCCGTTCCTGGCGAACGTTCGCCGTGCTCACCGTACGCTCCGCTCTGCCGGCAGGGCCGAAGGAGAGCGCGGGCTTCGACATCTACGAGCATGATGCCCGCGGATTCACCCCCGGCCCCGCGCTCGCCGCCGTCCGCCGGGCGGCATATCGGGGGTCTAGGTCCGGCCGCTGCTGAGAGGGAGGGGGGGCGCCGCCGACGCCGCAGGGCCGTGACGCGGACACCGTGCCGCCGTGGCGCCGGGGCCTCGATGGCGTTCCCCAGCGTTTCGGCGCCCCGCGTTGCGTCGATGCCGGGCGCCGGTCCGCCTGGCCCCCGCTGTACTTGCTGTGCTGGCCTGGCCCTTGCCGTGATGGTCAGCCGGCCACCGGGCCCGGTTCGTTCTCCGTCTCGTCCGGATCCCGCAGGCGCACCTCAAGGTGGCCGTCGACGACGCGTGTGTCGAAGACGGGCTGGGGAGAGGTGGCCGGGCCCTGTACGTTCCACCCGTCCGCGAGCCGGAAGACGCTGCCGTGCCAGGGGCACCGGACGCATCCGTCCTCAAGGGTGCCTTCGGACAGCGGCCCCGCGAGATGGCTGCACCGGTCGGCCAGCGCGCGGAAGGTCCCGTCGGCTTCGCGGACGACCAGGACCGGGACGTCGTCCACGCCGCGCCGTACCGCCCGGCCGGCCGGGAACTCGGCCACGGGCCCGATCCGGTGCCAGCCCTCCGAGACGACCTGGGGGACCTCTTCCGCGTGGTTGGCGCCGGCTGCCTGCCGGTAGGCGAGGTGGCCGCCCAGCGCGCCGCCGGCCGCCACCGCCGTCAGTCCCAGGAAGCCGAGGCCGCGGCCGGTCTTCGTACGGCCCTTGACCCGGTAGGCGAGCGAGGCGGCGTACAGTCCGACGGCCGCCGTGTTGGTCAGCGCGTGTACCAGGCCGACGCGCTGCTGGCGGCGATGCAGGTCCGCCCAGTCGACGGCTCCGGCCAGCGCGGCCGGGGCGGCGGCGGCGAGCCCGACGGCGATCAGCGAGCCCGCCTCCCGTGCGCGGCCGGGCCACAGGTCCAGCACCGCGGCCGACAGCCAGCTGCCCACCGGCACCTGTACCAGCAGCGGGTGCGCCGGGTGGCCCAGCCACCTGCCGTGCAGCAGGTCCCGGGCGCCGCGCAGCGGCAGGGCGCGCACGCCCCGGCCGAGCGCGTCGATCACCGCGTCCCCGTACGGCTGCCGTTCCAGACTGTCCAGGAGCCGCGGGACCAGGTCCCGCCGCATCCGGCGAGGTGGTGTTGTCGTCATGAGTCGCTGGGTCCCCAGTCGCGCATACGGCAAACGGGCCGTCCGGGCCGGCGGTGACCGCCTCGGACGCCCCGCCGGTCCACCCGTGTCCCGGTCCGCCGGGTGACCGGCCCCTCACCGGGGGCCGTCGTCACCGGGCGGTACCGGAACGGTTCAGCAGGCGCCGAGGTCCTGCCAGACACCCCACTGGCCGGTGGTGCCGGGCTCCTCGCCCGTCGTCCACCACTTGGCCTTCCAGGTGTGGCCCTTGTACGAGACCTGCTGGCCGCCGGTGTACACCGCGTCCTTGGCCCACGGGGCGGCCGTGCACTGGTTGCCGGAGCCGCCGGTGACGGTCAGGGAGTAGGCCGCCGAGTGGCTGCCCGAGGCGCCCGCGCCGGTCACGGTGACCGTGTACGTGCCCGATGCCGCGGCCGAGGTGGTGGCCAGGGTGAGCGTGGAGGAGCCGCCCGCGGTGACCGAGGCGGGGCTGAGGGAGGCGGTGACGCCCGCCGGGGCCCCGCTGACGCTCAGCTTCACGTCCTGGGCGTCGCCCTTCGTCACGGCCGTCCTCACCGTGGCCGTGGCGGACTGTCCGGCCGTCACCGACCCGGAGGCCGGGCTGAGCGCCACGGAGAAGTCGTCGGCCGGGTCGGGGACGCCGCCGCTGGTGAACGGCGCGAAGATGCGCGTGAAGTCCCACGTGTTCTGTTCGATGCCCGAGCAGTTGTCCGCGGCACCCCCGCCCGGGCAGCTGCCGTTGTCCCGCTGCAACGCCCAGAAGGAGAGGGTGTTGATGCCCTTGGCTACCGCCCAGTCGTACACCGTGCGGGCGTTGGCCAGGGTGAAGGTCTCCGCCTTGCCGAAGTCGTCGACGCCCGGCATCTCGGTGACGCCGACCATGTTCCACAGCTGGGCCGGGGTCTTGCCCGGATACAGCTCGGCGAGCAGGTCGTACAGGCCCTGGGCGGCGGTCTGGGTGTCCTTCGCCATGTCGTGGGGCTGGTTGTCGTAGTAGTCGAACGTCATGAGGTTCACGACGTCGACCCGGGTGCCGTTGCTCACCGCGTTGCGCAGCAGCGCCTCGCCGTTCTCGGCGGGGCCGCGCGTGGTGGTCGGCAGGGTGTAGGAGATCTCCACCTTGCGTCCGTTGGCGGCGGCCCAGTCCTGGACCAGCTTGACGGCCTTGTTGCGGCGGTCGATGCCGGCGGCGTTGTCGAGCGAGTCCACCTCGATGTCCATGTCCAGCCGCGAGATGTCGTAGGTGGTGATGACCTTCTCGTACGCGGCGGCGATCTGCCGGACGTCGGTGCAGCTGTCGGCGATCTCGGTGCCGGTGGTGTCGGCCGTGTACCCCCCGAACGAGGGGATGACGTCGCCTCCGGCCGCCTGGATCGTCTTGATGTCGGCGCCGAAGGTCGAGGCGGCGACCGGCATGCTCGTGTCGCCGTTCCAGTACGGCGTGCAGGAGCCCTTGGCGGCTGTCTGGAGGAACGCCATCGTCAGGTGCTTGGCGCCCGACTGGGCGGACAGGGCGGCGGGGCTCTCGCCGGTCCAGGCCTCGAAGTAGGGGGCGAAGACGTGGTTCGGCAGGGGCGTCGCGGCTTCGGCGGTGCCGGTTCCCGTGAGGGCGAGGCCCACCGCGGCCGCCGTGGTGGCGGCTGCGGTGAGGGCCGCGCGGAAGGAACGCACGAGTCTCATGTCAGTCCCGGTGTGTGGAGGGGTGGCCGATGGCCTTGCGCGGGGAGGGAGTTGCCGACTACTGGGATAGCGCCCCCACGGAGGCGGGTCAATGGTCTGGACCAAAAAGGGACTAGACCAATCTGGCGAGCGGGGGCGCCCCGCCGCAGTACAGGACACCCGGCGGCGGACTGGACCAGGTTCGAACGTCCGACCAGGTCCGTACGTCCGACCAGGTCCGCGCCGGGATGAGCATGCGCGGCGAACGCGGGTACAAGGGGTGCCGTGCCGACAAGTCTTCCGACGGGAGGAGCAGACGATGACCGACGACGCCTATCTCGTGCTGCAGTCCGATTCGATGGCCGCGCTCGGCGTGCCGCTCGCGGCTGTCGGTGACCTGGCCTGTCTGGAGACACCGGCGGTACGGGCCTGGCTGCAGGCCCAGGGAGTCACCGAAACCTCCGCGGACCTGCGGCTGGTGCCGCCGGAGGAGACCGCGGCCATCCCCGAGGACGCCGAGCGGCTGCCCGTGCCCCTCGGTGCGGAGGAGCTGAGCCGGCTGCGCCACCACACCGCCCCGCCGGACCTGGCGCGGCTGGAGGAGGAACTGCTGGGCTACCGCTCCTGCACCGACGGCCGTGACGCCCTGCTCGCCCGTGCCCTGGCGGCCGGTGTGCCGGCGCACCGCGTCGCGGAACTCACCGGCGAGGACCTGACGACGGTCGAAGCGGCCGCCCGCTGAGGACCGCGCCGGCACGGGCACCGGTATCGACCGGCACCGGTATCGGCACCGGCTTCCGGCTTCCGGCGCCGGGGGCGTATCCGGTCGCGGTAACGGACCGCTGATCGGGTGCGCAGGGCGGCAGGACGCCTGCTTCTCCCCACCGCCGGGCTGTTGCGCCTTCCGGGAGCCGGTGCCGGTCTGGTGCGTGTCGGTCCTGGCAGGGCCCGGGGCCCATCCGGGAGGGTCCGCGGGGAAAGCGGGGTGGCGGGATCGGGAGGCGCCTGCGGTGGGTGACAAGAGCCTGGGCCTGGACGAGGTGCTGCGGGCGGCGCAGGACTCGGCGCCGGTGGAGTCGGTGGACGTGATCGCCCGGAAACTGGAAGAGCGGTTCTCGGCGAGCGAGGTTTCGTTCTGGCTCGTGGACATGCTCGGGCAGGCAGCCGTGCGGCTGCCCCGAGCCGGCGCGGCCGGGCAGACGATCGGCCGGACGGAGAGACGCGAGCTGGCGGGCAGTCTTTACGACCGGGTGCTGCGTTCCCAGGAACCGCACCAGGAGCCGGCCGGAGAGGGCGGCCCCGGCTGGCCGCCCCGGTGACCAACCGCGGCGACTGCATCGGCGTGCTGGACCTGGTGGTGCCCCGAGTGGACGACGCGCTGTGTGAGGCGGTCGCGCAGGCCGCGCACGCGTTGGCGTACATCGTGGTGACCGACCGCCGCTTCACCGACCTCTACCACTGGGGGCGGCGCACCACCACGATGTCCCTGGCCGCGGAGATCCAGCACCAGCTGCTGCCCTCGGCGTCCTGCTGCGAGGCCGCGCAGTTCACCCTGGCCGGCGGCCTGGTCCCGGCCGACGACATCGGCGGCGACACCTACGACTACGCCCTCGACCAGGACGCCCTCTACCTGTCGATCACCGATGCCATGGGCCACGACACCGACTCCGCCCTGCTGGCGACGCTGACGGTGAACGCCCTGCGCGGCGCCCGCCGGGCCGGGGCCGGTGTCCTCGACCAGGCGTACGCCGCTCACAAGGCGATCAGCCGTCACAACCGTGGCATGACCACCGGGCAACTGCTGCGTGTCCAGCTGGGCACCCCTGGCCCCTGCGGCTACGCGACGGCCGTGCGGAGGAAGTCGTCATCAGGGTGAACATGCCGTTCGGGGTCCCGGCCCCGGTCACCTACGAGGTGCAGCGGCTCCGTCCGGAGCCTGGCGACCGCCTCGTCCTGATCACCGACGGCATGCACGAACGCGCGGCAGCCGCGGTCGACCTGCTCTCCCTCGTCGTCGCCACCCGTGACGAGCATCCCCGCGAGATGGTCCCGCCTGATCCGTCCGGGCCGGCCGGGGCCCGGCTGCCTCACGCGGGCGGACGGACGGACAGCGCGTGGCGGAACTCCTCGCGCGGATCCCAGCGGGCCTTGACGCGCTGCAGACGCGCGTAGTGCTCCTTGTAGTACAGCGCGTGCCACGGCGTCCCGGAGGTGTTCAGCGCCGGGTCGGCGAGGTCGGCGTCCGGGTAGTTGATGAACGAGCCGTCACTGACCGTGCCGGGTACGGGCACGCCGCCGGTGTCGGCGTACACCGCGCGGTAGAGGTCGCGTACCCACCCCAGGGCGGCCCCCTCGTTCTCCGGGCCCCGCCAGCTGGTGAGGTAGATCGCCTTGAGGACGGAGTCCCGCTGTGCCACGGCCGTCTCGCCGGGCGCCACCGCGTTGACCTGCCCTCCATAGGAGACCAGCCACACCGAGCCGTCGGCTTCGCCGCCCGCCTCGCCCGACAGGTGTTCGTACACCACGTCCGTCTGCCGGTCCGTGAAGCGCCGCCGCAGATAGGCGGCCTTGGCCTTGTAGTACGTCGGTTCGCTCTCCTGGACGGCCGCGGCCGCCTGGAGCCACGGCCGGCTCGCCGTGGTCCGCGTCGGCCGGGCCCGTACCCCGGCCCCGACCGCGGACACGTAGTCGTCGACCAGTCGCCGCGCCCCGGCGCCGGTGGAATCGACCTGGCCCACCAGGTCGACCGTGCCGAACCGGCGGTTGTTGAGCATCAGCACGCCGAACAGCCCCGCGTAAGGAGAGCCGGGCGCGCTGTTGCGCTCGTACCAGCCGCCGTGGTTGGTCACCAGGCGGTTGAACGACTGCCGGTCGAGGTCCCGCCAGGACCAGGAGGCGCTGAAGGAGAGCACGGACTCCGGCGCGCGCGGCAGCAGCAGCGAAGGGTCGGAGCCCTTCGCGCCGGGGGAGCGGAACCAGTAGCGGGTGACGACGCCGAAGTTGCCGCCGCCGCCCCCGGTGTGCCCCCACCACAGGTCGCGGTGCGGGTCGCCGGGCTCCCGCGTGGCCACCACGGTGCTCGCCCTGCCCCGCTCGTCCACGACCACGACCTCCACGGCGTACAAGTGGTCCACGGACAGGCCGTACCGGCGTGACAGAGCACCGTAGCCGCCGCCCAGGACGTGACCGCCGATCCCGACCTCCGCCGTGGCGCCCGCCGGGACGGTCACGCCCCAGCCGAGGAACAGCCGCCGGTAGACCTCACCGAGCAGGGCACCCGGCTCCACCGCGAAAGCCCGCCGCCGTGCGTCGTAGGAGACGGAGGACATGGGGGAGAGGTCGACGAGCGCCTTGACGGACGGATCGTCGACGAAGTTCTCGAAGCAGTGCCCGCCGCTGCGCACCGCGATGCGCCGTCCCTCGTCCACCGCTTGCTGCACCGCGTCGACGACCTCCCGGGACGAGGACGCCATCCGTACGTAGTCGGGGGTGCCCACGAAACGCGCGTTGCTGCCCCGCCGGGTCAGCGACGCGTACCGCGGGTCGCCGGGGCCGACCGTCACCGCGCCCGGCACACCGGTGCGCGCCGCGTCCGCCGTCGCGGTACCCGGTAAGCCCAGTACCGAGGCCGCTCCTCCGAGCGCGGCCGCTCCCGCGAGGACGCCACGCCGTGTCACTTCTGCCATGCCCTGCTCCTACGATCGCCGGTGCCGGTACCGTCACCGGACGGCTGATGTCCGATGACCAGAACCATGATCGACGGCGTGGCGGTGCCGGACATCGTGCCTGATGACCAACCGGCCCTCCGCCTTTGGAGTACGGCATCCCCTCCTCCGGGAGGTTGCGCCGTGACCGGGCCCGGTCGGGCGCGCCCCCTTGCCCAGTCGATCTTCACACCTGTTTCATGACGTTCACAGGCGTCTCACCGACACCGGTGAGGTGCTCGACTCGGCCTGTGGGGGGCACAGTTGGATACAGCACAGCGACCCAGACGTCTCGCGGCGGCACTTCTCACCGTCATGCTGACCGGGACCGGACTGACCGTCGCCGCCGCGCCCGCGGCCCACGCGGCGGCCTCCGAGGCCGTGGCCAAGCTGCCGATCTCGTCGTACTCGGGCCTGGCCGTCGACTCGGTGCACCAGCGCGTCTACATCGCCGACCAGCGCGACACCAACTCCGACGGCACGGTACTGGTCTACGATTTCCAGGGCCGGAAACTCGCCACGCTCCAGCACCAGTACGCGGTCTCGGGCGTGGCGCTCAGCGAGGATTCCGCGACGCTGTACGTGGGCGAACGCGGGCGCGTCGTCACCTACGACACCGGCACGTTCCAGCAGAACGGCGCGTACGGCGCCACGTACGACACCTGCGGCCGGCAACTCGTCTTCGCCGGGAGCAGGGTGTGGAGCACCAGCGCCTACGTCTATCAGGACTACCAGTGCGCCACGGCCTCCACAGCCCTGAACATGCTCGCCGACGGCACGGTCAACTCGACCGGCTGGAACGACGTCGGCCGGCTCCAGCTGGCGCCCGGGGCGCGCGGGCAGAACCGTCTCCTCATGGGCCAGCCCAAGGAGAGCGGTGCGGCGAACCCGTTCCTCGCCTCGTTCGACGTCGGCGGCGCCAACCCGCTGCGGGACGCCTCCCGCCGGTTCGCGGACGGCGAGGGCAAGGGCGCCCTCGACCTGAAGGACATGGCGGCGAGCGCGGACGGCACCAGGGTGGCCGTGGCCGACGCCGCCGCCGGCACCCGGCTGCTGAACTCCGGCGATCTGTCGGACGCGTCCGGCCAGTACCAGGCGCTGCCCGCCGGCGCGACGTCCACCGCGGTCGCCTTCAGCGGCGACGGAACGTACATCGCCCGGGGCGCCCAGGCCGCCGGCAGCACACCGGACCTGCTGGTGCAGAGCGCCGACCCCGCCGACGGCACCCCGCCGCTGGAGTTCGTCTTCGCGGGCAGTCTCGACGGGAACAGCGTCGCTCCGCGGGGCCTGGCCTGGTCCCAGGACGGCTCCCGGCTCTTCGCGGTCACCCGGGGCGGCAGCGGCTACGAGTACTGGCTGCACGTCATCCAGCCTCCGGCCGTCCAGTACGACACCCGTTTCGCCGGCGACCTCACCCACAGCCCCTCCGGAGCCGTCGCGGGTGAGCCGCTGTCGGTGCGTGGCCGGCTGGAGTGGGACGGGCCCGTGCCCGCCCAGCCGCTGAAGGTGACCGCCGTGCGCGAGGACGCGAACGGCACCCATCAGCTCGGCACGGCGACCGTCAAGGAGGACGGCACCTTCACCGTGCTGGACGAGCCCGACCTGGTCGGTGAGGCCACGTACAGGGTGTCGTTCCTCGGCGACCTGACCCACCGTCCCGCCACCGATGTCACCCACACCGTGACGGTCGGCAAGGCACCGGCCTCGATCACGCTGGCCGGGCCGGAAGAGGCCACCATGAGCGGGGGCGTCCACCTCACCGGGACGTTCACCGCACAGGGCAAGGCCCTGCCCGAGCGGGCCACGCTCACCGTCAAGCGCACGGACCGGCTCGGCACCGGCACCCTGTCGTCGGTGACCGTAGCCGCCGACGGCACCTTCACCATCGACGACCTGCCGCGCGCCCGGCGCGAGGTGACCTACACCGTGAGCTGGCCGGGCGACGGCCTGCACACGAGCGCGACGGCGTCGGCCACGGTGCACGTCAGGCGCTGAGTCCGCCGACAGCGCACTCCCTGGGGCGTTCCGGAAGAGAAGGGGGAGGAAACGGGGCCTGGCGGCGCACTGTTCTTTCGTGCTGCCCCAGGCCTACACGGTCCGGTACGCCCGGAGAAAGGTCCGCACTCCCTCGACGATGAGCGGCCGGACCCGGGTGTCCTCCGCGGCGTTCGCGGAACCGAGCCTGTCCAGCGCGACGCCGAAGGTCAGTGCGATGAACTGGTCGGCCGCGAGCCGGGGGTCGGGGACGTCGAGCAGCCCGGCCGCGGCGAAGGCGGCGAACCGCTCGGCGATCGCCTCCTCGGGGGTGTCGGCCATGGAGTTGTAGCCCTGATGCGGCAGGTGATCGGATTCCGCCCGGACCAGTCGTCGCAGCGTCGCGTACTCCGCCGAGCCGAGCATGTCGGTCGCGATGCGCATAGAGAACGCGACCAGGGCGTCCTCAAGGCCGGCGGCCTCGGTGTGGTCGTCGAGGGTGTCGTCGAGGGTGCGCCGGATCATGGAGATCATCGACTCGCCGATGGCGTCGACGACCGCTCGCAGCAGTGTCTGCTTGTCGCCGAAGTAGTCGTAGACCGTCCGCTTGGAGACCTTGGCCCGGGCGGCGACCGCGTCGACGCTGGTCCGGTCGAAGCCGTCGGCGAGGAACAGTTCCCGGGCCGCCGAGAGGATGGCGGCCCGTTTTCGCGCGGACCCCTCGCGCAGGGGCTTCGTGGTCGGCGTCTTCGTGGTCGGCATGGGCACATCGTATCCTTTCTACACTGCACGGTGTAGTGTAGTTCTCGGCGGAGGCCTCGGCCTGTCCACGAAGCGCCCGCGCCCCGCGTGAACCGGCCGCTGTTCCGCGCCGGTTCCGGCATGGCGGCAGGGCCGCGCGTACCACCGGCCCCTGCCCGCCCGGCAGTGACGGAAAGGAACGTCCATGACGGCGATTACGGTTCCCTCGGTCCGCATCGGGAAGGCCGCTGTCGGGGCCCTCGGCACGCTGGCGGTGGCCACCGGCGCCCTGGAGTCGGTGGTGACGCCGACGCTTCCCCTTCTGCAACGCGAGCTGGACATGAGCCCCGCCGAAGGCGCGTTGCTCAGCATCGTGCTCCTCATCACCGGCGCGCTCGTCACGCCGATCGCGGGCAGGTTAGGCGACCGCTACGGCGGGAAACGGGTCCTGGTCCGGCTGATGGCGGTAGTCTCGGCCGGTGGTCTGGTGTCCGCCCTGGCGCCGAACCTGCCGGTGCTGCTGATCGGTCAGGTGCTACAGGGGGCGATGGTGGGGGCACTGCCCCTGTCGTTCATCCTGGTGCGCGAACACCTCCCCGAGGAGGCGTCGAAGGTGGCCATCGGCGTGGTCGGCGGACTGTTCGTGGGGGGCGGGATGGCGGGCACGCTGTCGGCCGGACCCGTGGCGGAAGGACTGTCCCGGCACTGGATGTTCGCGCTGCCGACGATCGCGGTCATCGCGGCCACCATGCTGGTCAACGGGCTGATGCCGCACGATCGGCCGGTCCGGTCGGACCACGCCGGAGTCGACTGGCCCGGGCTGGTCCTCTTGAGCGGGACGCTGGGCACGCTCATGCTCGTCCTCGCGCTGGCGCCCGAGATCGGCGACCGGCCACTCGTGCTCGGCGCCCTCGTCGTGCTCCTGGCCGGCTTCGCGACCGGCTGGACGGCCGCCGAGCGCCGCTCGGCCTCGCCGATGGTCGACCTGCGCATGCTGGCGCGGCCCGCCGTGTGGAAGTCGTCCGTGCTGACGTTCGTGATCTGCGTCGGCACCTCGGTGGCGGTCTATCTCGTCCCGCAGCTGTTCGCGGTGCCTTCCGGGGCGTACGGATTCGGGGCCGGCGCCACCGAGATCGGCTTGTACCTGCTGCCCGGCGCCGTGGCCGCGTCGCTGGCCGGCCCGATCAGCGGGATCGGGGTGCGGCGTTTCGGCTCGCGTGCCGTGGTCACCGCCGGGGTCGTCGTCATGGCCGCCGCCCTGATCGCCCTGGCGGCCGCGCACAGCGAGGTCTGGCACCTCGTCATCGGCAAGATGATGATCGCGTTCGCCAACGGCCTGTGCGTCACGGCGATGGTGACCAGCACCGCCACATCCGTCGGCCGAGGTGACACCGGCATCGCCACCGGCCTGGTCCTGGTGACCCGTGTGATCGGCTTCGCCGTGGGGGCGCAGCTCGGTGGCGCGCTCCTCACCGCCGGGACCCCCTCCGGGTCGGATGTCCCCGCCGAATCGGCCTTCGTCACCGGTTTCGTCATAGCCGGCGCCGTCACGGCCCTGTCCCTGCCGGTCGCCCGGACGATGAGCAAAGAAGACGACCATGAGTGAAGGAGCCAAGGTATGAGCCAACGAACGAGCCACACCGGCCTGTCGAGGGACATCCGTACCCCTGTGAGGCGCAAGGTCCTGATATCCGGGGGCGGCATCGGGGGGCCCGCCCTCGCGTTCTGGCTGAACCGCCATGGATTCGCGGTCACGCTGGTCGAGAAGGCGAGCGCGCTTCGTGACGGTGGTTACCCCGTCGACGTGCGCGGCCCCGCACTTGAGGTCGTCCGCAGGATGGGAATCCTGCCGCGACTGCGGGACGCGCACGTCGACCTGCGCCGGCTGACCTTCCTCGACGGAGACGGCCGCGAAGTGGCCACGGTCGACCCGCACACCGTCACCGGCGGTGTCGCCGGACGGGACCTGGAGGTGCCGCGCGGGGATCTGACCGAGGCCCTTTACACGGCGGTCCGTGACGACGTGGAGTTCCTGTTCGACGACTCCATCGACACCCTCGACCAGACCGGCCACGGGGTCGACGTCACCTTCCGCGGAGGTGCCCGGCGTACGTTCGACATGGTGTTCGGTGCCGACGGCCTGCACTCACGCACCCGGGAGCTCCTGTTCGGCCCCGAAGAGCGGTTCCAGCGGTACCTCGGCTACTGCTTCGCCGTGTTCACCCTGCGCAACACCCTCGGGCTCTCCCACGAGGTCGTGATGTGGAACGTCCCCGGCAAGGCCGCGGCGCTCTACGCCGTGGGGGACGGCGACGAAGTGCACGCCTTCCTCAACTTCGCCCACCCGGAACCGCCGTTGGACGTGTTCCGGAATCCGCAGGCCCAACGGGACCTGGTGGCCGGGGTGTTCGCCGACGCGGGATGGGAGGTGCCGGGCATGCTCGCCGCCATGCGCGACGCGGACGACGTGTTCTTCGACGGGGTCAGCCAGATCCGTATGCCCCGCTGGTCCAGCGGCAGGGTCGCGCTGGTGGGCGACGCCGCGTACGCACCCTCGTTCCTCACCGGACAGGGCACCAGCCTCGCGCTCGTCGGCGCGTACATGCTCGCCGGTTCCCTGGCCGGCCGGGATCACGCCGCGGGCTTCGCCGCCTACGAACAGCACACCCGTGAGTTCGTGACCGTGAACCAGGAGCAGGTCGGCGAGGGCGAGGCCGCCCTCTTCCCCACCACGGCCCGGGCCTTGGAACAGCGCAACGACATGCTGCGCACTCTCGGGGCCACGCCCCCCGGGGAGGGACTGCCGGCCCACTCCGCCCTCACCCTGCCCGACTTCACGTCCCTCACGTGAGCTTCGGGGGCACGCGCGCCGAGGAGGCCGTCTGCTCCGGCCTTCCACCGGGCTGGGACAGTAACCGGCCGGGCGCCGGGCCGGTTGTGACTTGCGCAAGGTCATCTCAGCGACGCGAAGGCACAATCCATGACAACCAGCACGACCACCACCCCCACCCTCGGCCGGGGCCTGCTCACGGCGGCGCTCGCCACCGCGCTGGCCCTCGGTGCCGGGCCGGCGGCGGCCGCCCCCGGGGACCCCGGCGGCTGGAAGGGGGAGGGCGGGCTCACGCTGAACGCCGCCGACAACGCCAAGGTGGACACCTATGTCGACCGGACGAAGGAGGCCGAGCGGTCGATCACCGTGGACGTGCGCGCCGCCGCCCTCGTGTCGGGCGCGGAACTGGTCGGCTTCGAACACCGCCTGAAGTCGCCCGACTCCCTCAAGCGGAAGGTCGCCACCTCCCTCAAGGAACACCCCGGGCAGAACGTGGACACGGTCCTGGCCAGGCTGAGCGACGCCGTCCGCTACACCCTCCAGTGGCCGGACGGCGCCTACACCGACGGCGTCGCCGACGCGTCCGCCGTTCTGTCCGCCTGGGGCAACGACACCGTCAAGTGGTCCAACACCTGGGGCCGGAGCAGCGGTTACAAGGGCCTCAACACCGGCTGGCGCGCCCCGCGCTCCGGGCAGCTCTTCGAGATCCAGTTCCACACCCCCGCCAGCAAGCACGCCCAGGAGGTCACCCACCTGCTGTACGAGGAGCAGCGCCTGCCCTCCACCCCACCGGCCCGGAAGAAGGAGCTGCAGGCCCGGCAGGACGCCGCGTTCGCCGCCGTGCCCGTACCCCCGGGAGCCGACCGGCTCAGCCCGCCCGTCAGCCCGGTTGCCCCGCTTCCCGTCTCGGTCCGCTGACCTGACGGGTCCCGGCCGCTCCCCTGAGGAAACCGGTGGTGTGCCGGTCACTTCGGGGGCGCGGCCTTCGGCGAGGCCCTGAGAACCGGCGCCGCCCGCCCACGCGCCCAGGGCACGCCGCTCGCAGGTCCGGTGCCCTTCTGCCGTACGGCGTCCTCCGCGCCCACGGGAAACCGCGGCACCGACCGGCACGGCCGGAACCCGTCCGGGCCGTCGCCACGCACGGCGGACGCCGGCGGCTCCGGCGCGGACGGACCGCGGAACCCCTCGCCGGCCACCGCCCGTACGGCACCTCGCGCGCGGCACCGGCGGCGTACGAGTCCCGCAGCCCCGGCCGGACACCGGCAGACCCGCGCTACCCGGGCACGCACCGGGCTCTCGACGGTATGTGCCGCGTTCCCGAGCCGGGAAAAGACGATGCACAACCCTATTGACCGACCGGACGGTATGCCATTCTTCGGGGCAGGACCAGACGGGCGGCAGCCACCGCACGGACACAGCGGCCCGCCTGGGCCGCCGAGGAGTCCGCGCGCGCCGCCGCCGAGCCGACTCCGGGGGATGACCGCGATGCACCAAGCCCTGTGGACACCGACGGCGCTCCGTCCCGGCCCGACGGTCGTACCCCGGCCCAAGCCGCCACGGACGCGCTCACTCATCGACGCCGAGGCGGTCGGTGTGCTGCACCGGGCCGCCCGGGCCCTCCTGGAGGATCTGACAAGTCTCACCGACCGCCTGCTCATGGTGCTCCAGGACCGGGAACCGGCGTACCGGTCGGCGCTCCAGACGGACCCGCACAGCACGTGGCGGGAGGCACACCGCTCGCTGCGGCACAGCGTGTCCTCGCTGATCGACCCGCGTGGCACCTCGGACGCGGCCCGGCGCTGCTCCTGGAGGATCGGTGTCGCCCGCGCCGAACAGGGCCTGCCCCTGGAGGCGTTGCTGCACGCCTTCCGGCTCGGCGGGTCGATGGTGTGGCAGGGGCTGGTGGAGGAGACCGCCCGCACGGCACCCGAGGACGTCCGGCTGCTCGTGCACGTGGCGGCCGACGTGTGGAACTTCGTCGACGAACACTGCACCCTCGTGGCCGACGCCTACCGGCAGGTGGAGAGACAGATGACATGGCGGCGCGAGAACCGGGTCCGGCTGCTGGCCGCCGCGCTGCTGGACGGCACCAGCCGCATCGCCGACCTGCCCGAGGCGGCCGAGGCGCTCCAGCTTCCCGAACAGGGGCGGTACGTGGTGGTCGCGGTCGCCGGCGGGCGGCCCCCTCGACCGGCCGGTCCGCGCGCCCACTGGCACACCGGCGCCGACGTGGACTACGGCATCCTGCTCACCGAGGACGGCGAACTCCCCGACCCCGTGGTGCCGCCCGCGCCGGGCACCCGGGTCGGGGTGGGCAACGTGGTCCGCGGCCTCGCGGCGATCGGCGACGCCCGGGCCCAGGCCGACCTGGCGCTGAGCCTGTGTCCCGCCGAGGGCGGCACCGTCCGGCTGGCGGAGCAACTGCCCGCCGCGATGGTGGTGTCCGCGCCGGAACTCGCCGCGTCGCTCACCGAGCGGGTCCTCGGGCCGCTGGCCGGTCTCGAACCGGCCGACGCGGAGGTGCTGGTGGAGACCCTGGCCACCTGGCTGGCCTGCGACGGCTCGGCGCAGCGGGCCGGGGAACGCCTCTACTGCCATCGCAACACCGTCCTCAACCGGCTGCGCCGCTACGAACAGCTCACCGGGCGCTCGCTGGCCCGGCCGTCCGACGTGGTGGAGATCAGCCTCGCCCTCACCGCGCGCCGGCTCCCACGGCGCTGACCGCCGGCACGGGGCGCCCACGACGCCGTAGCCGAAGAGCCGTGGGCGGGATGCCCGCCGTCGCCCGTGCGCAGGGTCCCCGCCGTCGCCCGTCGCCGGGCCGTCCCGCACCGGTTCCTGCGGGCGGGGCGTGAGCGGTAGCCGCTGTCCGCCGCCAAGCCGTCCCCAGGCCCGGCCCCCGCCTGCCGCTGCCGGGCCGCGTCGCGGCACCTGCCCCAGGTCATCGCCTCACCCCGCTGGGCCCGCGCACAACCCCGTGCCGCCCGTACTGGGCCGACGCACTGTGCGGGGCGGGACGCCTGTACCGCTGTCCGCCGGATGTGCTGTCGTGTGTGCCCCACACCCCAGTGCCCCACACCCGCAGTGCCCCATACCTCCATGCCCCCGTGCCCGCATGCCCCCACACCCCCTACCCGCAGTGTCCTGCGTACCCAGCACCGTGCCGCACCGGCGCGGACCCGAGGAGCCGCGATGCCCGCACCACCCTTGGACGACGACCGGCCGGCTCTGACCGTGGAGCACCTTGACGTGACCTACGGACGTGCCGTGTCGGCCCTGCGCGACGTCACCCTGACCGTGCCGCCCGGCGAGGTGGTGGCCCTGCTCGGCGCCAACGGAGCCGGCAAGTCCACCCTGCTGCGCGCGGTGTCCGGCACCCTGCGCCTGCACCGGGGCGCCGTCACCGGCGGCCGTATCGCCTACGGGGGCACCGTCCTGGACGGACGCGACCCGGTCGCCGCGGTCCGCGCCGGTGTCGTGCAAGTACCCGAGGGAAGGCGGGTGTTCGCGAGTCTCACGGTCGACGAGAACCTGCGCAGCGGCGGCCTGGGTCTCGGCCGGCGCGCCCCGGCCCTGCGACGGCAGGCGAGGGAAGAGGTGTTCGCGCTCTTCCCCCGGCTGGCCGAACGCCGCCGGCAGGCGGCCGGGCTGCTCTCCGGCGGCGAGCAGCAGATGCTCGCCATGGGCCGCGCCCTGATGGCCGCGCCGCGCCTGCTCCTGCTCGACGAACCCTCCCTCGGACTCGCGCCGTTGATGGTCGAGCGGATCGTCGAGGTGATCCGGGAGATCAACACCAGGGGCACCGGTGTGCTGCTGGTCGAGCAGAACGCCGGAATGGCCCTGTCGCTGGCCGATCACGCCCATGTCCTCGACGTCGGCGAAGTACGGCTGTCCGGCCCGGCCGCCGAACTCGCCCGCACCGACGCGGTGCGCCGCCTCTACCTGGGCGAGGAACCCGACGCCCCCGGACGGGGGGCCGCGTGAGCAGCCCCCGGAACCCGCCGGTCGCCCAGGGCACCCCACCGCCCGCCCCCCGCACCTCGCCGGCCGCGCACGGCGCCCCGGCCGGCCAGGGTGTGCCGCCGCTGCACGTCCGTGACGTCACCGTACGCTTCGCCGGCCTCACCGCCCTGGAGGGTGTCTCCCTCACCGTCGCCCCCGGCACCGTGCACGCCCTCATCGGGCCCAACGGCGCCGGGAAGTCCACCTGTTTCAACGTCCTGTCCGGGCTCTACCGGCCCTCATGCGGCACCGTCCACCTCGGCGACACCGACCTGACCCGGCTCGCCCCGCACCGCATCGCGGCCCTCGGCGTGGCCCGCACCTTCCAGAACATCGTCACCACCGAGGGCACCGTCGCCGACAACCTGATGGTCGGCCGCCACGCGCTGACCCGAGCCGGGTTCGCCGCCGGGGCGCTGCGCCTGCCGTACGCGGTGCGCGAGCAGCGCGAAAACCTGGAGAAGGTACGGGAGATCGCCGAACTCACCGGCCTCGGCCCGCACTTCGACCGCCCGGTGGCGCTGCTGCCCTACGGCGACCGCAAACGCGTCGAACTCGCCCGCGCGCTCTGCCTGGAACCCAAGGTGCTGCTCCTGGACGAACCGGTGGCCGGGATGAACGCGGGGGAGCGGGCCCGGACCGCCGAGGTCGTCACCGAGGTCCGCGCCCGGCTCGGCCTGTCCGTGCTGCTGGTCGAACACGACATGGGCCTGGTGATGCGCCTCGCCGACGAGGTCACCGTGCTCGACTTCGGCCGCCTCATCGCCCAGGGCACACCCGACGAGGTCCGCGCCCACCCGCAGGTGCTGCGCGCCTACCTCGGCACCGCGAACGACCGGGAGGACACCGCGTGACCGCCTTCCTCACCAGCCTCCTCAACGGCCTGTCCCTGGGCGCCGTCCACGCCCTGGTCGCGCTCGGCTTCGTCGTCATCTTCAAAGCCTCCGGCGTGCTCAACTTCGCCCACGGCTCCCTGCTGCTGCTCGGCGGCTACCTCACCGCCGTCTGGCACCCCCACCTCGGCTTCGCCGGCGCGCTCGCCGCGGCGGTGCTGGTCACCGCGTCGGTCGCGGGAGCCGTCGACCGGTTGCTGCTCCAGCGCGGCGGCACCGGCCCGCACGCCGCCCACGCGCAGACCATCGTCACCATCGGCGTGGACGTGCTGCTGTTCACCGACCTGTCCCGCCGGATCGGCGGCGACCTGCTGCCGCTCGGCGACCCCTGGGCGGACGCGGTGACCCGGATCGGCCCGGTCACCGTCGCCGACAGCCGGCTCGCCGCGATCGTGGTCTCCTGCCTGGTCATCGGCGCGGTCTTCGCCGCGTTCCGGTACACCGCCTGGGGGTTGTCGCTGCGCGCCGCCGCCGAGGACGCCGAAGCGGCCGCCCTGATGGGCATCCGGCTCTCCCGGGTGCGCACCGGAGCCTGGTGCCTCGCCGGCGCCCTGGCCGCGTCGGCCGCCGTGTTCCTCGCCGCGTTCCCCGCCCCCGGTCTGGAGCGCACCACCGGCCAGATCGCGCTGGCCGCCTTCCCCGCCGCGATCCTCGGCGGTCTCGCCTCACCCGCCGGCGCCCTCGCCGGCAGCCTCCTGATCGGGCTCACCGAGGCGTTCGCCGCCGGGTACCAGTCCGAACTGCACGTGCTCGGCGACGGGTTCGGCGACGTGGCGCCGTACCTGGTGATGGTCGTCGTCCTGATCGTCCGGCCGCAGGGCCTCTTCGGCGCGAAGGGTGCCGCCCGTGTCTGACCTCCCCCCGCGCCGCACGCTCCGGCCCCTCGTCATCCTCCTGGTGGCCCTGCTCCTGTGCGCGCCGCCGTTCTACCTCGACGTGTTCTGGCTGCGCATCGGCCTGTTCGCGATGGCCGCCGCGATCGGCGCCGTCGGACTGGGCCTGCTCTCCGGCTCCGCCGGCCAACTCTCCCTCGGCCACTCCTTCTTCCTCGCGATCGGTGCGTACGGCTACACCTGGCTGGCCGGCGAGGAGCCGGGCGCCGGACTGCCCAGCGCGCTCGCCCTGGTCGCGGCGGTCGTGCTGGCCGGGCTGGCCGGCGGACTGTTCAGCCCCGTCGCCGGCCGGGTGCGCGGCGTCTACCTGGGCGTCGCCACGCTCGCCCTGGTCTTCCTCGGCCACCACATCCTGGTCAGCGCCGAACCGGTCACCGGAGGGTTCAACGGTCTGTCCGTGCCGCCGCTCGCGGTCGGGTCCTTCACCTTCGACGCGAGCGGCCCCGAACTCGTCGTCCTCGGCGTACCGTTCGGCGCCGAAGAACGCCTGTGGTACCTGAGCCTGGCCCTGTTCGCGTGCACCTGGTTCACCGCGCGCGGCCTGCTGCGCTCCCGGGCCGGCCGCGCTCTGAAGGCGCTGCGCGACAGCGAGACCGCCGCCGCCGTCATGGGCGTACCCGTGGCCCGCTACCGGGCCGGGGCGTTCGTCCTGTCCTCGATGTACGCGGGCCTGGCCGGCGCCCTGCTGGCACTCGCCTTCCGCCGGGTCGTCCCGGACTACTTCGGGCTCGCCCTGTCCGTCGACTACCTCGCGATGATCGTCATCGGCGGCCTCGGCTCGGTGGCCGGCGCCACCGCCGGCGCGGTCTTCGTCACCGCGCTGCCCCTGCTGATGACCCGGTACGCCGACCAGCTCCCGCTCGTCGCCTCACCCGGCTCGGCCGGCGATGCCCTCGGCCCCACCGAGGCCTCCCGCTACCTCTACGGCGCCGCCATCGTCCTCATCCTGCTCTTCGCCCCCGACGGGCTGAGCGGACTCCTGCACCGGCTGCGCGCCCGGATCCGGATCCGGCGCCGCCCGGCCGGACACCCCGCGTCCACCGCACCCGTCGTACGAACCAAGGAGCACACCCCGTGAACGTCAGGAACCGCACCACCCGGGCCGCCCTCGCCCTGTCCCTGGCCCTGCTCGTCGCGGCCACCGGCTGCAGTTCCAAGGCGAAGAGCGGCGACGGCGGCGACACCAGAGCCGACGGTGTGCGCACCGGGCCCGGCGTCACCGCGGACACCATCAGACTCGGCGCCCTCACCGACCTGACGGGCCCCTACGCCACCCTCGGCAAAAGCATCGTGCAGGCGCAGCGGCTGTGGGCCGAGCAGACCAACGCCAAGGGCGGGATCTGCCGCCGGAAGATCGAGATCGTGGTCAAGGATCACGGCTACGACGTCCAGAAGGCCGTCACCGCCTACGCCGACCTCGCCCCCGACGTCGTCGCACTGCCCCAGGTCATCGGCTCCTCGGTGATGTCCGCCCTCCTCGACGACATCGAACGGGACGACATCCTCACCTTCCCGCAGGCCTGGTCCGCCTCCCTGCTCGGCAAGGACGCCGTGCAGGTCCTCGGCACCACCTACGACGTCGACGCGCTCGCCGCCGTGGACTACCTCACCCGCGTCAAGAACATCAAGAAGGGCGACAAGATCGGCCACGTCTACTTCGAGGGGGACTACGGCGACAACGCGCTGGAAGGCTCCACCTGGGCCGCGAAGCAGGCCGGGATCACGGTCGTCGGCCAGAAGATCCAGGCGACTGACACCGACCTGTCCGCGCAGGTCGCCGCGCTCGCCAAGGCCGGCGTCAAGGCGGTCCTGATCAGCGCCGGACCCGCCCAGACCGCCTCCCTGGCCGGCGTCGCCGCCGCGAGCGGACTGAAGGTCCCGGTGGTCACCAGCGCGCCGGGCTATGCCCCGCAGCTGCTCAAGACCCCGGCCGCGCCGGCCCTGGTCGCCATGCTCGGCATCGTCAGCGCCGCCCCGAGCGTGAGCTCCGACCTGCCCGGTGTGAAAGCGATGGTCACCGCCTACCGGAAGAAGTACCCCGACTCCGCCGTCGACTCCGGTGTGCTCTCCGGCTACAACGCGGCCCAGCTCATGGGGGAGGACTTGAAGAAGGCGTGTGCGGCCGGCGGCCTGACCCGCGCCGACGTGATCGCGGCGCACCGTTCGCAGACCGACGCGGACACCGGTCTCGGCACCCCGCAGGACTTCTCCGACCCGTCCCGCCCGGCAAGCCTGTCGACCTACGTCCTGAGGCCGGACACCAAGGCGGTCGGCGGGACGGTCGGCGTCGAGGACGCGCACAGGACACCGGGTGTCGAGGACTACCTCAAGCAGCGCTCCTGAGGTGACCGCAGGCGCTGACGGCGATCCCTCCCGTCGTCAGGCCGGCGCTCGACGAGACCGGGCCCACGCGTGCGACGCCGGTCAGCACGACGATGCGTTCCTCGGTGCCCGGGGCGTGTGCGGCCGATTCCTGGAGCCTGCCGCCGGCGGTCCTCGGAGTGCCTACTCGTCGGCGAAGATCTCTTCGTTGGTTTCGAAGAGGTGCTCGTCCAGGGGCAGGTCGGGGAAGTATTCCGACTCGGTCTCTCCCGTGAGCAGCCCCAACAGGAAGGAGGTGCAGGGACCGGCGTGCCGCTCCCACTCGGGGCCGCGGCCCTCGTTGATCAGAATGGGCCAGTTCTCGGGCTCCTGGCCGGGGGTGGACAGGAAGTAGAGGACTTCACCGCCCTCGTCCTCGTAGGCCCACGGGATGAGGCGCGCCCCTTCCTGGTCCAGTTCGGCGGGGCGGGGTTCGCCACGATCCCACAGGAGCCGCAGGGACTCGCGGCACTGGGCGTCCATGGCGATCAGGTCGTAGCGCGGGCGCGGGCAACCGGGCTCCAGCAGCCAGATGCTCTCGTCGAACAGGCCGCCGCCGTAGGTGTCGACCAGTTCCTTGTAGTCCCGCGGCAGCTCGGTGCCCAGTCGCTCCTCCACGGCAGCCCAGTCCTTGGGGGCCGCGTCCGGGGGCGGCAGCAGCTCGGTGAGGCGGGTGAGGGAGGGGTTCATCAGCGTTCCTCGGGTCGGGGTTCGTTCAGGATAGTGACCGAATTGGTCGGGGAGCTCGACCCCAGGGGGGTGAACTTAAAGCCGCGGTTTCCATGCGCCTCGATGGTGACGCCGACGGGCACGACGTCGGTCGGATCATTGGTGCGGTAGACCGGCGTGACGCTGTACGTGATCGTCTCGCCTCGGTCGACGGCCGCGCGTACGTCGTTCTCGACCTGCCGCATGACCGGGCTGTTGGCGTAGGCGTGCATCGCGACGAAGTTGCGCGGATCCCGGTTCGATCCGCCGAGCTGGGCGCCGATCAGATGGCCCTTGTTCCAGGCGCCGCCCTTCTTGTAGCCGGGTACGTTGACGCGCGGCCGGGTCTTGCCGCCCATCATGTCGGGCTCCAGCGTGGCACGGACGCCGGTCGCCCGGTTACCGGGGCCGAGCGGACCGTACTGGACACGGCCGCCCCAGGTGACCTCGTTCTCGTCGCACCGGGCGAGTCCGAGCGGGTCGAGCTCGGACTGCGGGTTGGTCACGTAGGCGACCGGGTTGGGACCCGGTCCGAGCCCGAGCGGGTCGGGGCTCGTGTAGCGGGCCGTCTCGGGGTCGTAATGCCGGAAGTAGTTGTAGTGCAGGCCGGTTTCGGGGTCGGCGTACTGACCGGGGAAGCGCAGCGGGGTGGTTGATCCCGATGAAGTCCAGGACTTCGTCAAGCCAGCCCGGGATCGTGTACCCCATCCCCGTCGTCCTCCCGTTGCCCGGCACCCACTGAGCGGAAACCGAGTTCTCGCCTTGCGCTGGAGAACCCTAATGGCCGGCGGTGACACATGCCCAGGCACACGCAGCCGCACCGCCGTGGCGCCGCCGGCCGGACCGGTCGCCGGCGGGCAGCCGCCCTTGCTGGAAAAGCCCACGTCAGGGGGCTGAAGGGGGTGGCACCACCCGGGCCGCCCTGGGGCAATCCCCCGCTTCGACACGGTGCCTGTCCGGCTGTTCCGGGGGGACGGGCGTGCCGAGACTCGGAGGCATGACGTTTTCCCCGCAAGCCGCGACCCTGACCGCGGCACCCGCCGACCCCTCTTCTGCGCCCGGAGCCGGAAGTGACTTCTCCCGGCTGTCCCGGCGTATCACCGAGGCGGGACTGATGCGGCGCCGCCCCGGTTACTACGCGGTACGGCTCGGGCTGGTCGTCGCGCTGACGGCGGCGGGCTGGGGTGCCTTCCTCGCGCTCGGTGACACGTGGTGGCAGCTCGCGGTAGCCGCCTTCCTCGCGTTGATGTACGGCCAGACCGCCCTCGTCGCCCACGACTTGGCGCACCGCCAGGTGTTCCGGCGGAGCCGGCCGAGCCGGACCTGGGGCCGGCTCTTCGGCAACCTGGGGATCGGCATGAGCTACGGCTGGTGGATGAACAAGCACACCCGCCACCACGCCAATCCCAACCACGAGGAACTGGACCCGGACGTCGCCCCGGACATCCTGGTGTGGTCCACCGCCCAGGCACGCCACAGCCGGGGCCTGGCGCGTCTGATCGGCGGCCACCAGGCATGGCTGTTCTTCCCGCTGCTGACGCTGGAGGGCTTCAACCTGCACGTCGCGAGCGTGCGGGCGCTGCGCTCGCCGTCCATGAAGCACCGCGCGCTGGAGGCCGTACTGCTCCTCCTGCACCTCGCCGCCTATCTCTCGGCGCTGTTCCTGGTGCTCCCGCCCGGCAAGGCGGTCGCGTTCCTCGCCGTGCACCAGTGCCTGTTCGGCGTCTACCTGGGCTGCACCTTCGCCCCGAATCACAAGGGTATGCCCACGTTCAGCGGTGACGAGCGGCCCGACTTCCTGCGCCGCCAGGTCCTCACCTCCCGCAACGTCCGCGGTGGTCGGCTCACCGATGTGCTCCTCGGCGGTCTCAACTACCAGATCGAGCACCACCTCTTCCCGAGCATGCCCACCCCGCATCTGCGCCGGGCCCAGGTCGTCGTGCGCGCCTACTGCGCCGAGATCGGTGTGCCGTACCACGAGACGGGGCTGATCCACTCCTACCGTGAGGCTCTGGCGCATCTGCACCGGGTGGGGGAACCGATCCGGCGGCAGCGCGAGACGGCCGCGAAGCCTTCCTAGCGCCGCCCGGACGCCGACCGGTTCCCCACGGCACCCCCGGGGTGATCTCGAAGCCCTGAGCGCCCGTCGCCCACGGCGTAGAGGGATTCCCGCGGTGTTCTGCCGGCGGCAGAACACCGGCCGGACCGAGCTCGACGATCACTACAGTCCGGTCCCATGACGACGATTACGACGCGTACGGTGGAGTATCCGGCCGACGGTTTGACGATGATCGGGTACCTCGCGCTCCCGGCCGGTGTCGACCGCCGGCCCGCGGTGCTGCTCGGTCCGGAGGGCATGGGGCTCAGCGACGTCGAACGCCGCCGGGCCGACGCGCTCGCCGAGCTGGGATATGTGGCGTTGGCCTTCGATCTGCACGGCGGGCGCTATGTGGGTGACCCCGAGGAGATGCTGGCCCGTTGCCTGCCGCTGCTCGCTGATCCCGACCGGATGCGGGGCATCGGTCATGCGGCGCTCGACGTGTTGCGCGCCGAACCGCGGACCGATCCCGACCGGATCGCCGCCGTCGGCTACGGCACGGGGGGTGCCATCGGGCTGGAACTGGGGCGCGACGGTGTCGGCCTGCGTGCGATCGGGACAGTGAACGCCACGACCACGGGCCGGCCGGGGGAGGCGGCGCGGTTTCGCTGCCCGGTGTGGGCCGGGGTCGGGTCGGAAGACCCGATCATGCCGCCCGCGCAACGGGAGGCGTTCACCGCTGAGATGCAGGCCGCGGGCGTCGACTGGCGCCTCACGGTCTACGGCGGAGCCTTGCACGCCTTCCACCACCCGCCCGTCGACCACCCCGTGGTCCCCGGCGTCGGCTACCACCCACGACACGCGCGGCGAGCCTGGCGCGACGTCCTCGACCTGCTCGCCGAGTGCGTGCCCGTGACGGAGGATCCGAGGGCATGATCCAGGTGAGCGTGCCGGCGCCGGGCCTGGTCGGCGTCGCCCGTTGACCGTCCCCTCCCCTCAAGTCCGGCAGGGTCGCTGCCGTGTCCGAGTGGGCCCGGCCGAGGGCCGGGGCGGGATGGTCACTGAGGTTCGGACCGGTCGAGCTGCTCGCGGGTGTACGCGTCCCAGTCGGCCGGGGGATACGTCGCCTGCGGGGCCGCGAGGGCCACGTCGACCGCGATCGCGGTCTCCTCGTCGAAGAAACCGAGGTCTCGGACCAGTTCCATCGCCCGTACGGTGGCCTCGCCGAGCGGACGCGCCATGCGGTCCGCGCCGGACGGGAACGACACGGGTTTCATCCGCGCCACTTTGAGCGTGCGCTCGGCTCGGTCGTCCAGGCCGAGGACGGAGTAGCCGACGGCCAGGGCGACCTGCTTGAGCGCCGTGGACATGGCCCCGGCTAGGTCCGCGGCACCGTGCAGCGTCTGCGCCGGGCTGCCCGCGACGGCGTCGTACCGTGTCGGCCCGTACTGCCGCTCCAGCCGTTTCCGTTCGCCCGCCAGCAGGGAATGTGCCTCCTCCAGCACACGGCCGATACGCACCAGTTCGGTCATGTCGTGGAACATCGTGTCTCCTCGCCGTCGACTGGGCCGACTCTACGAGTCGTCGCGGCGCTGCGGAGGCTGTCGGGCGCAGGCGCCCTGATGGAGTGACGGGTGGGTGATCCGTGGACACGGCGGCGGCCACGGTGCATCACCGGTCCGGCCCCGCCCCGGGCGGGAGGACGGTCCGGGCAGGCGGGTGACGTACGGGCGCGTCACCCGCCTGCCCGGCCGGAGCGGTACGTCAACTGGTGGCGCAGGTCGCTCCGTTGAGGCTGAAGGACGCCGGGGCGGAGGTGTCGCCGGTGTGGGTGGCCTGGAAACCCAGGGTGGTCGAGGCACCGGGGGCCAGGGTGGCGTTGTAGGCGGCGTTCCGCGCGCTCACGGCGCCGCTGGAGGGTGTGAACCGGGCGTTCCAGCCGGAGGTGATGACCTGTCCGGCCGGCAGGGTGAACGTCAGCGCCCATCCGTCGACCGGCGCGGTGCCCGTGTTGGTCACGGTAATCGAGGCCGTCAGCCCGGTGTTCCAGGTGCTGGTCGAGTACGTCACCCGGCAGGCGCCGGCCGGGGGTGTGGGCGGCTCGGTCGGCGGCTGGGTGGTCCCGGAGTCCAGCCCGAAGAAGGAGATGGCGCGCGCGGCCATGCCCGCGGCCGGCAGGGTGTGCCCGGTGCCCTGGATGCTGATGGCCTCGACGGGGGCCTGGGTGCCGGTGCCGCCGTAGCGGGTGCGGGTCCAGGTGGACTGCGGATGGTCGGTGGACGCGGGCGTCTGGCTCACGCCGAGGACGTTGGTCCACTGCTTGATCTCTTCGCCGAAGTTCGGGTAGCGCAACGTGGTGTCCTCGGTGCCGTGCCACAGCTGCATCCGGGGCCGGGGCCCGCTGTACCCCGGGTAGGCGCCGCGGACCAGGTCGCCCCACTGCTGGGGTGTCCTCGTCACGGTTCCGTTGGCGCAGGCGCTGTTCCAGCCGGAGCCGTCGGTCGTGGCGAAGCAGCCGAAGGGTACGCCTGAGAAGGCGGCTCCGGCCTTGAAGACGTCGGGGTAGTCGCCGAGCAGGACGTTGGTCATCATCGCGCCCGACGAGGCGCCGGTGACGTAGACGCGGTTCGGATCGGCGCCGTAGTGCTGCTCGGCGTAGGTGACCATCGACACGATGCCGACCGGGTCGCTGCCGCCGCCGCGCTTGAGCGCCTGCGGAGAGGAGACGTCGAAGCAGCCGCCGCTGCGGGTCACCGAAGGGTAGATCACGAGGAAGCCGTACCGGTCGGCCAGCGAGGCGAACTCGGTGCCGGAGTAGAAGGCCGGACCGGAACCGGTGCAGTAGTGCACGGCCACCAGGACCGCGGGGCGGGCCGGTGCGCTGTCCGGCCGGTAGACGTACATGCGCAGGTTGCTCGGGTTGGCGCCGAAGCCGGTGACCTCCGTCAGGGAGGCCGCGTGGGCGGCCGGCGCGGACAGGGTCAGCATGGTGAGCAGCGGCGCCAGGACGGCCAGCAGGGCTGTCAGCAGGGGCCGTAGTCTCGGCCTTCGGATCATGTTGTCGGCTCCCGTCTCGAAACATTCGGACATCTTTCGGGAACGTGCCGCGTCACGTTAGGGGCATCGGAGGGCGGCGTCAACCACTCCTGCGGAAGTGCAATTGCCTGATGGTCCTCCCTGGTTGATCTTTGCCTGACTCCCTGAAGAGTCGTCCCGAACCGTTGACCACCGCCGTTTGGGTTCGTAATCTGCGCGTCACATTCGGAGATAGTTCCGAATGTTTCGAAAAGGGGGCTGGCGTGCTCATGCCTAAAGCGTCGCCCAGGCGGACGGCCTCGACCGCGAGTTCACCTCGGTCACCCCCGAGAACGAGATGAAGTGGGACGCCACCGAGTCCACCCGCAACACCTTCACCTTCGGCGCCGCCGACCAGATCGTCACCCGCGCGCAGAGCAAGGGCATGAAGATCCGCGGCCACACCCTGGTATGGCACTCCCAGCTGCCCTCCTGGGTCTCCGGCCTGGGCACCGGCGACCTGCGCACGGCCATGAACAACCACATCACCCAGGTCATGCAGCACTACAAGGGCAAGATCCACTCCTGGGACGTGGTCAACGAGGCCTTCCAGGACGGCTCCAGCGGCGCCCGGCGCAGCTCACCCTTCCAGGACAAACTCGGCAACGGCTTCATCGAGGAGGCCTTCCGTACCGCCCGCACCGTCGACCCCGACGCCAAGCTCTGCTACAACGACTACAACACCGACGGCATCAACGCCAAGAGCAACGCCGTCTACGCCATGGTCAAGGACTTCAAGGCCCGCGGCGTACCCATCGACTGCGTCGGCTTCCAGTCCCACTTCAACAGCGCCTCCCCGGTCCCTGCCGACTACCAGGCCAACCTCCAGCGCTTCGCCGACCTCGGCGTCGACGTCCAGATCACCGAACTCGACATCGAAGGCTCCGGCAGCAGCCAGGCAACCAGCTACGGCAACGTCGTCAAGGCATGCCTCGCCGTCACCCGCTGCACCGGCATCACCGTCTGGGGCATCACCGACAAATACTCCTGGCGCTCCAGCGGCACCCCGCTCCTCTTCGACTCCGACTACAACAAGAAAGCCGCCTACACCGCCGTCCTGACCACCCTCGGCGGCTCCTCCGGCGGCGGTACCCCCACCCCGGGCGGCGCCACCTGCACCGCCAGCTACAGCAAACAGGAGGAGTGGAGCGACCGCTTCAACGGCAAGGTGACCATCACCGCGGGCAGCTCCCCGATCACCAGCTGGTCCACGACGGTCACCGTCACCGCGCCGCAGAAGATCTCCGCGACCTGGAACGGTTCGCCCACCTGGGACAGCGGCGGCAGCGTCCTGACCATGCGGCCCAACGGCAACGGCAGCCTCGCCGCGGGCGCGTCGACGAGCTTCGGCTTCACCGTGAGGAGGAACGGCAACCCGGCGGCCCCGGTGATCGGGGCGTGCACGGCCTCCTGAACCGCACGGACCTCTGCCCCCTCGGCCGTACGATCCCCGCCCGGATCGTACGGCCGAGTCGTGGCGGCGTACGTCGGCACGCCTGCGGCCAGCGACGGCGCGGCGCCGGAGAACTTTTCCGGTGCCACGGCGCCGACCGCACCACCCGGCCGCCCAAAGACACGTCGGTGCCCGTTTGTTAGGCTTCCCTCGCCTCCCGTGGGGGAAGTCCGGTGAGAGTCCGGCGCTGACCCGCAACGGTGTGCACGGCACCGCATCCGACGGTGGCCGTGCGAGCCCGATCGCCTGCGGGGGCGTATCGACCCGTTGACTGCTCGCCGCGGACTGCGAGAGGGGATCGCCCGGCCGGGTACGGCCGCACGGGCTGCTCCTGCTCGACGTCCAGCAGGCGGCCCGTGTGAAGGACGGCCCACCCGTGCGCCGAAGTACGGCCCCCAGCCGCATACCCGTGCTGCCGCTCAGCCTGTCACTGGCGCTGCTGCTCCTGCTGTCCCTCGTGGGTGGTGTGGGACTGGGTGCCGCCGAGGTCGGCTGGGCGGAGGTACCGCGCTTCCTGTGGGCCGGGCTCAGCGGCGGTACCGTGTCCGCGAGCGACGCGGCCGCCTACACCATCGTCTGGGAGATCCGGCTGCCGAGGGTGCTGATCGGCGCCGTGGCCGGAGCGGGCCTCGCCGCCGTCGGTGTGGCCGTGCAGGCCCTGGTGCGCAACGCGCTCGCCGACCCGTTCGTCCTCGGTATCTCCTCGGGCGCGGCGGTCGGCGCCCACGCCGTGATCCTCCTCGGCGCGTTCGCCGGACTCGGGGTGTGGGCGCTGTCCGTCTCCGCCTTCGTCTCGGCGCTCGCGGCCATGGCGCTGGTATACGCCGTGGCCCGCTCACCGCAGGGCCTGACACCGTTGCGGCTGATCCTGACCGGTACGGCACTGGCCTACGGCTTCCAGGCCGTCACCTCGGTCATGGTCTTCGGCGCGGCCCGGGGCGAGGCGGCGCGGTCGGCGATGATGTGGCTGCTGGGCAGCCTGGGTGGCGCCACCTGGGCTCAGGTGCCCATCGCCGCGGTCACCGTGACGGCCGGATGGGCCTGGCTGCGCCGGCGGGCCGAGGCGCTCAACGCGCTCGCCCTGGGCGACGAGACCGCGGCCGCGCTCGGCGTCCGACCGGCTCGGCTGCGCCGGGAGCTGTTCCTCGTCACCGCGGCCGTGACCGGGACGGTGGTGGCGGTCAGCGGGGCCATCGGGTTCGTCGGGCTCATGGTGCCGCACGTCGTACGGATGCTGGTCGGCGCCGACCACCGGCGTGTGCTGTCCGTCGCGCCGCTCGCGGGGGCCGTGCTGCTGGTGTGGGCCGACGTACTGTCCCGGCTGCTGTTCGCCCCGGCCGAGCTGCCGGTGGGAGTGGTCACCGCGGTGGTCGGTGTGCCCGCGTTCCTGCTGCTGATGCGGCGGGGCGGCTACGCGTTCCAAGGGCGCTGACCATGCGACTGGACATCGAGGACGTCACCATCGAGGCGGCCGGAACACGCCTGGTCGAGCACATCGAACTCACCGTGGACAGCGGGGCGTTCGTCGGCCTGGTCGGCCCCAACGGCAGCGGCAAGTCCACTCTGCTGCGCTCCCTGTACCGGGCGCTGCGGCCGGCCGGGGGAGTGGTACGGCTGGACGGCGGTGACCTGCACGCCATGGATCCGCGAGCCGCCGCCCGGGTGCTCGCCGCGCTGCCGCAGGAATCCTCGGCCGAGTTCGACTTCACCGTCACCGAGATGGTCGCCATGGGACGGCTGCCGCACCAGAACCGTACGGCCGCCTCGGACCGGGAGATCTGCACCCGGGCGATGGAACGCACCGGCGTCGCCCACCTCGCCGACCGCGGGTTCCTCGAACTGTCCGGCGGCGAGAAGCAGCGCGTCCTCATCGCCCGCGCCCTCGCCCAGCAGCCCCGGATCCTGATCCTCGACGAACCCACCAACCACCTCGACATCGCCCACCAGTTGGACGTCCTGTCCCTGGTCCGCGACAGCGGCCTCACCGTGCTGGCCGCCCTCCACGATCTCAACCTGGCGGCCGCCCACTGCGACGTCCTGTACGTCCTCGACGGCGGCCGGATCGTCGCCTCCGGGCCACCCTGCGACATCCTCCGGCCCCCTTTGCTGGCAGAGGTGTTCGGTGTCCGGGCCCACACCGTCCGGCACCCCGTGACGAACGCCGTCCAGCTGCTGTTCGACCTGCTCCCGCCCGCCACCTGAAGGACGCCATGCGCAAGCGCCTCATCGCCGCCGCCCTCTGTCTCGCCGCGACCGCCACCGGCTGCGGTGCCTCGGTCGAGCCGTCGCGAGACCCGGGAATCCCGTCATCGGTCACCCTCACCAACTGCGGCCGCCGGGTGACGTACGACAAGATTCCCGAGCGGGTCGTCACCAACGACGTCGGCATCACGGAACTGATGTTCGCCCTGGGCCTGGAGGACCGCATGGCGGGCTTCGCCATGCCCGACGACAAAGGGGACCTGCGCGATGTGCCCTGGAAGGACGGCTACGAGAAGACGACATGGCTGTCCAAGGACCAGCTCACCAAGGAGAACGTCCTCGACGCCCGCGCCGACCTGGTTTTCGCCGGCTGGGGCTACGGCTTCCGCGAGGACGGCGGACTCACCCCCGAATCACTGGAGAAGCTCGGCATCCCCTCGTACACCCTCACCGAGTCCTGCCACAACGGCCGTGCGAAGTCCTCCCGGGGCATCATGGCGCCGCTGGACGCCCTGTACGCCGACCTCGCCAACCTCGGCAGACTCTTCGGCGTCGAGGAGCGTGCGGACGCGCTGATCGCCGACTTCAAGAAGCAGATCGCCAAGGTGCGGGCGACGGCACCCAAGGGAGCCGACCGTCCTTCGGTCTTCCTCTACGACAGCGGCCGGGACGCCCCCTACACCTCCGGCCGTTACGCCGCCCCGGAACAGATCATCACCGAGGCCGGAGGCGTCAACCTCATGCACGATCTGGCGGACTCCTGGACCACGGTCGGCTGGGAGAGCGTCGTACAGCGCAACCCGGACGTCATCGTCGTCTGCGACTACGGCGACGTCAGCGCCGAGCAGAAGAAGGAGTTCCTGCTCTCCTACCCACCGCTGCGGAACGTCTCCGCCGTCAAGCACCGCAGGATCGTCTCCCTGGACTACGCCGGCCTGGTGGAAAGTCCCCGCAACCCGGCGGCGATCGCCCGGCTCGGCGCATACCTGCGCACCGTGCAGGCCGACCGGTGACACGGGCCCGTCCGGCGCCGCGGGCCCCACCCCGCCGGGTGCGGTCGATCCTGTCACCCATGAGGGGCGTTCGAGTGGCGGTGCCCGGCGGGCGGGCACATCGTGGTCGGGCGAGGAGTGCCCGGTCCCCGGCCCGTGGGTTCCACGGACCAATCCCGGGACCGGAGGCAGCGTCGTCCGGATCACCACCGAGATCAACCGAGATCATGGGAAAGCGTATGAGCCGAATCGGAACAGCGAGGGCGGGAACACTCGTGAGCCTGGTCATCCTGGGGCTTGCCGCCCCGCCGGCGGTCTCCGCCGAGGCCGGCGGCCCAGCGGCACCGGCCGTGGTCTGCGGTACCGACGGGTCCACCGGTCTGGCGGTGTCGGCCGGCAGCGCCGGGGACTGCGCACTGGCTCTGCGGGTGGCGGATGCCTACACCAAGGCCGGGCTGCGGGAGGGCGGAGCGGTCACCGTGGTCCGCGCGGACGGTTCCGTGTGGCGCTGCCAGGAACGGCAGGGCGACCCGAACCCGTACCAGGAGTGCGTGGACGCGACCGACACGGCCCGGCACATCACGCTGACATCCTGACATCACCCGGTTGACACCCGCAGGCAACCCTGCCTGTCGCTCCGGCGTCGAGGCGGTACGGATCCGCGATCCGACGGCTACGCCGACATGTCCGGCACCCCGCCCCGGACGGCGGCCCGTCGTTCCCCCTGCCGCACCACCCACGTTTCGGACAGCAGTACGGCCAGGCCGCCGACCGCGAGCACACCGCCGACGAGCACCGCGCCCCGCACCCCGAGACCGGTGGGCAGCAGCAGGCCGCCGACGAGGGAGCCGCCGGCGATGCCGACGTTGAAGACGGACGAGCCGACGGCCGAGGCGATCTCGGTGCTGCCGGGTGCCACATGCAGAATCCTGCTCTGCAGCGCGGTCGTCATGGCGGACATGGCGAATCCGAGCAGCGCGACCAGGCAGACGGCGGCGACGGCCCGGTCGCCGAGCAGGCACAGCCCGAGCATCGTCGCCGACAGCAGGGCCACGCCCAGCACCATGGTGCCGCGCGGATGGCGGTCCACCCGCGCGCCCGCCAGGGCGGTGCCCGCGATCCCGGCGATGCCCGAGCCCAGGAGCAGGGGCGCCACGGCTGACTGGGCGAGGCCGGTCACATCGGTGAGGAAGACGGTGATGTACGTGTAGCCGGTGAAGACACCACAGATGACAAGGGCCGTCGCCGCCATCAGGACCAGGAACCGGCGGCGGCTGGGGTCCGCGCCGTTCGCGGCGTCACCCTCCTCACCGGCCGAGGACGGCAAGAGGACGGCGACCGCGACGAGGGCGAGGAACCCGAACCCGCTCATCACCACGAACGGGATCCGCCAGCCGGCCTGCTGCCCCAGCCACGTCCCGGCCGGGACACCCACCACGGCGGCCAGGGACAGACCGGAGAAGAGCCCGGCGACCACCCGGCCCCGCACCTCGGGAGCGAAGAGGCCGGCGGCGGTCGAGGCGATGACCGACCAGAACACCGAGTGGGTGAGTGCCACCGTGACGCGGGCGGCGAGCAGGATCCAGTAGCCCGGGGCCGCGGCGGAGACGAGATTCGCCATGACGAACAGGGCCAGCAGCCCGCAGAGCAGCGTGCGCCGCGGCACACGGCGGACCAGGCGGGTCAACGGCACCGAGGCGACGGCCACCACCATTCCGTATCCGGTCACCAGGCGGCCCGCCTCGGCCCTGGACACGCCCAGATCGTCGGCGATCAGCGGAAGCAGACCGACCGGCAACGTCTCCACGGTGCTCAGGGAGAACAGCGCCAGCGCCAGCGCGACCACCACGACCACGGCGGTCGAGGTGCGTATGGAGGTTCCCGTTCCGGTGAGGGGCACTGTCACTGCCTTTCCTGTCTGGTCGTCCAGGCGATCCGGACGGCCGGGGAGGGATCCCGGACAAAGGCCGGGCGGCGTCAATGAATGCACGATCCCGTGGCTCGTGCAAGCGGATTTCTGTAAACACCCCGTAAACGGCATCGCATCTGCTTCATTCCGGCCAGGAGCGCAGAATCAGCCGAAACTCTTTCGATCCTTGAGCCGGTGAACACAGGACGTGTTGTCTGTCTCTCACAAGTCCTCCACGGGGACTCTCTGCACGGCCATTCCACGGAACAAGGAGGAGCAATGCCCACTTCCATGGGCGAAGGCAAGCGGGTAGGCGTCGCCTTCCTCGGTTGTGGTTATGCCGCGGACTTCTACGGCCCCACATTGCCCAACTATCCGGAAATCAGCCTCATAGGCGCCTACGACCCCCAAGGGGACCGAGCGAAAACTTTCGTCGCGGAGTACGGCGGGAGGTTATTCGGCAGCATGGACGAGGTGCTTGCCGACCCCGAGGTCGAGATCGTCGTCAACCTCACGCCGACGGCCCAGCACTACGCGGTGAACAAGGCCGCCCTGTCGGCCGGGAAGCACGTGTACTGCGAGAAGCCCATGACCACGAACATGGCGGAGGCGAGGGAACTCGTCTCGCTCGCCGCGGAGCGCGGGCTTTCGCTGTGCAGCGCCCCGGCCACGGTGTTCAGCCGGTCGGCGCAGACCCTCATCCGTGCCGTCCACGACGGGGTGGTGGGCACACCGCGGCTCGCCTACGCCTCGCTCGACATGGGACCGCTCGCGTTCATGGCCTACCGCGACTGGCGCAGCAAGCGCGGAGTCCCCTGGCCCTACCGCGAGGAGGTGGCCAACGGCTGCGTATTGGAGCACGCCGGTTACCTGCTCACCTGGCTGACGGCCATGTTCGGTCCGGTCGTGCGCATGTCCGGCCAGACCGTCACTCCCTTCGCGGACCAGTGGGAGGGCGTCGTCGCCGACGTGGCGCCCGAGACCTCGTTCGGCGCGCTGCGCTTCGCCGACGGGACCATGTGCCGCCTCACGATCGGCTGGGCGGCGCCCGCCGACAAGTCCCTGCTCGTCGTGGGCGACCGGGGAGTCCTGTCCGTCGACGACGTGTGGCAGGCGTCGAGTCCGGTCACGCTGCGGCGCCGGGTGCTCACGACCGGCAGGGACACCGGTTACCTGGCCGAGCCCGAGCAGCTCCCCTTCGTCCTGCCCCCGCTGGAACACGGATACGACGACGAGGCGCACGACCTGACGGTCGCCGCGGGCATCGCCGACCTCGCCCGGGCGATCCGGTCGGGAGGCCGGCCGCTGCTCGGTGCGGAGTTCTCCCTCCACATCCTCGACGTCAGCCTCCGCTTCGCCACGGCCAGGACCGCGGACGAGCCCATCGACGTCCCGGCCCCCTCCGCCACCGGCCTGTGGGGCGACCGGTACCGGCAGCCCGCGGAGCTTCCCGTCCCGGCCTGACCCCAGCCGCTCCTTCTTCGACCGCCACCCGCCGGCCGCACAGCACCACGGAGGAAACCGTGTACGGCAAGACCCGAGGAATTCCCGGATCGTCAGGCGTGCACCACGTCGCCTACACCGTTCCAGACCTGGACCAGGCCGTCACGTTCTTCGTCGACGTGCTCGGCGCGGAACTCGCCTACCGGCTCGGTCCGGTGGAATTCCCGGACAGCGACTGGATGGAGAGATACCTCGGCGTCCACCGGAAGGCGGCGATGGACCTGGCCATGCTCAGGCTCGGCCCGGTGACCAACTGCGAGCTGTTCCAGTACTCGGCTCCCGACCAGCGAAGGGAGATACCGCGCAACAGCGACTGGGGCGGCCACCATCTGGCCTTCCACGTCGAGGACATGGACGAGGCGGTGGCGTACCTGCGTGCTCAGCCCGGTGTCCGGATACTGGGCGAGCCGCAGCCCCTGGAACCCGGGTCGACCAGAGGTGACAGCTGGGTCTACTTCCTCTCTCCGTGGGGAATGCAGCTCGAACTCATCAAAATGCCTCCCGGAATGTCCTACGAGAGGGAGACCACGACCCGCCTCTATCAGCCTGGCGGGCGTTGAATTCCGCTTTCGGAGGGGCTGCCGGGTTCGGCGGCGCCGAGGCTCGGGCCGCACGGCCCCCATGGGATCGGCCCCCGGGTACGGGCTCGGCGCGTACGTGGGGCGGTAGGCGCACGAGCGTAGCCGCGCCTGGTCCCAGGTGCTCATGATGGTCTCCGGGACGGGTCAGGGACGGTCCGGCGCCGGGGTGCGGTGGTGCCTGCGGGCCGCACCCCGGCCGGGTGCCCCGGTTCCGGGCGGGGTTCAGTGGGTGGTGTATCCGCCGTCGACGGGCAGGGCGACGCCGATCACGAAGCCGGCGCCGGGGCCGCACAGGCACAGGACGGCGGCGGCGACTTCCTCGGCCTGGCCGAGGCGCCCGATGGGCTGCTCGCTCGTGATCGCGGCCATGGCCTCGGTCTGCCCCGTGAGTATGTCGGCGACCATCGGGGTCTCGATCACGCCCGGGCAGACGGCGTTGGTGCGGATGCCCTTGGGCGCGTACTCGACCGTGGCGCTCTTCGTCAGGCCGATCACACCGTGCTTGGAAGGGTGGTAGGCGGCGCGCTCGGGCAGGCCGACCAGCCCGCCGAGGGAGGAGCGGCTGTCGATGGCGCCGGAGCCCTGGATGCGCATCTGGCGCAGTTCGTGCTTCTGGGCGGCCCACACGCCGCACAGTCGCCCGCATGGAACGCGGGAACCTCTCCGGCGCCTCCGAAGCCGTGCTGGACTCCCTGGCCCGGGCGCTGCGGCGCGACGAAGCCGAGCGTGCCCACCTCATGGACTTGGCCCGGACCGCCGGCATCACCCGCCGGCCCGCATGCCGCCGCACGGCACAGCCCATCCGGCCCGCACTGCAACAGCTCCTCGACGCGATGACCGACGCGCCCGCCTTCATCCGCAACGGCCGCCTCGACATCCTCGCGACCAGCCGTCTCGGCAAGGCCCTGTACCGGCCGCTGTTCCAGGACCCCGCCCGGCCGCTACCCGTACCGACCGACCCGGGTCTGACCCTCACCGCGGAAAAGCCACGCTCCTGAACCGTGAGACCCCACGGCACTCTCCAGTGATCAAAGCCAGTGGCAGCCTCCGCGGCCCTGTAAACACCGGAATCCGCCATTGAGGAATGTGCGTCTGGTGGAATTTCGAACGCCTCGGTAAGTGCTTCGAAGGCGTTCGGAATAGGATCTTCATATTCCGGTGGCGTTGCCTGTGAAGATCCTTGGAGTCTGTTGTCGATGACATGCGGGCGCACTGCGGGAAGAGCAGGTGTTTACCTTCACGAAACTTTCGTTCGGGGTGGCCGGAACGCGCCTTGTTGCCCCAACTGCCCGTGCCTCAAGGTTAATTCGTCTACGAGCATCAGGAGTCACAAGCGTTGCTTGGCCCGGCCGGCCGACCGCCGTCCGGGAATTGGCGGGGGAAATCGAATGCGTGCGCACGTCCAGCGTTGACCGGCCGGTTGCGTGGGGTCGTCCGCCGCGCCGGAACGGAACCTGTCCCTTTGCCGCCTGCCTCTTGGTGCCATTGCCCGGTGCCCGAGACAGGGGCAGGAGGGGGAAAGCCGATGAGCTCGGTGAGCGCCGCCAAGCCGACGTATCCCGGCGTCTACGTCGAAGAGCTTCCCAGCAGCACCCGCACCATCTCGACCCTGACCACGTCGGTGACCGCTTTCGTCGGCCACACCCGGCGCGGTCCGCTCAACGAGCCGGTGCGCGTCACCAGCTTCGCGGAATTCGAACGCCGCTTCGGCGGCCTCGGCGCGCGCAGCGCGGTCGGCTACGCGGTCCACCAGTTCTTCGGCAACGGCGGCAGCGTCGCCGTCGTCGTCCGCGTCACCAAGGCCGGCAGCGGAAAGGCCGCCCGCGTCACCCTGAAGTCCACCGAGGGGCACAGCGACAGCGACGCCCTGGACGTGCACGCCAAGGAGCCCGGCCTGTGGGGCAACGGCCTGCGCGTGGCCGTCGACCACGACACCCTCCACCCCGACGACACCTTCAACCTGCGCGTCCACGACGCCCGGGGCGCGGTCCGCGAGAGCTTCACCGGCCTGTCCACGGACCCGGACAGCGGCCGCCACGCCCCCGCCGTCGTCAACGCCGGTTCCCGGCTGATCCGCGTCCACGCGGTCGGCGAGGGCCGCCCCGACCCGTCCGGTACCGTCTCCAAACCGTTCGGCCACCGGCTGCCCGACCTCGCCGTCGACCTCACCGTCAAGATCGGCGACGTGCAGCGCGAGTTCACCCTCTACGACCCCGACAGCGACGGCGCGGCGCCGTGCTCCGTGGCCGAGCTGGCGCTGCTGCTCGAACGCAAACTGCGCGCCCTGCCCGACGCCCCCGGCAAGCACGCCTTCGCCGACGCCGAGGTCACCGTCTTCGGCCGCCGCCTCCAGGTCGTCGCCGGCTCCACCGACCCCCAGGACGTCGTCCGCTTCGTCGGCGAGTGCGCCAACGACCTCGGTCTGGAGGCCTCGGTCAACCCGCCTGTCTTCCCGCTGGCCGGCGGAGCGGACGGCGAGGCACCCGGCCCCCGGGACCTGATCGGCTCCGAGGCCGCCAGGACCGGCTTCCAGGCGCTGCGCCAGGTGGCCGACGTCAACCTCCTCGTGCTGCCCGAACTCGCCGGGTACGACAAGACCGAGGACGCCGTCACCGTCGTCTCCGCCGCCCAGCGGCTGTGCGCGGAGCGGCGGATCTTCCTGCTCGTCGACGCCCCCTCCACCTGGGTCGACGTCGACACGGCACGCGCCGGCGTCGCCGCCTTCGACGCGGTCCGCGGCAGCCACGCCGGCCTGTACTTCCCGCACCTTCGGCTCACCGACCCGCTCACCGGACGGCTGCGCGCCTTCCCGCCCTCCGGCGCGGTCGCCGGCGTCATCGCGCGCACCGACGCCGAGCGCGGCGTGTGGAAGGCGCCGGCCGGCACCGAGGCACGGCTGGCGGGCGTGCACTCCCTCACCGTCGACCTCACCGACCGCGAGACCGGGCTGCTCAACCCGCTCGGCGTCAACTGCCTGCGCACGCTCCCGCTGACCGGCCCGACCGTCTGGGGCGCCCGAACCCTGGAGGGCACCGACGCCCTGGACGGCGAGTGGAAGTACGTGCCCGTACGACGGCTCGCCCTGCACGTCGAGGAGAGCCTCCAACGCGGCCTGCAATGGGTGGTGTTCGAGCCCAACGACGAGAACCTGTGGCAGCAGATCCGGCTCGCCGCCTCCTCGTACCTGCACACCCTCTTCCGGCAGGGCGCCTTCAAGGGCGGCACCCCGCGCGAGGCCTACTTCGTCAAATGCGACCGCGACACCACCACCGACGAGGACATCGCGGACGGCATCGTGAACGTCCTGGTCGGCATCGCGCCGGTCCGCCCCGCCGAGTTCGTGATCGTGAGGATCCGGCAGACGTCCGGCCGGTTCGAGCCGTAGTCCCGCGGGAATTCTGGAGAGCTGAAGGAATCCGATGGCAGAGTTCACCGTCAACGCCCATCGTTTCGACCCCTACAAGAACTTCAAGTTCCTGGTCCTGTGGGACGGTCGTACGGTCGCCGGCATCAGCAAGATCAGCCCGCTCAAGCGCACCACCGAGGTCGTCAAACACCGCCACGGCGGCGACCCCAGCTCCCCGCGCAAGTCGCCGGGACGCTCCGAGTTCGACGGCATCACCCTGGAGCGCGGCGTCACCCACGACCCCGAGTTCGACCGCTGGGCCAACAAGGTCTGGCAGGTCGGCGCGGGACCCGGCGCGGAGGTCTCCCTCGCCGACTTCCGCAAGGACATCGTCATCCAGGTCCTCAACGAGGCCGGGCAGGTCGCCGTCTCGCACAAGCTGTACCGGACCTGGCCCAGCGAATACCAGGTCCTCGGCGAACTCGACGCCAACGCCAACGCGGTGGCCATCCAGTCGCTGAAGCTCGAATGCGAGGGCTGGGAACGGGACTACGAGGTGCCCGAACCCGAGGAACCCTCCTTCCTCAACCCGGCCTGACGCGGCGCGCGGCGAGGCGAGAGGAACGGGGGGAACGGATGGCGGACACCGGGGCGGCCGCGCTGCTGGCCACCTGGGAGGCGGGCCTCGCCGAGGCGCCCGCCGGGCGTGCCCTGCTGCTGCACGGCACGGCACGCCCGGACCTCGACGCCACGGCGCTGCCCGCCGTACCGCTCGGCGAACGCGAGAGCGACCTGCTCGCCCTGCGCCGCGCCCTGTTCGGGGAGCGGATGCAGGTGCGGCTGGACTGCCGCGCGTGTGGCGCGGACATGGAATGCGAGCTGGACGCGGGGGAGTTCGCCCGGACGCTCGACCGGCCCGCGCGGCGGGTCGTACGGCTGACGGAGGACGGTTGGGACATCGCCTTCCGGCTGCCCGCGGCGGCCGACCTCACGGCCGCGGCCCACGCCGCCGACCCGCGCGCCGCGCTGCTCGCCCGCTGCCTGGTCTCGGCGGCCCACGACGGGGCGCCCCGCACCGCCGCCTCCCTGCCGGAACCGGTACAGCGCAGGATCGCCGAGGCCGTCGAGGCCGCCGACCCCGGTGCCGACGTGACGCTCAACGTCGGCTGCCCCGAGTGCGGCACCGCCACCCGGGCCGAACTCGACATCGCCTCCTACCTGTGGACCGAACTCGACGCCTGGGCACGGGACACGCTCCTCGACGTCCATCTGCTCGCCACCGCCTACGGCTGGAGCGAGCCGGAGATCCTGGCGCTGAGCCCGCTGCGCCGCCGCTACTACCTGGAGCTGTGTGCGGATGTCTGACTCCTCCCTGACCGACCCCTCCCGGGGACCCGACTTCCTCGACCGGCTGCTCGCCCGGCACACCGCCACCGCGACGGACACGGTCCGGGTACGGCCGCGGCTGCCCGGCCCGTTCGAACGCGTCGAGGCCGTCCGGCCCCGCACCCCGGAGCCGGACCCCGCCGGCACCATGTGGCCGGCCACCACTCCCGCGACCGCGCCCGAGCGGGACGGCCCCCGGCCCGCCACCGAGATCCACCACCACACGGAGCGCGAACGGACCGTCGTGCGCGCCGAACCGGCCCTCACGGAAACGGAGCCGGGCAAGGCGGCCCCGGTCGCCTCGCCGGAGGCGCGCCTGCTGCGCCCTGCCGCGCCCCTGACGGCCGGACCGCGCCCGGCGCCCCGCACCACGGAGCGCGGCACCGGGCGACCGGACCCCGGGACCGGCGCGGACCGGGCCGCGAAGCCCGCCCTCACCCCCCTGGTAACGGGCGCCGCTCGCCCCTCCGCCGCGCCCCCGGCAGCACGCCCCAGCGCCGCGGACACGACGGCGGCCCGGACCGCCGTACGACAATCCGCCGGGCGCCGCGCCGGCCGGGCGCCCGAGCAGGTGGTGCGGGTGCAGATCGGCCGGCTGGAGGTGACGGCCGCCCAGCCGCCCGCCCGCACCGGTTCCCGGCCGGGTGCCCGCCCCGCCGAACGGCCGGCCACCACCCTCGGCTTGGCCGACTACCTGGCCAGGGAGCGCGAGTGAGCACGGGCCGTGCCGGCGAGCCGGTGGGGAGGACGCCCGCGGGCCAGGTGGCGCAGGTGAACGGGGCCGCCGGTGAACGCCGGGGCGCCGGGGGGCCGTTGGACGACAGGGACGGGGAACCGACGCCATGAGCAACGCACTCGCCATCGCCCACGTCAGCCAGGCCCTCGCCCTGCTGATCGAGTCCCATCTCCAGCCGGAGATCGACATGGCCGTCAAGGTGGAGCCGCGCAAGCCGCCCGCCGAGCCGCCGGCCGAACCCACCATCTCCGTCTTCCTCTACCAGGTCGCCCCCAACTCCTCGCGGCGCAACGACGACCTGCCCACCCGAGCCCCCGACGGCACGCTGACGCGCCGGGCACGGGCGGCACTCGACCTCAACTACGTGATCAGCGCGTACGGCGACGAGACCGAACTCGTCGGGCAGCGGCTGCTCGGCTCGGTGGTGCGCACCCTGCACGAAATCCCGGTCCTGCCCCGGGACGTCCTCGAACTCGCGGGAGAAAAGCCCTACTTGGCGGGCAGCGACCTCGCGGAGACGGCACAGCGGGTGCGGTTCACGCCGAACGTGATGGACATCGACGAGACGTCGAAGTTGTGGGGCATGCTCTACCAGACCCCCTACGCCCTCTCCGTCGTCTACCAGGCGTCCCTGGTCTTCATCGACGGCCAGGAGACCCCGGTGCCGGCCAAGCCGGTCGAGCGGCCCGAGGTACGGGTGCTGCCGTTCGGCGCACCGGGGGCGCCGGTGCCACCGGGGACCGGGACAGGCGGTGCCCCAGGCGAGCAACGGGCGGGAGCGACGGACACCGCGCCGGCGAACGAGGACCGGACCGGAGCGAAGGAGGCCGTGCCGGAGAAGGCGGACGAGGCCGGGGTGAAGACCGCCGCGAAGACCCCTGCCAAGACACCAGCCAAGGCCACGGCCAAGGCACCCGCGAAGACCGCTGCCAAGGCACCCGCGCGCGCCCGCAAGGGTACGTCCGGAGCGGCCAAGGCGGCCAGGCCGTCCGCGCGGAGGACGAACCGCGACACGGACGGCACCGAGAACACCGACCACGACTGATCCGGCACGGGCGACCCGACGGAGGCAGGTGAACACATGCGAAACGACCAGGAGCCGACGACCGGCGGCGACTCCGAGTTGACCGCCGGGATCAGGCGCGTCCTCGCCCGCGTCGACGCCCACGCCGCCCGCACCGGCCAGGACCGCTCCACCGGGCAGCAGGACGACCCCGGCACCGCCCGCACCCCCGCGCCCGCCCTCACCACCCCGCTCGACGCCCTCGTCACCCTCTTCGGACTCACCCCCTTCGAACGCGACGTCGTCCTGCTCACCGCCGCCGACGAACTCGACCCGACCACCGCCGCCCGGTGCGCCGCGGCCTCGGGCGACCCACGGCGCGCGTACCCCACCTTCTCCCTCGCCCTGGCCGCCCTCGGCGCACCGCACTGGAGCGCCCTCACCCCCGTGGCCCCGCTGCGCCGCTGGCGGATCGTGGAACCGGAGGACGAGACCCGGCTGACCGTCTCCCGGCTCCGGCTGGACGAGCGCGTCCTGCACTTCCTGCTCGACTCGCCCTACCTCGACGCCCGGCTGCACGGCAGACTCCGCCGCACCACCCCACCGGACGCGCTCCCGCCGTCGTACGACCTGGCCGCGGGCCGGCTCGCCGAGGGCTGGCGGGAGGACGGCCGCGGCCCCGGGGCGCCGCCCGTGGTCGAGGTGACCGGCGGCGACCCGCGCAGCCGCGCCGAGCTCGCGGCCGCCGCGGCCGCCCGCTGCGGGCTGGGCCTGTACGCGATGAGCGCCGCGGAGCTGCCGACCGACCCCGCCGAGCGCGACCGCCTCGCCCGGCTGTGGCAGCGGGAGGCGATCCTGCTGCCCGCCGCCCTGCTGGTGGAGGCCGGCGACCTGGACCGCGACCAGCGCGCGGCCACCGAGGCGTTCCTGGCCGGCGCCGCCGTGCCCGTCGTCGTCTCCAGCGAGGACCCGCTGCCCACCGGGCGCCCGCCCGGCAGCCGCGTGGCCGTGCCCCGCCTGGACGACGACGAACAACTCGCGGTCTGGACCGACGCGTTCGCGGGCGTGGCCGGACTGGCCGACGGCGAACTGCGTGCCCTGGCCGCCCAGTTCCAGCTGCCACCGCACGTGGTCCGCTCCGCCGCGGCCGCCGTGGGCCGCCGCCTGGCCCACGAGGACCAGGCGGACCCCGCCGAACTCGCCTGGCGGGCCGGACTGGAGGAGGCCCGCGTCGGCATGGACGAACTGGGCCGCCGGACAGCACCCCGGGCGGGCTGGCACGACCTCGTGCTGCACGACCGTCAGACCGCTGTGCTCCGCGAGATCGTCGCGCATGTGCGGCAGCGGCCTACCGTCCACCAGGAGTGGGGATTCGCCGCGACCCTGCGCCGGGGGCTCGGCGTCACCGCGCTGTTCGCGGGCGGCTCCGGCACGGGCAAGACACTCGCCGCCGAGGTCATGGCCGGCGAACTCGGCCTGGACCTGTTCGTCGTGGACCTTTCCCAGGTGGTGAGCAAGTACATCGGCGAGACCGAGAAGAACCTGCGCCGTGTCTTCGACGCCGCCGAACGCGGTGGTGCCCTGCTGCTGTTCGACGAGGCCGACGCCCTGTTCGGCAAGCGCAGCGAGGTAAAGGACAGCCACGACCGGTACGCCAACCTGGAGGTCAGCTATCTGCTGATGCGGATGGAGGCCTACCGGGGACTCGCCATCCTCACCACCAACATGAAGCAGGCCCTCGACACGGCCTTCCTGCGCCGTATCCGCTTCGTGGTCGACTTCCCCTTCCCGGCCGAGCACGAACGCGCCGAGATCTGGCGTCGCGTACTGCCACCGCAGGCCCCACTCAAGGACATCGACCCGGACCTGCTGGCCCGGCTCACCGTCGCGGGCGGCTCGATCCGCAACATCGCCCTGTCCGGTGCGTTCCTCGCCGCCGAGGAGGGCGACCGGTTGCAGATGCGGCACATGCTCGCCGCCGCCCGCACCGAATACCTCAAGCTGGAACGCTCACTGACCCCCGCGGAGGTGCGCGGATGGGTGTGAACAGGCGGCCGTCGGCGATCCGCGTGGAGATCGGCGAACTGGTCCTCGACGGTTTCCACGCGGACCCGGCCCGCGTGTCGGCCGCGTTCGCACGCGAACTCGCCCGCCTCGTCGGGCAGCACGGCGTTCCGTTGGCGGCGAACGGCGCCGTGACCGTGCGGGCGCTCACCGGCCTGCCCCCGCTGCCCGCCGGACTGCCGGCCCGCCGCCTCGGCCAGGAGCTGGCCCGCGCCGTCCACGCGGGGCTCAGCGGCCACGGGGAGGTGACCCCATGACCGCCAGGGCCCGGGACGCGGCCGCCCGGCAGACGGCCGGACAGCGCCGCCGCAAACGCAGAGAACACGCCGCCAAGTCCCGCGCGCCCGAACCGAAGAACATCGTCAGCGGCGCCGGACAGCCTCTCGACCCCGGGCTGCGACGGGAGCTGGAGGACCGGCTCGGCCACGACCTGAGCCGCGTCCGCCTGCACACCGACCGCGACGCCGACCGTCTCACCGGACTGCTCGGCGCCGACGCCGTGGCCGTCGGCCAGGACATCCTCTTCCGCTCGGGCGCCTTCCGGCCCGGCACCGACGACGGCCGCCGCCTCCTCGCCCACGAGCTGCTGCACTCCGTTCAGAACCCGCACGGCCTGGGCACCTTGCGGGCAGGCCGCGAACCCGGCGCGGTCAGTCTGCCCCAGCAGTCCGTCGAACGCGAGGCCGAGTCCGCCGCCCAGGACCTCGTCCGCCCCCCGACCGACGCCTCGGCGCCCCCGATCACCGAGAACCGGCCCACACCCGGCTGGCTGCGCTACGCCACCGTGGACGCCGACCGCACCCGTGCGGAGGCGATGGACCCGGCGACCCTCCTCGACCGGCTCGCCAACTCGGTCGTACGGTCCCTGCGGGGCGACCCCGAGGATCTGTCCCGGCGCACCCGCAAGCAACTCGCCCGGCTGCCGGAGGAGTTGCTCGACGGCGTTCTGGCCCGCCTGGAGAACCGGCTGCTGGCCCCGGAGCACGACCGGGTGCTCGACCTCGTCGAGGAGACCGGGGCGTACGACGACCACGCCCAGGATCTGGAAGTCAACGCCCACGACGCGCCCGGGATCGAGCCGGATCTGGCCGAACAGACGCGCACCGAGCGGGAGAAGGCGCTGCGGTCACGGGAACAGCGGCAGGCCGAGGCGGAACGGCCGGGCATCGCGCCGGGACCGGAGCAGGAACGGGCCGCCGACCGGGGCGCGGCCGGCAGCACCCCCCGCAACGGCGGCACACCCGAGCACGGAAGCACCCCCCAGGATGGGGGCGCGCCGCACGCCACGCGGCAGGAGACGCCGGAGTCACCGGGCGCGGCCCGGGGCCCGGCACCAGCGGCCGATTCGGCGACGGCCCCCGACGGGCAGGAGCGGGTCGCGCCCCCCACCGCCACCGGGGCGGCGTCGGCCGGCGAACGGCGCAGTGACACGGAGACGGCACCGGCGGTCGAGCGGGAGGCCGGCGGGAAGGCGGGCGAAGGCGGCCGGGAGGGGACCGAGCAGACACGGGCTCCCGCCGCGAGCGAGGAGGAGTCCGCGGCGAGGAACCGCCCGGGTGCGGCCGAGGCCGCCGTCGCCGGACAGCAGCTGCGGCAGCAGGACAAGGGCGGGCGGCAGAAGCCCGCCGGCTCGCCGGCGGTCCCGGGCCCGGGCACCCGCCTTCCGGGGCCGTTCAGCACGCTTGAGGGCAGGCGCAACCAGGACGTCGAGGGCCTTGAGGAGACGACCGAGGAGGAGCCCTCCGGCTCGGGCGGCGAGTCGGAGGTCGACGTCGGAGGCGGGGAGCCGAGCGCCTGGGACGTCGTCCTCCGGCCCGAGGACTTCCTGCCGGCGCAGGACCTCGACATGTTCGCCGTACCGACGGCGGACACGCTCGACCCCGGCGCGGCCGCGTCGTCGGTCCCGTCCTTCCCCGTCCCACCGCCGACCAGGGCGGAGCAAGTGCGGGCCGAGCGCGACGCGGAGGACGCGGAGGACGCGGCGGCCGGTCCGGAGGAGGAGACGGGCGGGGCCGGCCCGGCGGACGAAGCCGGACCGGCGCCGGAGACCGAGGGCGGCCCGGACGGCACCGCCGTGGCACGGGCCGCCGCGGCCCCGCCCGCCCCCGGCACCCGGGACCCCAAGAGCGGAGACGACCCCAAGGCCGGCCCGGTCGCCGCACAGACCACGGTGCAGCGGGCGCCGGGCCGGGCCGAGGGCACCTCCGAGGGCGGCGGCGCGGCGGGGGAGACGGCCGCGAAGGAGGAGAGGGGCACCGCCGCCGCGGGCGACAAGGGTGCCGGCGGCCAGGAGAAGGAGTCCCAGAAGGCGACCGGCGGCCGGTCCGCGCAGAAGGACGCCGAGGTCGAGGAGGCGGACGCGGGGGCCGGTCCGGCCGGGCCCGCCGGACGGCGGACGGCGGACGAGGGCGGCGCCGGGACCCCGGATCCCGCACCGGACGCGTCGGCCGTCGCGGCCGGGCCGACGGCGCCGGGCGCCTCGACCGGGACCCCTGGGACGCGGGCCGCCGGGGAGGGCGAGGCACCGGCCCCCGAGACCCGTACGGCACCGCGTCCCCGTACCGCGTCGGCGGCGCAGGAACCCGCGCCCGCCGCCGCGAAGGCCGCACCGGCGCCCGCGAGGACCGCCACGGAATCGCCCGCCGAGCCGGAGTCCGCGCCGCGGCCGGCGCCGGGCCCGAAGGCGGCCGGCGGGGGAGCCTCCCCGGGCGGTGGCGGTGGCGGCGCGGGCGCCGCCCCGGCCCGGTCCAAGGGCAAGAAGGACAGTGCGCCGGCACCCGACCTCTCCGGGGTGTCCCCGGAGGCGGGGCTGGCGACGGCCTCGAAACTCAAGCCGCACAAGGCGCTTCAGGCCATGGGCGGGGTCGGCGGCGCGGTGGACCGCTCCGTCGGCGACGAGCACAAGACCCTCGCCTCCGCGCCCCCCTCGATGCAGCGCCCGGCAGGCGCGCCGCGGACGCTGCGGGGCAAGCCGGAGACGGACGCCCCGGCGGCGTACTCCCAGGACAGGCCCGAGGAGGCCCGGGCACCGGAGCAGAAGGACGCCGAGGTCACCGGAGCCAAGGAGCCCGAGGGCCGGATCGAGGCGGAGCAGGCCGAGGAGCCCGGGGGGTGGGACACCTTCAAGATGGCCCTCGGCTTCATCGGCGGCAAGATCGTGAACGGTGTCGCGAGCCTTTTCGGCGCCGACGAACCGGTGGTGGATCCGCAGGCGCTGGCCGCGAAGTTCGCGGGGCTGCCGACGAAGGACGAGGCGCTCAAGCAGGCCCGTGCGGGCGACGCGCCGGGTGTCGGCATGAAGGGCGCGGCGGAGCAGTCGGCCGGCGAGCAGGACGGCCATGTCGACGCCAAGGGCCAGGCGACGATCGGCACCGCCCGGGACGACGCCGGTCGGCGGATGGGCGAGGACCAGGTCTACCCGGACGCGCCCGAGGAGACGATGACCGCCAAGGTCCCCGGCGCCCGGGGCGGTCAGGGCGCGGTGGCCGGCGGCGCCGGGGCGATGGGTGCCGTACCCCCGGAGGCGGCCTCCGAGGTGGCGGAGCACGACCGGGGCCCGCAGTTCCAGGCGGCGTTCACCGATGGCGCGAAGAGCATGTCCGAGGGCCGGCAGGCCAAGGACCGCGATGTGCGCGACGCGCAGGACCGGCACCGGCAGAGCGTCGATGCCGAGATCGCGGCGAACACCGCGTCGCAGGCCCAGGAGCGCGAGAAGGCCGTGGGTGAGGTCACCGCCCAGCGGCAGGACTGGCGCACGGAGCAGGACGAGCAGCTCAAGTCCCTCGGCGACAAGAAGAGCGAACGGCACGACAAGGTCCGCAAGGACGTCGAGGAGAAGGAGAAGAAGACCGACGACGACGTCGACAACGAGAAAAAGGGCAGCGACAAGAAGATCCAGGACGAGAGCGACAAGGCCGAACGCGAGGCGGACCGGAAGCGCGACGGCGCGGTCCAGGAATCCGGCAACTGGGTCAGCAAGGCCTTCGACTGGATCAAGCAGAAGGTCATCGAGATCAAGAACGCGATCGTCCGGGTCATCCGGGCGGCCCGGGACGCGGTCGTCGGCTTCATCAAGAACTTCAAGGACACGGTCGAGCGCTGGATCAACGAGGCCCGCAGGAACATCGTCGACGCGATCAGGAACCTCATCAGGGACCTGATCGAGTTCGCGGTGGCGATGGTGCGGGCGGTGATCGAACTCGCCGCGAGGATCCGTACGTTCATCACCCGCCTGATCTCAGCGGCGATCGCTCTGGTCAACCGCCTCGCCCAGGCCCTGAAGCAGGCCGTCTCCGACCTCCTGGACGCCCTCGGCAAGCTGCTCGGCAGCCTCCTGGACATCCTGAAGAAGGCACTCCAGGCCGCGGTGAAGGCGGTTGTCGAGGCGGTGAAGGCCGTCCTGGAATTCGCCTCGAAGCTCCTGAGCGCGCTGGGCGCCTGGATGATGATCGCGGTCGACTTCCTCTCCGACCCGGGCGGCTGGCTCGGCGGCGCGAAGAACTCCGCGGTGGACGGCGCGAAGAACCACCTCTTCCGAGAGGTGTCCACGGCCGTCAAAGCCTGGTTCCAGGAGAAGATCCAGGAGATCATCGGCGTCCCGAAGGCGATCATCGACAAACTGATCAGGGGCGGCTTCTCCCTCGCCCGGATCGTCAAGGAGACCTGGGACGCGGTCGTCCCGCAACTCCCGCTCATCATCGGCGAGCTGGTGATCACCAAGGTCGTCGCGAAACTCATCCCCGGCGCCGGCTGGGTGATGGCGGTCATCGACGCGATCCGCACCGCCTGGGGCGCGCTCAGCGCCATCCTCAGCTCCCTGGACGCGGTCCTCACCTGGCTCAAGGCCGTCCGCACGGGCGGTGCCGGCATCCTCTTCGCCAAGGCAGTGGCCGCCGGCGTGGTCGCCCTCCTGGAGGTCCTCTACCAGGCCCTCCTCAGCCAGATCGGCAAATATGTCGCCAAGGTGGGCCGTCGCCTGCGGGGCGTCGCGGCAAGACTCACCAAGGACGGGCCGGGCAAGCCGGGGGGCCGGGGGCGCGCGGGAACGGACGACACGGGGGGCCGGGGCCCGGCGAGGAAGCCCAGGGGCGAGGAGCCCGCCGGCCGGAAGCCCGGCTCGGACGCCGGAACACCTCGTCACGCGGACCCGAGGGCACCCCTGACCAAGGACGGCAGGCCAGGGAAGCCCACCGCCCCCGCGCCGACGGCCAAGGACCGGAACGGCCGCCCGAAGGACCCCACCGAAAAACCGGACACCAAGCCCACCCCGTCCGCCAGACCGAAACCGGCGCCGGAATCCCGTCCGAAGCCGGCCCCCGAGGCCGGACCGAAGCAGGGGCGCCCCGACGACAGGGCACCGGACGGGACCCGGGACCGGACTCCGGGCAGGCGGAAGCCCGAGGACAAGGACACCCCCGGCGCCTCGAAGCCCCAGGACGCCGCCGGCCGGTCGCCCGTCAGGACGAAGCCCGATGCCAAGGACGACCCGGGCCGGGGCAGGCCGCAACCCGCTCGGGACGGGACCGGGAACAAGCCGAAGCCCCACGGCAAGGACGGTGGCGAGGGGCCCCGCAAGCCGAAGGAGAAGGACGAGGGCGACAAGCAGCGCAGGCCCGGCCGCGAGCCGGAGGGACCGCGACGCAAGCGGGACGAGCATGAGGGCCGAAGGACCGACGAGAAGGAACGGGCCGAGAGGAAGCAGGAGAAGAAGGACCGGCGCAGGAAGCAGGAGGACTCCAAGGACGCGAAGGACGAACGGCTGCGCCAAATCGTCGCGCGGATCAGGCCGAAGGTGAGTGGCCTGCTCGCCCGAGGCACACCCCGCCCGGCCCTGCGGGCGGCCCTCGCGGCCATGCGTACGTGGTACCGCCTCAGCAGCCTTACCGCGGGCGGAGGGGACCGCTTCGACATCGAAGCCGTCCTCAACCCGAAGGAAGTCGTCCTCGAAGCGCTCGGCATCACGATTCCGCGCCGCGAACTCCTCGAATTCCTGCAGGACCTGGCGGCCCGACTGGAGGACGACCCCGCCATGGTGCGGCTCAGCGCGAACGTCCGACTGGAAGCCAAACAGCCCGGTGTCGTTCCGCGCCATACGGTGAACGCCCCCACACCGGCCCCGGCGATCACCCGGATCACGCGCGCCATGACGCCGTTGTCACAGCAGGAGCAGGAGGTGCTGAGCGTCTTCGACGAAGGCCTCCCGCAGATTCCCGGGCCGTCGTCCCCCGAGAACGCGCCGCCGGCCGTACGCCGCCAGCAGACGGGAGAAAAGGCCGCCCACAAGATCGTCACCGGTGAGGGCATCACCCAGGAGGAACAGTCCGCGCACTCGTACCGGACGGCAACCAGGCGCGACCGGAAGACCGGGGAGCGCAAAAAGATTCTGGGTATCGCCGACGAGTTCACCGCCAAGGGGGAATGGGACGAGGCGATTACCTACCTCGACAACCACTTCCGCGGTAAACCGCAATCCAATGACCTGGACAGGATCCAGCGCGTCAATCTCCTCAAGGACGCGTGGATCATAGGGATCCAGGAATCGGAGCGTGACCCCATGGCTCTCGTCTCGAACGCGATGGTCGTGCAGCGGCTGACCGCGGCGAAACGGGGCGGCGCCACGCCCAAGAAGCTGACCCAGGTGCTCCTGGAACTGCCGGCGGCCTTCAAGGGCTCGGAACGGGCAGGTGAGCTGCTGAACGAGGACGTTTCCGGACAGCGTTCACTCGCCGCCGACCGGGAGGCCATCGCGCATACCCTTCCGGGCGAGTCGGCCGACGATGCCAGGCGGCGCAGAAACCGGGAACGAAGGCCGCTGAATGCCGCCAACAATCTGGCCAACCGGCATGTGATCGCGGTGTCGGCGTGGATGAAGGAACTGGGAATCGAGAAGAAGGTGGAGGCATCGGTCAACGCGGTCGGCCTGGTGGGCACGGAGGAGCGAGAGAGAGCCATCAAACAGGAGTTGTTCAATATAATCGAAGACGAAATTCGCACGATGTACGGTGCCACAGCGCGGCAGACCACCTACCGCGGGCGAGGAGACAGGTGATGGTTGAACCCGAGTACCGCACCCGTAGGTATGTGCTGCACCCCGACAAGCACTGGGGTCACGCGGCGAACCTTGCCGACGAGTTCGGATGGCCTTTGGTGTACCAGCAGCAGAGGGACCAGGCTCAGGGGACCGACGGTCAGATGATCTGGCAGTCCGAGACCGGGATTTCCCTCCATTATGTCGTGGACGCCACCGCGGGAATCGGCTACATCACGCTGGCGGGCCCGGACGAGGACACCGTCACTCCCTTCGCCGAGCGGGCCGTCACCGCCCTTTCTCCGTGGCGGCTGGAAGAGCTTTACCGGGAATTCGACGGCGAGACCAGCCCGGTCGAGAGGGGGCGGCTCACTCTGCGCATCGGCCTGGCAGCCCCCGCCGAGCCGGCAGAGGGATGCCTTCGCCGGATCGAGGACTCCCTCGGCGACGAGGACCCGAGGATCCGCCTCGCGGGACTGTGGGCGGTCACCTACACCGGATACGAAGAGTTCCTGGGCCCGGTGCGGCGTATGGCCCGCGAGGACACCGAGCCCTGGATCCGCACACGGGCCGAGAGCATCGTCGCTGCCTTCGCCGGGGCGGGAGACGGAGAATGACCCGCTACCCCGACATCCCCAAACCCATCCGCGCCGGCCTCGTCGTGGTCGACCCCGACCGAGGCACCCCCCAACGCGTCATCGTCCTCCAGTTCAACCCCGACACCCTGGAACGCAGCATCGCGCCCCAGTCCGCCGGGGACAGCGGGGACGCCGGCGCCGGGGGGACCGGCAGCGGGGACCGGAACGAGGCGTTGCGGCTGAAGGGGCCCGCGCAGGAGACATGGAAGTTCACCGCCGAGATCGACGCCACCGACCAGTTGGAGATCGCCGCGCCGGACGGCATCCATCCGCAGCTCGCCGTGCTGGAGATGCTGGTGCAGCCGACCACCGCGCAATTACGCGCCGCGACCAGGCTGACGCAGCAGGGCAGTATCGAGATCAGCCCGATCGAGACGCCGTTGACGCTGTTCACCTGGGGGAGCAAGCGGGTGATGCCGGTACGGCTCACCGAACTGTCCGTCAACGAGTCGGCGTTCGACGTGAACCTCAACCCGATCCGGGCCTCGCTCAGCGTCGGCATGAAGATCCTGACCGTCAGCGATCTGCCGGCGGGACACAGGGGCGCGGATCTGTACCTGGCGCACCTGGCGCAGAAGGAACGGCTCGCGGCCGCAGCCCGCGGCGGTGGCCTCGGCGCGCTGGGCCTCGGCGGCGCCGGCCTGCTGACCGGAAGGGGATGAGGACGGGATGGCGGAGACCGAGCAGCCGTACGAGAGCGCGCTGGACGCGCTACCGGGCGCCCACCCCTACCCGCGCACCAGCCGGTACCACGACGCCGAGATCGGTGTGCACCGGCGCGCCGACGGCACCGAAGTCCGGTACGCCAAGCGGCGGTTGCTGCCGCCACTGGACGAGGAGACCGAGCCGCACACCGTCGGCGCCGGCGAGCGGCCCGACCTCCTCGGGCAGCGGTTCCTCGGCGACCCCGGCCAGTGGTGGCGGATCGCCGACGCCAACCCCCTACTGGACCCGGCGGAGTTGACGGACGAACCGGGACGGGTCATCGGCATTCCGCTCGCCGGCGGGTTCCCGCGGGGAGAGCGGCGTGTCTGAACAGCCCGTGGGGCGCGGCCCCGTACACATCCAGCTCCTCATGGGGCCCAAGCTCGCCCGCCCCATCCCCCCGGAGGTCGCCGAGGCGCTGCTGTCCGCGCAGGTCACGACCACGGCGGGGGAGCGGAGCGGGTTCCAGTTCGCCTTCGACCTCACGAAGAAGGGACTGCTGAACCAACGGCTGCTGCCCGAGGGCTTCTTCGACCCGAAGACCCGCGTCATCCTCACCGTCAGCGTCCGCGGCACCCCCGAAGTGCTCTTCGACGGGCTGATCGTGCGCCAGGAGGTCGGCGCCAGCAACCTCCCCGGCCACTCCACCCTGACCGTCACCGGCGAGGACCTGACACTCCTGATGGACCTGGAGGAACGCACCGCGCCCTACCCCAACCTGCCGCCGTCCCAGCGGGTGCTGGCGATCCTGCGCCGCTACTCCGACTACGGCATCCGCCCCGACGTCTACCAGGAGAAGATCGCCCAGCCCCCGCACCAGGACCTCCGCGTCCACTACCAGACCGGCACCGACCTCCAGTACGTCACCGAACTGGCCCGCGCCAACGGCTACACCTTTTATCTGGAGCCCGGCCCCGACCCCGGCCGGTCATCGGCCCGTTGGGGACCCGAGGTGCGCATCGGACTGCGCCAGCACGCCCTCAACGTCAACATGGACGCCCAGTCCACCGTGGACCAACTGACCTTCGCCTACGACGGCACCGCCCGCGAGGAACCCCAGGCGCGCTGGCAGGACCCCGGCACCCGCCAGTCCACCCTCCTGCCCCAGCCGCCGGTCAGCCCCCTGCGCCCGCCGCTCGGCCGCCGGCCCACCCCCGCGCTCAAACGCAAGACCCTCTCCGGCACCGCCAAACAGCAGCGCGAGCAGGCCGAGGCCGAACTCCTCGCCCGCGCCGCCGTCTCCGCCGACGTCATCTCCGGCTCCGGCTCGCTCGACGTCGGCCGGCACGGCTACCTCCTCCAGCCGCGCCGCCTCGTCGGCGTCCGCGGCGCCGGACGGGCGTACGACGGCGACTACTACGTCAAGTCCGTCACCCACAACCTCCGCCCGGGCTCCTTCCAGCAGAACTTCACCCTCACCCGGGAGGGCCTGGAAGCGCGCGGCGACACCGTCCGGCCGTAACAGCCCCCACCCACCGACCAGGAGAGCACCCCGACCATGGCGGCACCCAGCAATCGCTACCTCGGCAAGTTCCGCGGCCGGGTGGTCAGCAACGACGACCCGTTACGGCTCGGCCGGATCACGGCCGAGGTCCCGGACGTCCTCGGCGACGAACCGTCCACCTGGGCGCTGCCCTGCCTGCCGTTCACCGGATCCGAGTCCGGGCAGTTCGTGGTGCCGGCGCCCGGCGCCGGCGTCTGGATGGAGTTCGAACAGGGGGACCCCAGCTTCCCGGTGTGGACCGGCTGCTGGTACGGCGACGCGAGCGAACTGCCGCCCGACGCACGGCGCGAGTTGCGGGCCGGCGCGGCGAGCAAACCCGTCGTCGTCCAGACCCCGGGCGACCACAAGATAGTCCTCAACGACACGGCCGGCACCGACCAGGGGATCCTCCTGCAGGCCCAAGGCGGCGCCTACATCCGCATCACCAGGGAAGCGGTGGTCATCGCCACCGGCGCGGGCGCCGAGATCACCTTGCGCGGCCGCGAAGTCACCATCAACCAAGGCCAGTTGACCGCCCAGTCCCAGCGATAGACGAACGGGGGAAGAGAGTTGTCCGGGAGTCTGCTCCACGCGGGCGCCGTGATCGGCTGCCCGCACGGCGGCCGAGCCGCACCCGCCGCCACACCCTCCGGCGGCGTCCGCGTCGACGGCGTCACCGCGGTCACGACCGCCCACACCTACGTCGTCACCGGCTGCCCGCACACCGTGCGGAACGTGCCCTCGCCGTGCGTGTCCGTCCGCTGGACCGCCGCCGACACCGGCGTCACGGTCGACGGCGCGCCCGTGCTGCTCGACACCTGTGCCGCCCAGTGCCTCAGCGCGGCCCTCGTCCCGCAGGGACCACCCGTCGTCCAGGCCGCGCAGCGAAAGGTCACCCTCCGATGAGGCCGCCGAGCCAGCCAGCCCGCCCGCGCAGCGACATCGCCTTCCCGTTCCACGCCGACCGCCGCGGCCGCACCGCGCACGCCCGCCCCGCCGAGCACGTCCACGACCTCGTCGAACAACTGCTGTTCACCAGCCCCGGCGAACGCGTCATGCGCCCCGACTTCGGCTGCGGACTGCTCGACCTGGTCTTCGCGCCGGCCGGCCCCGAACTGGTCGGCACCCTCGAACTCTCCGTCCAGGCCGCCCTCCAGCGCTGGCTGGGCGACCTGATCGAGGTGGTGTCCCTCGACATCGCCGGCGACGGCGACACCGTTCGCGTCCAGCTGTCCTACCTCCTCCGCGCCACCGGCGCCGTCCAGGAGGACTTCTTCGAGGGGAGGGCGGCATGAGCGCGGGGGCCACCCGGCGGGCCAAGGTGCGCGCCGCCCACCTCAACGGGATCGACGCCGTCGAGGTGAGCGACGACGGACTGCTGCTCACCGTCACCTTCCTCGGCAAGGCGCCCGACGGCCTCGGACCCGAGAACGTCCGTATCGACGGCGGCCGGCGCATCACCGGCCTCACCGCCGTGGACGTCGGCGTCGAACGCGAGGAGGACCCCGAACTGGACGACCGGCTCCACGTCACCCTCGACCGGGCCGGCGACACCTCCCGCTACCGGCTGTCGCTGGTGGAGGCCGACCCCTACGGCAGGCCCGGCACCGAGCCGTACCACGGCTTCGACCAGCGGTACGCCGCCGCGGAGTTCGGCTTCTGGCCCGACCGGCCGAGCCCCTTCGACTGCGCGGACGAGAGCCGGCCGAGCGCCGCCCCGCCGGCCGCGCCCGTGATCGACTACACGGCCCGCGACTACGACTCCCTGCGCGGGCTCCTGCTCGACCGGCTCACGCTGACCACCCCCGACCTCGCCGAGCGCAACCCCGCCGACCTGGGCACCACCCTGGTGGAACTGCTCGCCTACACCGGCGACCAGATCAGCTACCAGCAGGACGCCGTCGCCACCGAGGCCTACCTCGACACCGCCCGCCGCCGCGTCTCCGTACGCCGGCACGTCCGGCTCGTCGACTACGCGATGCACGACGGCTGCAACGCCCGCGCCTATGTGACCGTCCAGACCGCCGCCGACCACACCCTGGCACCCGGCACCTACCGCTTCGCCTCCGTCGACGTACGCACCCTCGACCCGCACGACCGCCCCCGGCCCGGCCCGGTCATCGACGAGAACGACCTCGGCGACCTGGACGAACGCGGTTTTGTGGAGGTCTTCGAACCCGTCGTCGCCACCGAGCCGCTGACACTGCGGGTCGCGCACAACGCGATCCGGTTGTGGACCTGGGGCGGCGAGGTGTGCGCGCTGCCCGTGGGAGCCACCGCCGCCACCCTGCGCGACGAGTGGGCGCACCCCGGCACCCGCCGGGACCGCGGGCTCGCCCTGAAACCGGGTGACGTACTGATCCTGGAGGAGGTCAAAGGCCCGCGCACCGGCACCCCGGGCGACGCCGACCCCGCCCACCGGCAGGCCGTCCGCCTCACCTCCGTCACCCCCGGCCTGGACCACGTCGAGGACCAGCCCGTGCTGGAGGTCACCTGGGCCGCCGAGGACGCCCTGCGCCTCCCGTTCCGCCTGACCACCCGGGGCGGCCGCGACTGCCTGCCCGTCGAGGACGTCACCCTCGCCCGCGGCAACACCGTCCTGGTGGACCACGGCCGCTCCGGCACCGTCGAGACGGTCACCGTGCCGCCGGACCCGGCCGTCGTCACGCCCTGCGACCCGGTCGGCCCCGGATGCGAGGACCACCCGCGGGGCAACGCCCCGGCACGGCTCATCGCCTCGCTGACGGACCGCGCCGAAAGCGGCCGGGCACTGCGCCCCGACGACGTCCGCGAACTGTTCGACGTGGTGGGGGAGCGGGCTGTCCGGCGCGCCGGGATCGGTCTGGAACGGGCCGGCCGGCGCCACGAGCACGTGCTGCCCGGCACGCCGTACGCGCGGGCCACGGCCCTGCGGACGCTGCTCGCCCAGAGCGTCTACCCGGGCATCCGGCCGCGCCTGCGCCCCGTCCTCGGCCACGCTCCCGTCACCCAGGCGGTACCGTTCCCCGACCCGGCGGCGGTCGCCGCCGCACAGGCCGAGCGGATCGCGGCGATCCCGGACCGGGTCCGGCAACGGCTGGTCGAGCTGTGGCGCAGCGCCCGCGACCGCGACGGACTCGCGGAGGAGGAGATCGCCGAACTCGCGGTGCTCTTCGGCCTGAAGCCGCTGGAACGGCTCGAACTGCGCCGGCACCCCGTCCGCGCCCTGCGCGAACTGCTGCACCGCGAAGACGAGTTGCTCCACACCAAGCGACGGCGCGTCGCCGTCCTCACCGCGCGGGCCCGCGCCGGCACCGTCCTGGACGCCCCCATCGCCTGGGAGATCGCGCACAGCTGGGGCCCGGCGTACGCCACCGGACTCCACCCCGAGGAGCCGGTGCTGCGCGGCCCGGCGAGCGCCGCGCTCGCCCCGGACCCCCGCCGCGCCCTGCCCGCCGTACGCCTCACCGACGGCGACGCGGTGTGGGAGCCGCGCCGCGACCTGCTCGACAGCGCACCCCGCGACCGGCACTTCGTCGGCGAACTGGAGGACGACGGGCGGCTCGCCCTGCGCTTCGGCGACGGACGGCACGGCGCCCGGCCGGCCCCCGGAGCACGCCTGGAGGTGCGCTACCGCCTCGGCGGCGGCAGCGCGGGCAACGTCGGCGCGGAGGCCATCAACCACCTCGTCGTGGCCGCGGGTGAACCCGGCGAGCCGGTACCGGCCGCCTCCGTCCGCAACCCGCTGCCGGCCACCGGCGGCACCGAACCCGAACCCCTGGAGCACGTACGCCAGTCGGCGCCCCTGGACCTGCGCCGCACCCGGCTGCGCGCCGTCACCGCCGCCGACTACGCGGCGCTAGCCTCCGCGCTGCCCGGCGTCCAGCGGGCCGCCGCCGACCTCCGCTGGACCGGCAGCACCCAGGAGGCCCACATCGCCGTCGACGCGTACGGCGGCACTCCCTCGCCGCGCCTGCTCGACACGGTGACCCAGGCCCTGGAGCCCTACCGGCGCATCGGCCACGACCTGGTGGTCGGCCCCGCCCGGCTGGTGCCGGTGGACATCGCGCTGCGGGTGTGCGCCCTGCCCGGGCACCAGCACGGGCAGATCCTGGCCGACCTGTACCGCGTCCTCGGCAGCGGCCGGCTGCCCGGCGGCCGGCTCGGCTTCTTCCACCCCGACGCCCTGACCTTCGGCGAACCCCTGCGGCTCAGCCGCCTGGTCGCCGTCGCCGCGGCCGTCCCCGGCGTCGAGAGCGTCGACGTGACCCGGCTGCGGCGGCTGTTCGGACCGGACCGGGCAGAGCGGGCGGACGGCGTGCTGCGGCTCGGCCCGCTGGAGATCGCCACCTGCGACAACGACCCCGACCGGCCGGAACAGGGCCGGCTGGAGATCACCATGGGAGACGCCCGATGAACCGGCCCTGCTCCTGCGGCGGCGCCTGCGGCGGCCACGACGAGCGCCTCGCCCCCGCCCCCCTCCACAATCCGCCCGGCCGCACCGCCCTCGACTACCGCGTCGGCGAGTACGGCACCTTCCTCGCCGCCCTCCTCGACCGGCTCGCCTCACCCGCGTACCCGGCGCTCGCCGGACTCACCGTACGCACCCCCGACGACCCGGCCGTGGGCCTCCTCGACGCCGCCGCCGTCCTCGGCGACCTGCTCACCTTCCACTCCGAGCGGATCGCCGACGAGGCCTACCTCCGCACCGCCCGCGACCACCGCTCCCTGGTCCTGCTGGGCCGGCTCGTCGGACACCGGCCGCGCCCCGGACTGGCCGCCACCACCCAGCTGGCGTACACCCTCGAACGCGACCCGCGTGCCGAGACCCTGCCGGTGCCGATCCCGCGCGGGGCCCGCAGCCACAGCGTGCCCGCCTCCGCCGACGAGCAGGCGCTGACCTTCGAGACCTCCCGGGACCTCACCGCCCGCTGGGACTGGAACGAACTGACGGTGCGGCGCCGCCGGCCCTCCCTGATCACCCCCGACGACCTCACCCGCCGCTCGGAACTGTTCGTGGAGGGCACGGCCACCTCCCTGCGCACCGGCGACCGGCTCCTCTTCGTCTTCGGTGAACAGGCGGGCGGGGAACGGAAGCTGATTCCGGTCGCGGGCGTCCGCGTGGACCGCGAGGAAGAGATCACCGCGCTCACCCTGCCGCAGTCGGCCCCGCCCACGCTCAAGGAACTGGTGGCCGAGGTACGACGCTGGACCGCCGCGCCGGCCGGCCCCGGCGAACCCGGTGACGAGCCGCCGACCCCCGAGGTCCCCAACCCGCGCCCGGTCAGCCGCCTGATCGAGGACTTCGACGACCAGCACCTCGCCCCCCTGCGCACCGATCTGGACACCATCGACACCCCGGAGAAGCTCGCCACCCGCCTCGGCGATCCGCTGGCCCGCCTGCGCGAGGCCCAGGTCCTGGCGGAGCCGTACGAGGACGTCGCGGCGTGGTTCGAACAACTGGAGGCGGTCCTCGCCGAACTGGCCGGGCGGGCGCTGTCGCCGGCCCCCGCCCAGCCTGCCGACGCGGGCACTCCCGCCGCCCGGGGCGACAACCCGCCGGGGGCGAGCACCCCCGCCCCGGCCCGGCCGCGCGACGCCGCCCACCCGGCCCGCCCCGACCCCCGCCAAGCCGCCCTCCGCGCCCTGGACACGATCCTCCCCGCCCTGCGCGCCACCACCCCCGCGCCCCCGCAGGGGACCCGGACCCGCCGCCCCGGCACCGACACCGCCCGTCTGCTGACCGCCCTCGACCCGGGCCTGGCCGGCCTCTACCCGGCCTGGCGCACCGCCACCACCCCGGCCGCCCGCCCACTGCTGCGCGCCCTCCTCGCGATGCGTGTCACCGCCTTCCCGTTCGGCGCGAACGCCCCCCTCAAACCGGTCCAGGACGCCCGCGGCCGCGTCATCCGCACCGCCGACTGGCCCCTGACCGGCGCCGCGCTGGTGAGCACGCGCGTGGTGTACGACCCGGCGGGGAAGACGCCGGTCCGCGCCGAGTTCCAGTACGTCGAGGGCGGCGGCTCCGACCAGCGTGCCGAGAACCTGCCCGTCACCGGGCCGGTCACCTTCGCCCTGGGCCCCGGCCGGGTCGACCTGTCCACCCGGGCCGTCCGCGACGACGCGCCGAGCCGGCCCACCCGCCGCCCGGCCGCCGACGCGGAACCCGGTGTCACCGCCCGGTTCCACGCCGGCCTGCCCGAGGGCAGCCTGTTCGTCTCCCGGCCCGGGGACGACGGCACCGTACACATCGCCCTGACGAACGGCACCGCCGAGCGGTTCAGCCTGAAGCCCGGCGACAGCAGGCGGTTCCCGCACGGCGAGTACCAGGTGAGCGCGGCCTACACGGTCGGCAGCACCGCACCGAACGTCGAGATCGTCATCGCGAGCAAGCCCGCCCCCCTCAACCGCCGCATCCTGCGCCTGGACAGCGTCCAGGACGGCATCACCACCGGCAGCTGGGTGGCGATCGAGCGCCCGGCCAAGGGCACGGGCGTCCCCGGCGACGCCACGCTCGCCCTCGTCACCACCCAGGTGGTGGCGGTCCGGACGGCGGCGTACGCCGACTACGGCATCACCGGCCGCGGCACCGAACTCACCCTGGCCGACCCCTGGCTGGACGAGTCGGACGTCCTGCTCTCCCACATCCGCGACACCACCGTGCACGCGGCGGGCGAGCCGCTGCGCCCGGCCGACGAGCCGCTCGGCGAGGACGTACACGGCAACGAGATCGAACTCGCCGAGCTGTACGACGGGTTGCGCCCCGGCCGGACCCTCATCGTGTACGGCGAACGCAGCGACGTACCCGGCGCGAGCGGGGTCACCGCCGGCGAAGTGGTCACCATCGCCGCCGCCGACCCGGCCGTCGACCCCCGCCTTCCCGGTGACCACGTCCACACCCGCCTCACCCTCACCACGAACCTGGTCCACCGCTACCACCGGGCGAGCGTGCGCATCCTCGGCAACGTCGTCGAGGCCACCCACGGCGAGAGCCGCGAGGAGGCCATCGGCAGCGGCGACTCCGACCGCGTCAACCAGACCTTCGCCCTCTGGCAGTCCCCGCTGACCTGGCTCGCCGCCGACAACCCGCTCGGCGCCACCCCGGTCCTGGAGATCCGCGTGGACGGCGTGCTCTGGCACCAGGCCGACAGCCTCGCCGGGCGCGGCCCCACCGAGCGCGTCTACATCACCGGCACCGCCGCCGACGGCCGCACCACCGTGACCTTCGGCGACGGCGTCCACGGCGCCCGGCTGCCCAGCGGACACGAGAACGTGCGCGCCCGCTACCGCTTCGGCACCGGCAAGGCCGCCGACGTCCCCGCCGACCGGATCACCCAGCCGCTCACCCGCCCGCTCGGCGTCACCGCCGTCACCAACCCGTTTCCCGCCACCGGCGGTTCGGACGCGGACGGGCCGGGCCTGACCCGCCGTACGATCCCGCTCGCCGTCTTGGCACTGGACCGGCTGGTCTCCCCGGCCGACTACGAGGACTTCGCCCGCTCCCGCGCCGGCATCGGCCGGGCCACCGCCCGAGAACTCTTCGACGGACGACGGCGCGTGCTCCATGTGACGGTCGCCGGCACCGACGACGTGCCGCTCGCCGACGACAACCTCCGGCCGCTGCGCGCCGCCCTGACCGCATACGGCGACCCCGGCCTGCCGGTCCGGGTGGACGCGCGCGAACTCGTCCTGCTGCTGATCGCCGCCAAGGTGAGACTCGCCCCCGACCACGCCTGGGAGACCGTCGAACCCCGGCTGCGCCAGGCGCTGCTGCGCCGCCTCGGCTACGAGGGACGGGAGCTCGGCCGGCCCGCCCGCCTGTCCGAAGTGCTGGCCACCGCCCACTCGGTGCCCGGCGTCGACCACATGGACGTGGACGTCTTCACCGGCGTGCCCGCCACCGCCACCCCGGACCGGCTCACCGCCCTGCTCACCGGCCCCGGCACCCCGCGGACGACGGTCCCCGCGCACCCGGCGGCCTACGACGAGCAGACCTACACGGTCCGCGACGCCGACGGCGAGACCCTGTCGTCGGTGTGCGCCCGCCACGGCATCCCGCTCGGCCGGCTGCTGCGCCTCAACCCGGACATCACCGACACCCGGCCCCTGGCCAGGCGCCGGACGGTGGTCGTCTTCCGCGGCATCCGCCCGGCCCGGCTCGCCATGCTGTCGGCGCGCGCCGCGGACACCCTGATCCTGACGGAGGTGAAGTGATGTCCCCCGACGCCGAACAGCGGCCGCCGGCCGACCGCCGGCCCGACCGGCTCGCCGACCTGCTGCCCCGCCGGCACCGGTTGCGCGACGCCGAGGAGGGTGAACCGCTGCGGGCCCTGCTCGCGGTGATCGGCGAACAACTGGACCGGGTCCGCGACGGCGTGCGACAGGGGTACGAGGACCTGTTCGTGGAGACCGCCGCCCCCTGGGTGCTGCCCTACCTCGGCGACCTCGTCGGCTACCGCACCCTGCCCGGCTACGAGCGAGTCCTCACCACCGGTCTGCACGAGGGCGGCCGGGCAGCGCTCGCCGAGGCCGTCGCACCCCGCCGGGACGTGGCCGCCACGGTCGCCCAACGGCGCCGCAAGGGCACCCTGCACCTGCTGGAGGAACTCTCCGACCGGGTCGCCGACTGGCCCGCCCGCGCCGTCGAACTGTCCCGGCACGTGGCCCACACCCAGCCGGTCCGACTCCAGGACACCGGCCGGCGCACCGAGCGCGGCCGGCTGCTCGACCTCGGGGACGGCTCGGCACTCGCCGTCGCGGGCGGCCCCTTCGCCACGACCTCCCGCACCGTCGACGTACGCCGCGCCGACTCGGCGAGACGACAGGGGGGTTGGACACCGGCCGGGGTCGGTCTCTTCGTCTGGCGGCTCAAGCCGTACGCGCTCACCGCGTCCCCGGCCTACTGCATCGACCGCGCCCGCAACCTCTACACCTTCTCCATCCTCGGCAACGACACCCCGCTGCTCACCCGCCCGGTGCCCGAACCCTCGCCCGCGCACACCGCCGCCGTGGACAACGTGCCCGCGTTCATCACCCGCCGGCTGCTGCACGACCGGCTCGCCGACTACTACGGCCCCGGAAAGAGCCTGTGCATCCGGCGCGACGGCGAGGACCGGCCTGTACCGCTCGCGGACCTCGTCGTCGCCGACCTGTCCGACTGGCGCTACCGGCCCGGGCGCGGGCAGATCGCCGTCGACCCCGAGCTGGGCCGGATCGCGTTCGGCGCCCGCCGCGCGCCCCGCCAGGGCGTCTGGGTCGACTACCACCACGCCTTCGCCGCCGACATGGGCGGCGGCGAGTACCCGCGCCCCGACCGCGGGTCCCGCCCCGAAGCCGACCTCTACCGGGTCGGCCCCGGCGGGCCGTACCGGCGGATCATGGACGCCTACCGGGCCTGGCAGGAGGACCGCGGCCCCGGACGGACCGGCATCATCGAGATCACCCACAGCGGCGCCTACCAGGAGCAGCTGGACTTCGACCTCGACCCCGGCGACCACCTGGAACTGCGCGCCGCCGAGGGCACCCGGCCGGTGATCCGGCTCCTCGACTGGTACAGCAACCGCCCCGACGCCCTCAACATCCGTGCCGTACACGCCGATTGCGCCCCGCACGAACGGCCGCGCATCGTCCTGGACGGGCTCCTCGTCGCCGGGCGGGGCATCAATGTCACCGGCCCCGTCGGCGCTGTCGTCGTCCGGCACTCCACGCTCGTGCCCGGCTGGTCGCTGGAGCCCGAGTGCGCGCCGCACTCGCCCGACGAACCCAGCATCGTCCTCGAACACACCACCGCCTGCCTCCGGATCGAGCACAGCGTCCTCGGCACCATCGAGGTCATCGGCGACGAGGTGAGCCGGGATCCGCTCGACATCCAGCTGCGTGACAGCGTCCTGGACGCCACCGGCGACGACCGCGCGGCCCTGTCCGCCCCCGACTGCCGCCACGCGCACGCCGTGCTGCACCTGCGCCGCACCACCGTCATCGGGGAAGTGCACACGCACGCCGTCGAGTTCGCCGAGAACTCCCTGTTCACCGGCCGGCTGCGCGTGGCCCGGCGCGGCATCGGCTGCCTGCGCCACTGCTACGTTCCGCCCGGCTCGCGCACCCCGCGCCGCCATCGCTGCCGGCCCGACCGCGCCGACGCCGAACAGGCGCAGGTGGTACGGCCGTTGTTCGTCTCCACGCGCTACGGGACGCCCTGGTACGGCCAGTTGTCCGACCAGTGCCCCGCACAGCTCCGGCGCGGCGCCGACGACGGAGGGGAACTCGGCGCGTTCCACGACCTGTACCGCCCCCAGCGGGAGGACGCGCTCAGGGCGCGGCTCGCCGAGTACACACCCGCCATCGCGGACGCCGGAATCTTCTTCGTGACGTGAGCGGTGCCGCCGTACGACCCACCCGCAGACTTCCGAACCAGGGGGACCCCCTTCATGCACGCCGACCTCTCCCGCGCCACCTTCCGCCCGGAGCGGCACTACTCCGCGGTCCTCGCCCAGCAGGGCCGGGTACAACTGGACGCCGACCTCAACGAACAGACCGCGATCCAGCTCCACCAGGCCCGCACCCTCGCCGCCGACCTCATCGGCCGGCACGGCGGACCCGCCGGCGCCTGCGGCTTCCGCGTCGAGTACGTGGGCGGCAGGCACGACATCGACACCCTGTACATCCACGGCGGCCGCTACTACGTGGACGGCATCCTGTGCGACGCCGACCGCCCCGCGCCCGGCGTCCCGGTACCGGACGAGGACACCGGACAGCGGCAGCCCGCCGGGACGGACGCCCACTGGGACTACTGGAACCAGCCCGACGCCTTCCGCGACCCGGAGCGGCCCGGCGACCGGCTGCCCTCGCCCGCCCGGTCGCCCTTCCTCGTCTACCTCCGGGTGTGGGAGCGGACGGTCTCGGCGGCCGAGGACCCGGCGCTGCGCGAGGTCGCCCTCGGCGCGGCCCTGCCGGACACCACCGTCCGCGCCAAGGTCGTCTGGCAGGTGCTGCCGCTGCCCCTGACCGCGCTGGACATCGAGGACGCCGCACCGTCCCCGGGAGCCGTCCGCGAGGCCTTCGAGAAGTGGGCCACGGCCCAGGCGGCGCCCTCCGCCCGGCTCGCCGCCCGCGGCGAACGACCCGAGCACGCCGACGACGACCCCTGCCTGGTCCGCCCCGACGCCCGCTACCGGGGCCCGGAGAACCAGCTGTACCGGGTGGAGATCCACGCGGGCGGCGCGGCGGCCGACGCCACCTTCAAATGGTCCCGGGAGAACGGCTCGGTCGTCTTCCCGGTGGACGAACTCGACGGCACCTGGGTGCGGCTGGCGACCCTGGGCCTCGACTCCAGGCTCGATCTGGAGGTCGGCGACCGCGTCGAGTTCACCGACACCGCCCACGCCTCCCGGCTGGAGGCGCTGCCCCTGCTGCGCGTCGAGGAACTGGACCTGCCCGGCCGCCGCGTCCGCCTCTCCGCCGAGCCGGACCCGGGTGTGGGGCGCCTGCCGCACCTGCACCCGTTCCTGCGCCGCTGGGACCACCGCGAAGGGCCCCGGCGCAAGGGCCGCACGAACTCCCTGAAGGGCGGGGCGGTACCGCTCACCGAGGGGGAGTGGCTGCCGCTGGAGGACGGCGTCGAGGTCTACTTCGCCGAGAACGGCGCCTACCGCACCGGCGACCACTGGCTGATCCCCGCCCGCACCGCCACCGGAAGCGTCGAGTGGGACACGGACGCCGCGCGCCGCCCGCTGCTCAAGGCCCCGGCGGGCATCGACCGGCACGTCGCCCCGCTGGCACTGGTCACCGGCGAGGGCAGCACCGTCGACCTGCGCCAGGCCTTCGGCCCGCTCGCCGCGGACGTTCCTCCGGCCGACCAGGCGGCCCTGGACGCCGAGGCGCGCGCCGCACAGGAGGAACAGACCACCGAGGCCGGCTCCGTGGGGGGCCGTTCCCAGACCACGGCGGCGGGGGCCGCCGCGGAAGGAGACGAGTGATGGCACAGCCGATGAGCGCGTCCAAGCTGCTTCAGGTCCTGCGCGCGGAGGGCCTGACGGTCCACGAGGTGCGCGACTGGCGCCACCACAACCGCAATTCCAAGGGGCCCTGGGGCCCGGTGCACGGCGTGATGATCCACCACACCGTCACCTCGGGCACCCGGAACTCCGTGAACATCTGCTACGACGGCTACGCGGGCCTGCCCGGGCCCCTGTGCCACGGGGTCATCGACAAGGACGGCCACGTCCACCTCGTCGGCAACGGCCGGGCCAACCACGCCGGTCTCGGCGACGGCGACGTGCTGCGGGCGGTCGTCGACGAAAGAAGCCTGCCGCAGGACAACCAGGCGGACGTCGACGGCAACCGGCACTTCTACGGCTTCGAGTGCGTCAACCTGGGCGACGGCAAGGACCCCTGGCCCGAAGTGCAGAAGGAGGCCATCGAGAAGGTGTCCGCCGCGATCTGCCGGCACCACGGGTGGTCGGAGCGCTCCGTCATCGGCCACAAGGAGTGGCAGCCCGGCAAGCAGGACCCGCGGGGCTTCACCATGGACGGCATGCGGCGGCGCATAGCCGACCGGCTCGCGGGCGAGGGCGGCAAGGATCCGGACGGCCCGGGGCCCGGGCCCAAGCCCGAGTACGCGCCCTTCCCGGGCGCCGGCTTCTTCCACGTGGGACGGAAGTCCCCCCTGATCACCGCGATGGGCCGCCGCCTCGTCGCCGAGGGCTGCGGGCGGTACGAGAAGGGGCCGGGCCCCGAGTGGACCGAAGCCGACCGCGAGTCCTACGCGGCCTGGCAGCGGAAGCTGGGCTACCGCGGCAAGGACGCGGACGGGATCCCGGGCCGGACCAGCTGGGACCGGCTGAAGGTCCCGTCGGACGGCTGACCGCCCGGTGAGCGCACCGGAGACGCCGCCGCCTGCGCTATTCAGTGGTACTTTATAGCGGTACTCGGTACCACGAGGTACCGGCAGGGCTGAGGAGCGTCCCGGTGGAGGACCTGACGGAGATGTTGAAGGGCACGCTGGAAGGGTGCGTGCTCGAAATCATCGGCGGCGAGGAGACCTACGGGTACGCCATCACCCGTCGGCTGAACGAACTCGGCTTCACCGACGTCGTCGAGGGAACGGTGTACACCATCTTGCTGCGACTGGAGAGGAACGGACTCGTCCAGGTGACCAGACGGCCCTCCGGGGTCGGCCCGCCGCGCAAGTTCTACGCCCTCAACGACGCCGGACGCGAGGAACTCGCGAAGTTCTGGGCGAAATGGCAGTACGTCTCATCGCGTATCGACAAACTCAGGGAGGGCGGGAGATGAACTACTGGGAGAAGGTCACGGGCGGCGATCTCACCAGGGACTGGAAGGCCTTCGAAGCCCGGGCCGCGGCCCTGCCGGACGACCACCGGGAGGCGTGGGGCCAGATCGTCGCCCACCTCTTCCCCTACGGGGACTTCACCGGCCGCAACCTGATACCGATCCTCGACTCCGCCCTGGGGCTGCTCGAAGTCTCGGCGGCGGACGGGCAGAGCGTCCACGAGGTGCTCGGCGACGACATCCGGGGCTTTTGTACGGCGTTGGCCGGCGGAGAAGGGGCCCGGACCCACCGCGACCGGTGGCGCGAGCAGTTGAACAGGAACGTGGCGAGGAAATTGAGCCGGCTGGGAGGCTGACGTGGGCATCCAGGACATCATCGAGGGCAAGAAACAGTGGCGGGCGCACGTGGCCCGGGTCAAGGCCCTCCCGCAGGATTACCAGATCGTCTACAAGGAGATGCAGAAGTACCTGTTCAAGGTCGGACCGATCGATCTGCCCGACGGGCCCCTGCTCCCCGGGATCGTCGACTTCTTCGAGGAGGGCGCCGCCGCGGGCAAGGGAGTCCTGGAACTCGTCGGCACCGACGTCGCCGCGTTCTGCGACGACCTGGTCAAGGACTCCCCCACCTACGCGGACGTCTACCAGGACTCCCTGAGCGGGAAGCCCGGCGCGGCCGGGAAGTGACCGGCCCCAAGGCCGCCGGAGCCGGCGATGCCCCCCGAGCGGTCGGCGCTGCCGGGGCCCGGCACTCCCTCACCCCGCGTGCTCCGTTGCCGCGCGGATTCAGGCCGGGACGAGTCCCGGGGCGCCGGCTTCCGTGACGAAGGACGCCGCGGTCGTGACGGGGGCGCCCGGCTTGGTGACGTACGGGACGGTCTTGAAGTCGGCGCGGGCCGCTTCCCGTCCGAGCGCGACGGTCACGTAGCCGCGCCGTCCGTTGTAGAACCTCATGTGCGGGTTGGCCGCGAGGTAGGTGGCCCAGTTGCTCGGCCGGTCCGCCCCGTCGCGCCCGCTGGTGATCGACGTGGTGACGATCTCCGTGCCCACGGTCGGGGAACCGGGGTCGCCGAAGTCGCGCTTGATGTCGAACGCGTAGTGCACGTGCACGTCGCCGGTGAGGACCACGAGGTTCTCCACGCCGGCGGTCTCGGCCCCCGCCAGGACCCGCTCGCGGGAGGCCGGGTAGCCGTCCCAGGAGTCCATGGAGACCTTGGACGGCGTAGCGGTGGTGTTGTATCGCCGGGAGAAGGTGACCTGCTGCGGTACGACGTTCCACAGCGCCCGCGAGGCACGCCAGCCGTCGATCAGCCACCGCTCCTGCGTGGCGCCGGTGAGCGTGCGCGCCGGGTCCTCGGACTCCGGGCCGGGGTACTGCCAGCCGTCGCCGTAGGCCTGGTCCGAGCGGTACTGGCGGGTGTCCAGGACGTCGAACTGGGCGAGGCGCCCCCAGTGGAGGCGGCGGTAGAGCCGCATGTCGGAGCCCGTGGGCAGCTGCGGCCGGCGCAGCGGCTGGTGCTCCCAGTAGGCCCGGTAGGCGGAGGCGCGGCGCAGCAGGAACTCCTCGGAGGAGCCGCCGTCCTCCGGGGTGTCGTCGGCGTAGTTGTTCTCCGTCTCGTGGTCGTCCCAGGTGACGACGAAGGGGTGCGCGGCGTGCGCGGCCCTCAGGTCGGGGTCGGACTTGAACAGGGCGTAGCGCAGCCGGTAGTCCTCCAGCGTCACCGTCTCGCGGTTGTAGTGGGCCGGGAGGGTGCGGTCGGTGTAGTTGCGGTTGTTCCCGGTGGCGTTGACGGCGTACTCGTACAGGTAGTCGCCCAGGTGGAAGACGACGTCCACGTCGTCTTCGGCGAGATGGCGGTAGGCGGTGTAGTAGCCGTCGGCGTAGGCCTGGCAGGAGACGGCACCCAGGGTCAGCGCGGTGGGGCGGGCGCCGGGCGGCGGGGCGGTGCGGGTACGGCCGGTGGGGCTGAGCCATGCCCCGGCCCGGAAGCGATAGAAGAACACGCGGTCCGCCGGCAGGTGGGGCACCTCGACGTGGACGGTGTGGCTGAGCTCGGGATGGGCGGGGGCGGTGCCGCGCCTGACGATCCGGCGGAAGTTCGCGTCGTGGGCCAGTTCCCAGTGCACGGTGACGCGCCGCGCGGGCAGTCCGCCGTCGGGCTGGTACGGCTGCGGGGCCAGCCGGGTCCACAGCAGGACGGAGCCCGGAAGCGGGTCGCCGGAAGCCACGCCCAGCGTGAAGGGGTCGTCGGTGATCCTCCGGGCGTCGAACTCGGCGGCGGCGGCCGTGCCGGCGGTGGGCAGGTTCACGGCGAAGGCGAGCGCGGCGGCGGCGCCGGTGACGGTGAGGAAGCGGCGCCGGCCGAGGTGCCTTGCGGCGGCGCGCAGTTCGGGGGCGTGCTGGGACGGGCGTGCTGCGGATGTCATCCGGTCTCTCCCCTGTCGCGGTCGATGCAGGGGGCAGTTGACAGGGCCGTGACTACCGCGACGGGGCAGGAGCCTGGCAGACTCATGACGCTCACATGACGGAAGCGCGCGTTCCGTAACCGAGCGAACCACCCGGCCCAGCCGTGCCACCGGCACCGGCACCTGCATGGCACCGGCTCCGGCACCGGTCGCGCGGTCCCCGCCGCCGCACCGCTGTGCGCGGGCCGCCCGGTGGCCTGGCCGGGCGCCGTACCGAGACCCTGGGGGAGAGGCGGCGGCCCCTACGGCCGTCGGTCGGGGAGTGCCGTGCCGCCCAGCCGCGGAAGACGGTCCGTGTCCGGTGCGGCCGGGGCGGGTCGCCGGCTTCCGGGTGTACACGGCGCGGGGCCGGTCAGCCCGGGGCGAGACGGCTGAGGTGTTCCCAGGACCGGTACAGCTCCGTCCGGGCCTGGTTCATGTGCAGGACGTGGTCGAAGGACTGGCTGCCGACGATCAGCCGGCGGGGCGGGTCCGGCAGCGCGGCCAGTTCCATGATGACCGGAGCGGCGGTGTCCGGGTCGGGGGCTACGGCGTCGCCCCACAGCGCCTCCATCTCCGTGCGCAGGGGCTCGTACCGCGGCAGGGGCTCGGTGGCCGTGGTGCCGGTGGTGAACAGACCGGTGTTGTAGCCGCCCATCTGCACGACGGTGACCTTGATGCCGAAACCCTCGACCTCCCTCGCCAGTGCCTCGCTGACCGAGTCCAGCGCGGCCTTGCCCGCGCCGTAGAAGCCGACGGTGGCCATGCCGCCGCCGCTGCCCATCGAGCTGACCTGGAGGAGCCGTCCCCCGCCCTGGGCGCGCAGGTGAGGAAGGACCGCCTGGGTCACCCACACGGCGCCGAAGAAGTTCACATCGAAGTGCGCCCGGATCTGTGCTTCCGTGGCCTCCTCCACCATGCCGTAGAGCATGCCGCCGGCGTTGTTGACGACGACGTCGAGCCTGCCGAACGCCGCCGCCGCACGTTCCACCCCCTCGAACACGGCCCGGCGGTCGGTGACGTCCAGGGGCAGCGGGACCAGGTGGTCGGGATACTTCGCCGCCAGTTCCGCCAGCGGCTGGACGTCCCGCGCAGCGCCCACCACGCGGTCGCCGGCCGCCAAGGCCGCCTCGGTGAAAGCCCTGCCCAGGCCGCGGGACGCGCCGGTGATGAGCCAGACCCTTGCTTCCGACATGAAATCTCACTCTCAGTAAACGAGACGGACCGTACCGTTTCGATGTCAGCCTAGGGCGTTGTTCCCGAAGTGGCAATACGGACCGTCTCGTTTACTTTTTTGGGTAGGGTGACCGCATGTCCAGCGAGAAGGGGCCGGACCACTCCCGGCGCAAGGAGCGATCCCGGCAGGCGATCCTCGCGGCCACCCGCGCCCTGGTCGCGGAGGAGACGTACGAGAAGGTCACCATCGAAGCCATCGCCGCCCGGGCCGGCGTCGGCAAACAGACGATCTACCGGCGGTGGCCGTCGAAGAGCGCGGTCGTCTTCGCCGCCCTTCTGGCGCTGAGCGAGGACGCCGACGGACAGTCGGTCGCGCTGCCGGACACCGGCGACCTGGAGGCCGACCTCAAACTCGTCATGCGGGCCACGGTCGAGGAGTTCACCGACCCGGCTTTCGACAGGCTGATCCGGGCCCTCAACGCCGAGATCGCCAACGATGACGCGCTGGCGGCCGAGTACCGGGAGAAACTGGCCCGGCCGCTGGACGAGGCGAAGAAGGCACGCTTGCGCAGCGCTCAGCGGGCCGGCCAGCTCGACGTCGACGCCGACCTCGACCTGGTGCTCGAAGTGCTCTACGCGCCCCTCTTCCAGCGGTGGCTGTACCGCGGGGGTCCGCTGACGGCCGCATACGCCGACTCACTCGTCGACGCGACCCTCAGGGCGTTCGCCCCCCGGAAAGAGAGCGGACCGACTCCGCCCGCGTGAGGGGAGCGCCCCGCCACGGAAATTCCGGCCCTGGCCTGACGGAACGGCGGCGCTGAGCCGTCGTGCCCCGGGTGCCCCGGCCCGGGCGGTGATGTGCCCGCACACGAGGGCGCCCACCGGTGAGTCCCGCACGATTGTGAGGATGACGTGGTGACCGAATGGCGCCCTGTCGCCGCGTTCCCGGTCTCTCTACCCTCCGGTATCCATGACAACAGAACACCAGGGAACGACGCGCAGACGGTTCCTCGCGGGCGCCGGGGGCACGGTGGGCGCCCTCGCCTTGTCGCCGGGTGCCGTGCAGGCCGCTGCCGCCGCCCCCACCGGCAAGCACGTCGCCGTCCTCGGCGGAGGCGTCGCCGGACTCAGCGCCGCCCACGAACTCGCCGAACGCGGCTACACCGTCACCGTCTACGAGTACTACGACGTGCTCGGCGGCAAGGCGCGCTCGATGGACGTACCGGGAACCGGCACGGACGGCCGTAAACCCCTGCCCGGGGAACACGGCTTCCGCTTCTTCCCGGGCTTCTACCGGAACCTCCCGGACAGCATGCGCCGCATCCCCTTCCCCGGCAACGCGGGCGGCGTCCACGACAACCTCCGCAACGGCACCGAGGCGCTGTTCGCCCGGGCGGGCGGCCGCCCGGACCTGCACTTCCCCCTGCGGCGGGTCACCACCCCGCCCGCGCCCGGCGACATCACCCCGTCCTGGATCCGCGACCAGATCCTCTCCGTCCTCGACCTGGGCAGCCGGCTGCCCGCGCACGAGGCCGCCTACTTCGCCGGCCGTGTCCTCGTCCACCTCACCAGCTGCGACGCGCGCCGCGAGGACCAGTGGGAGAAGACCCCCTGGTGGCACTTCATCCGCGCCGAGCGGATGAGCGAGGAGTACCGCACGCTCCTCGGCATCGGACAGACCCGCAACCTCGTCGCCACCCGCGCCGAGGTCGCCTCCACCCGCACCGTCGGCCGCGTCATCATCGAGGCGCTGCTGCTGTGGGGCCTGCTGGGCCGCGGCATGGACGGTGACGCGGACATCGACCGGGTGCTCAACGCCCCGACGAGCGAGGCGTGGATCGACCCGTGGTCCGCTCACCTGCGCTCGCTGGGCGTCCGGTTCGTCCTCGGCACCGAGGTGCGGGAGGTGCTGTACGACGGTGGACGCGTCACCGGCGTACGGGTCTCGGCCCGTGACGGAAGCGACGAACGCACCGTCACCGCCGACCACTACGTCTCCGCGATGCCCGTCGAACACGCCCGGCGGACCTGGGGTGCCGCGCTGCGCGCGGCCGACCCGCAGCTCGCCCGGTGCGACGCGCTGCAGACGGACTGGATGACCGGTGTGCAGTTCTATCTGCGCACGCCGACGCCCGTCGTCCACGGGCATGTCAACTGCCTCGACTCACCGTGGTCGGTGACCGGCATCGGGCAGGCGCAGTTCTGGGACGTACGGGACTTCTCGGCGGACTACGGCGACGGACGCGCCCACGACTGCCTGTCGGCGATCGTCTCGGAGTGGCACAAGCCCGGGATCCTGTACGGCAAGACGGCCCGTGAGTGCACGCGCGAGGAGATCGTCGAGGAGTGCTGGGCGCAGCTGAAGGACGCGCTGAACGACTCCGGCAAGACGACGCTCAGGGACGCCGACCGGATCGCCTGGTTCGTGGATCCGGCCGTGACAGGCCTCGGCGGCCCCGACCCGCAGAACCGGGAGCCGCTCCTGATCCATCCCGCGGGCACGCTGTACAACCGCCCGTCGGCGAAGACCGCCGTGCCGAACTTCTTCCTCGCCGGGGACTACGTCCGCACCGACGTGGACCTGGCGACGATGGAAGGAGCCAACGAGTCGGCGCGGCGCGCCGTCAACGCGCTGCTCGACCGGGACGGCTCGGACGCCGAACGCTGCCGGATCTGGGAGCTGTACCGCCCGCGGGAACTGGAACCCCTCAAGCGCGTCGACGAGGTGCGCTACCGCCTCGGCCTGCCCAACACCTTCGACCTGGGATGATCAGCGTCGTCGCGATCCGGTCCGGCGGCAACGGCTCGATCCCCGCCCACCGGGCGTCAGTCGACGACCGTTCTGTGCGATGACCTGTGGACTGGGGTGCTGTACCGCCCTCTCCGCAACAGGCCCGGTGGCGCCCACTGCCGAGGCAGACGGAGATGCCAGGGAGATCGTGGATCTGCTGGGTGCCGGGGGTCGCCGCGGCATCCGGCCAGAACCTTCACCGGTCTAGGAGCATCTTGGCTGTGACGTGATCGGCGGTGGCCGGGGGCGGAGTGGCCATCCCGACTTGCGGGTGACGCGTGACATCGCGTGCGTGTGAGAGCGAACGGCCGTGCCGCACGGCGAGCGGGTACGCGGCCCGCCGTACGGGGTGGCGCGCGTACCCCGTCTCCGGCCTCAAGTGGCGCATACCACCAGTGCGCTGAGAGATCAGTGCATGTCCCGCTCGGGCAAGACCACCGCTCGCCACGTCGATACAGTCGTGCCTGCTCCCACCCCCCCATTCCCCGCGACATAGTGCGCGTCTCCTCACCCCACCCCTGTGCTGCGCCTCGGTGTCATCGCCGCATCGGCCCGGCCGGTCGTCCCGTCCGCCCGTCGCACATGGCACCCGCATGCCGGACGCACCCAGACGCAACGACGAAAGAAAGTGTTGATGAGCCACAACGCTGTGATAGGCACATCCCCGGACGCTGGAGAACTGTCACGGGCCGCCGCCACCGCGCGTATCCACGACGTGGTCCACGGGCACTGGCCGCCGGACGTCCCCCTGCGGCTGCGGTTGCGGCAGTGGCCGGCTCCCACGGAACCGCCGCTGATGGGCCATGAGATCGTCTCGCTGGGCGACGCCGGACACCTGCACCTCCTCGACACCGGAACCGGCCGTGTCACGGTGCAGTTCACCCCCGAGCCGGAAGCCGCGCCGCACGCACTGGAACACAGTGACCCTCCCACACCGCGGTGGCGCGCCGTCGTCCTGACGGAAGGCGTCCAGCCCGGCGCCTCGCGGCCCGCCGAGGTCGCGCGGGCACTGGCCGAGGCCCTGCGCGAGGAAGGCGCCGCCTTCAGCGAGGGCGAAGTGGCAGCCCTGTGGAAGGCGATGCCGCTGCTGCGCCGCTACGCCACACCGGACGGCACCCTGGCCGACTGGGCCCTGATATTCCGCGACCACTACGTGGAGAACAGCGTCGGCTTCCTGCTGGCCGCCGAACGCGCAGGCTTTCCGGCCCGGTGGATCTACGCCCTGGACAAGGGCGACAAGACGCTGCGCCGGGAACGAGTGCACGGCTGGTTCCTCTCCCGCGGCTACCGCAGCGCCACGCTCGACAACTCGGTGGTCAACAAGACCGCCACCGCCGAGGAGGTCGCCCACGCGCGCGCCGTCGGCTCCGACGTCGACGCCTTCATCCGGGCGGCGCGGGCCGACAACAGGCGTGTGCTGATGGTCGACGACGGCGGCATCATCGCCCTCGGAACCGGACACGAGCGGCTGATCACCGAAGTCCCGGACGCGGCCCTGGAACTGACGGTCAGTGGACTCAAGCGCATCACCACCGCGGACGGCCCCCGGCTCCCCGTCTTCAACATGGCACGCTCGGAGGTCAAGACACACCTGGCCTACGCCGAGATAGCCGACTCCTGCGTCCGGCGGCTGCGCGCCATCGTGCCGGGGGAGAAGTTCGTCGGCCGCCGGGTGCTGGCCCTGGGCTTCGGCACCCTCGGCGCGCGGATCGCCCGAGCGCTGCGCGCGACCGGCTGCCGCGTCACCGTCGTGGACACCGACACGCTCGCGCTCGTACGCGCGGCCGAGGAGGGGTTCGACACCAGCCGCTCCGCCCGGGAGGCCCTGCTGCGCACCCGTCCCTTCCTGATCGCCGGCAGCACCGGCGAGGACGCGCTCACCGAAGCCGACCTGGGGCTCTTGCCCGAGGGTGTCCTCCTGGCGGGTTTCGCCACCCGCGACTTCAGCCTGCTGAGTGAACGCCGCGTCGCCGCACGGGCGTCGGACGTCCCCGGCGTCGGTGTCCGCTACACCCTGCCCGAGGGCCGCTCGGCGATCCTGCTGGGCGACGGCCGGTCGCTCAACCTCTACGCCTACGAGGGCATACCCAACCGCGGCTACGACGCCTACCGCGCCGCCACCCTCGTCGCCGCCAAGCACCTGTGCCGCTCCGCGGCGACCCTCGCACCCGGGGTGCACCTCGGCGCCGTCGACGCCGCGGTGCGGGAGGCGGGCCTGTACGAGGCGTACTACGACACCTATCTCGCCGACACCGCCGGGCCGGCCACGGCGGGTACCGACCACGACGGCGGTGCGCATGTCTGACCTGCCCCGCGTGTGCGTCGTCGGCTACGGAGTGGCCGGCCGGCTCCACCACCACCTGCTGCAAGCCGCGGGCCTGCGGGTCTGTACCGTCGACCCCGCGCCGGCCACCGGCCCCGCCGGCGTCCGCGACCGCCGTCCCGCCGAGCACTGGACCCGTCTGGAGGACGTGCCGGGCCCGGTCGCCCTGTGGTCGCTCTGCACCCCCACCAGCGCGCACGTCGACACCCTCGCGGCGGTGCTCCGGCGCGAGCCGCGGGCCCGGGTCATCCTGGAGAAGCCGGCCTGCCGGGCGGAGGACGCCCCCCGCCTGCTGGAACTGCTCCGGCGGCACCCCGAGGCGCGCCTGATCGTCGTCAACCAGTACCGGCACGCCCGCGCGCTGCGCCTGCTGGACGGCCTGCGCCGCCGGTACATGCCGTCGCAGCCGGTGACGGCGGTGCGTGTCGCCTTCAGCAAGGACCGGCGGGCCGACATGGAGGCCGGCCGGTTCATCGACCGGGACCACGGCGTCTTCGGCTACGAATGGCCGCACATGCTGGCCGTGGCGAGCCGCCTGCTGCCCGCCGACACCTACCGCGCCTACATCGAGGGGCCGGTACAGGAGGTGAGCGGCACCGTGCACCCCGACTACTTCGTCACGGCGGCCCGGGAACGAGCCACACCGGCCGACGGCGTGATTCTGGAGCTGTACTCGTCGGTCGTCGGCGACCGGCCCGACGACCCCGGCGTCCCCGACTGGGCGCGCCCCTTCGGACACTCCACCGGCGGCCGGCGGCGACTGGCCCAGATCCAGGCCGGACCCGCGCTGTTCACCGCCGAGATGGACCCGGTCGCGCTGCCGGACGGCGGCCGGCTGCCCCGCAACACCCATCGGCTGACGGCCGAACTCCCCACCGGCCGCAAGGAGATGCTGGTGAACGACTCACCCCTGGACAACGCCTTGCGGACCGCGGTCGCGCGGCTGCTCGGCGACACGCCCCCGCCCCCCGTGGACCTGCGGCCCGTACACCGCATCAGCGCCCTCGCGGACCGCTTCGGACACCACGGCCGCGTCACCCCGGCCACCGCCGGGCAGTCCCACGGAGGTGCCGCGTGAGCAGGCTCGGCTTCGGCATCATCGGCTGCGGTGTGATCGGCGGTCTGCACGCCCGGGTGCTGCGTGACCACCCGCCGCTCGCCGCGCGGGCGCGCCTCGTCGCCGTCGCCTCCCCCTCCCCGGAGCGCGCGCGGCGGCTCGCGGCGGAGACCGGCTGCGAGGCCACCGGCATCGACACCCTCGTCAACCGCGCCGACATCGATGTCGTCAGCGTCTGCGCGCCCAGCGGACTCCACGCCGAACTGGGCCGCCTCGCGCTGGCCGCGGGCAAGCACGTCGTCGTGGAGAAACCCGTCGAGGTGACCGCCCGGGCGGCGGACGCACTGATCGACAGCGCCCGACGGGCCGGACGCACCCTCGCCGTCATCAGCCAGCGCCGCTTCGACCCCGCCTCCCGCACGGTGCGCTCCGCCATCGACGCGGGCGAACTGGGCACACTGACCTCGGGGCTCGTCGAAGTACCGCTGTGGCGCGGCCAGTCGTACTACGACTCGGGCGACTGGCGCGGCAGCCGGGCGCTGGACGGCGGCGGCGCGCTGCTCAACCAGGGGGTGCACGCCGTCGACCTCGTCCAGTGGTTCCTCGGTCCCGTCGTGGAGGTCGCCGCGCACACCGCCCTGCGCGGACACCGGGGCATCGAGGTCGAGGACGTCGTCACCGCGACCCTGCGGCACGCCGGCGGTGCGCTGACCTCCCTGCTGGCGACCACGGCGGCGTACCCGGGACGCACCACACGGCTGGCCGTGCACGGCGACCGGGGCAGCGCCGTGATCGACAACGACGAACTCGCCTACTTCCACGCGGCCCGGCCGGGGGACGACACCTCCGCCTACGGCGCCTACGGGGCCGGCAACCAGGCCGCCGAACGCCGCCCCGCCCCCTTGGCCCGGCAGCGCGACGCCAGCGGCCTGCTCCCGGCCCCGCACGGCGACCAGCTCGTGGACCTCTGTGACGCCATCGCCGAGGGACGCCCGCCCCGCGTCGACGGCCACGAGGCCCGCAAAGCCCTGCTGACCGTGCTCGCGGTGTACGAGGCGGCGCGCACCGGCACCGTCGTACGCGTGCCGTCGAGCGCGGCCCCGGCCACCGCCGCGTCACCCACCGCGCACACCCCCGTGATCCCGGAGTCGGTATGACCACTGTCTGCTTCGTCGTCGCCGACGACGAGTTCGAACGTGACTTCCTCCAGCTTCCCCTGGACATCGCCAACGCGGCGGCCGTGCTGCGCCAGGACGGTATCGACATCGCCGTCTGGGACCGCCGCCTGAGCGCCGGGGCACCCGCCGTCGACACCGTGGACGTGGCCGTCGTCGTCACAGCCATCGCCGACCGCGCTCAGTGCTATCCACTCGATCTGGGCCCCGTACGGACCGCCGTGCGGGAGATCCGGCGGACCTGGCCACGGGCCACCGTCGTCGCGGTCGGCCCGCACGCCACTCAACTGCCCACCGCCACGCGGCGCGAACTGGGCGTCGACGTCGTCGCCCGCGGGGAGACGGACGCGGCGGCGGTGCACGGTGTCCGGGACGTGCTCGGCGGCAGGCCCGCCCTCGGCGAGCTGCCCCTGGCCGGGACCTACCCGCCGCCGGACTTCGACGGAGCGCCGCTGCCCGCCTACGACCTGCTGGACCTGACCGCCTACACCGCCGAGACGTTCTCCGGCGGACGGGTGCGGCGCGGACCGTGCGGCATGGTGCTGGGCGTGCGCGGCTGTACCTACGGCTGCACGTTCTGCCATCTGCCGTTCGGCACCCGCATGCGTCCGCAGCCCGTGGACCGCACCCTCGCGGAGATCGACGCGATGCGCGAACGCGGCATCGACTCGCTGTTCTTCCTCGACTACGTCTTCGGTCTGCACCCCACCTTCTACAAGGACCTGTGCGCGCGCCTCGCCGGCCGCGGCATCGGCTGGACCGGCCAGAGCCGGGCGGAGGTGGTCCTGCGCCAGGACGTCGACCAGTGGGCCGCGGCCGGCTGCCACGGCATGTGGCTGGGCGCCGAGTCACCCGCCGTGGCCGAGACCGGCGTCGGCAAACGCGTCCCGGCGGAGAAGATCGACGCGGCGATCCGCAAGCTGTCGGCAGCCGGGATCACCCCCTTCGCCTTCCTCCTGCTCGGCCTGCCCGGCGACCCGGCGTGCCTGAGCGGCGAGGTCGTCGACTGGGCCGCTTCCCTGCCCGGCTACTTCGGGCTCAACCAGCTCTTCCTGCGGCCCGGCACCCCGCTCTACGACGAACTGGCGGCCGACTACAACGGCGGTGCCACACCGGCGACATGGGCCGAGGTGGAGGCGGTCACCCGGCGCTACCGGGAGCGCTACCCGGTGAGCCTCGACGACCTGTGGGACCGGCTCGTCCGGCTGCCGAACTACATCGGCAACGCGATGGCGGCCGTATGACCGCCGCGCACACCCCCGCCGGCGACGGTCCCCTGCGCATCACCGTGCCCGTGCCGAACGTGCATTCCTACCGCCATCTCGGGTTCGCGGTCGACCTGATCCAGGCCGACGCACTCGCCCGCCACCACCGCTCGCCGGGCAGATCGGTACGCGTGGTCGGCGGCACCGACGAGAACTCGGCGGTGACGGTGCGGCTCGCCCGCTCCACCGGTGTCCCGCCCCGCGCACTCGCCGACAGGGACGCGGCCGGCCTGCCCGAACTGCTCACCGCACTGCGCACCCCGCTGGACGCCCGGGTCCGCACCAGCGCCTCGGCCCGGCACAGGGAACTGGTCGAGCGGCTGTGGCGGGACTGCCTCGGCGCGGGCGACCTCTACCAGGGCGAGTACGAGGGCGACTGGTGCGAGGCGTGCGGTGGTTTCGTCGCGGCGAGCGGCGGCCGATGCCCGCGGCACGGCACCCCGGTAGCGCCCGCGACGGAGCCGAACTGGTTCTTCCGCACCTCCCGGTACCGGGACCGGCTGCGCGACGCCGTGGCCTGCGGCGCACTGAGGATCGTCCCCGCCGCTCGCCGGAACGAGGTCCTCGCCTTCCTGGACTCGGGTGTCGAGGACATGAGCGTCTCCCGGCCCCGCGAGCGGTCGGACGGCTGGGGCCTGCCCGTACCCGGCGATCCCGGCCAGATCCTGTACACCTGGTGGGACGTGCTGGCGGCCTACCTGGACGAGGGTGAGGACGGGCACCATCCCTGGGAGCAGGACGCCGAGCACTGGCAGATCATCGGCAAGGGCATCCTGCGCGTCCATGCCCTGCACTGGCCCGCCGTGCTGCTGTCGGCGGGACGCCCGCTGCCCGGCGCCCTCGCCGTGCACCAGCACCTGACGACGCGGGGACTGCCCCCGCAGGACGGGGCCGGGGCCGGGTTCGACCCGGTCGCCCTGGCCGGGCACCACGGAGCGGACGCGCTGCGCTGGTGGGTGCTGCGCGAGATGTCCGCCGGTGACGACACGGACTTCACCGTGGGCCGGATGCTGCGCCGGGCGAACGAGGACCTCGCCAACAGCGTGGGCAACCTGGTCAACCGTGTCGTCGGCATGGTCCACCGCTACCGTGCCGGACGCGTTCCCGACGGGCCCCGCGACCCCGGCACGGACATCGCGGTCGGCTCCGCGCGCGCGGAGACCGCCGAGGCACTCGCCGCGTTCGACTTCCGTGCGGCGACGGCGGCCGTGCTCGCCCTGAGCCTGCACGGCAACCGTCTGGTGGAACGGACACGGCCCTGGGAACTGGCCAAGGCGGAGGCCCAGGGCGAAGATCCGGCCGCCGCCCGCCGACTGGACGCGGTCCTCGCCGAGGCCGTGGCGGTGTGCCGGGCGCTGGCAGAGCTGCTGGCACCCTTCGTACCGGATCTCGCGGAGCGGATCGCCCGCCAGTGCCGGGGGACACCGCTGCCGCCGCAGAGCCCGGTGTACCCGCGCCACCAGGAGGAGCCCGCCGCACCGTGACCACCGATGCCCGAAGCGCGGTCCGTGAGACGGGCGAGGCGCGGCCCGCCCTGCCGCGGGCGTTCTGGTGGCTGTGGACCGCCACGCTCGTCAACCGGACCGGCGGCTTCGTCGTCGTCTTCCTGTCGCTCTACCTGACGCTGGAGCGAGGCTTCTCGGCCTCCTTCACCGGTTTCCTCACCACGCTCTACGGCGCCGGGGGCGCCGTCGGCGCACTGGCCGGCGGCGTCGTCGCGGACCGCTGGGGCAGGCGGTCGACGCTGCTGGCCGCCCAGTTGCTGAGCGCCGCCGGCACGGCGGCGCTCGCGTTCGCCCACGGCCGGACGGCGCTCGCCGTCCTCGTCTGCCTGGCCGGGCTGACGGGCAACGCGTCCCGCCCGGTCGTACAGGCCGTGGTGGCCGACATGGTGCCCGAGGAGGCCCGGGTGCGGGCATTCTCCCTCACCTACTGGGCCGTCAACATCGGTGTCGCCGTCTCCTCCGCGCTCGCCGGGCTGCTGGCGCGGGACGGTTTCCTCCCGCTGTTCCTCGGCGAGGCGGTGGTGACCGCGCTCTGCGCGCTGACCGTGTACGGCACGGTCCCCGAGACCCGGCCCGGCCCGGCCCCCGGGGCGAGCCCGGCAGCTCCGCCCGACGGCGCGGACCGGCGCCGAAGACGCCTGTTCCCGGCCTTCGTGGGCGTGACCTTCCTGACCGCGCTCCTCATGCAGGAGACCAGCACCGCGCTCCCGCTCACCATGGCGGGCGCGGGCCACACCACGCGGGACTACGGCCTGGTCATCACCCTCAACGGCCTGCTCGTCGCGGCGCTGCAACTCCCCGCGGGCCGGGCCGCGGCGCGGTTCCCGCCCGCGCTGGCGCTGGCCGTCGGCGCCGTACTGCTCGGCGGAGGGCTGGGCCTCACCGGCCTGGCCGGCTCCCTGGAGACGTACGCCCTGACCGTGGTGATCTGGACGGCCGGCGAGATCATCCTCGCCCCGACCGCCATGGCCACCGCGGCCGCCCTGGCACCGCGCCACGCGCACGGCCGCTACCAGGGCGCCTACAGCGGCGCCTGGGCCGCTGCCGCCTGCGTCGCCCCGGCACTCTCGGGCCGCGCACTCGACACCGTGGGCCCGGCGGCCCTCTGGGGCACGAGCGCGGCGCTCGGCGCCCTGGCAGCCGCCGGCTACGTGGTGATCCTGCGCGGACGGCGGAACTAGGCCGTTTCCTTCGGATCACCTCGCCGACCAGATGAAGATGGCGGCGAGGTGGAGTCCGG